>NZ_JBZFLK010000019.1:0-142957 GCF_058448985.1 Pseudonocardia sp. DxW | reverse complement strand
CAGGCTGCGCAACCGCGCCGGCCCGAGCCGGGCGATGTCGTGCCCGGCCAGCCGCCGATCCACCTCCGCCCGCTGCCCGGCATCGAGATGGGAGGACGCACCGGCCACGATCGACACCCGGTACCCGTCGAGCTCCCCCGCCGCGAACAGGCCGCGCACATGCCCCAGACCGTCGTGCAGATCCCGTGCGGTGCGCATCCGGTTGCGCCCGATCGTCGGCGAGCCCCGGCCGGCCAGCCCGATCTCGGCGCCGATGCTGCGCTCGAGCCGCTCCGGGTCGATCACGGCTGCACTGTCGGCGGCGCGGCGACGGGCGAACGCCAGCTCGGTCGCCGCCAACGCCGCCTCCACACTGTTGCGCACGGAGACCAGCGCGATCATCCGGTCCACCAGCACCGGCGCCGGCGACACCTCGTCGACCACCGCCGCCAGCTGCTCGAACCGAGCCCGCACGGCGTACAAGTCCGGCACCGCCGACAGATCGGCGGCAGCAGGCGGATCAGAGCCGGCAGGCCGAACAGGGCCGGCAGGCGGGTCGGGCGAGGCGGGGGCGTCGATGACCGCGGTCATGCCTCCATCGGAGAGGAACATATGCTCGAACAGCAAGTCCGGAATGGACGAAACCACCGGCGGTTCCGGTGGGACCGACGGCCACTACCCTCGCGCTCATGGCAGAGGCACCGGCGGGCGAGGTCGTGATCAGGGTGCGCGGCGAGTTCGAACGGGAGGTCCCCGCCGAGCGGGGCACCGCGAACCTTCTGGTCCTCGCCCAGGGCGCCGAGCCGGGATCGGTGCGCGCCCGGGTCGAGGCGGACGCCGCCGCCGCGCTGGCCGACGTGCGCGGCCGGCACGACCCGGAAGCCGGCCCGGTCCGCCGCTACGTGGTCGGCCAGGTCCGCACCTCGGTCCAGCAGCCCTCGCACAAGGGCAGGCCCCGCCCGGCGGTGTACCACGCCTCAGTGTCGATCTCGGTCGAGTTCGACGACGTCGCCCGGCTCGGCGACTGGCTGTCCTCGCTCGGCGCGATCGAGGGCGTCACGGTGCAGGGGATCGGCTGGGACCTGGCCACCGAGCACCGGCGCGAGCTGGAGCGGGCGGTCCGCCAGGAGGCGCTGCGACAGGCCCGCGAGCGCGCCCAGGACTACGCCGACGCGCTCGATCTCGGCCCGGTCCGCCCCCGGCTGGTCGCCGACGTCGGGCTGCTCGGCACGCATCCCGGGCCGTCGCCCCGAGCCGTCGGCCTCTCGTTCGCTGCTGCGCCGGAGAGCTCCGGGGACGGCCTGGGCGAGCTGCTGCGGCCCGACGACGTGACGGTGCAGGCGACCGTCGAGGCCGAGTTCACCGTCTGAGCCGTCTGAGGCGCCTGAGCCGTCTGAGGCGCCTGAGCCGTCTGAGGCGTCTGAGGCGTCTGAGGCGTCTGAGGCTCAGCCCCGCTCGGCCGCGATGTCGGCGTGCGCGTCGCGCAGGGACCGCTTGAGGATCTTGCCGCTCGGGTTCTTCGGGAGCGCGTCGGCGAACACCACGTACTTGGGCCGCTTGTACCCGGCGAGCCGCTCGCGGGCGTGCGCGTGCACCTGCTCCTCGGTGAGCGTCACCCCCTGGCGCGGGACGACGACCGCGGTGACCGCCTCGATCCAGCGCGGGTGGCTGACGCCGAACACCGCGACCTCGGCGACGCCGTCGAGCAGGTAGAGGGCCTCCTCCACCTCGCGCGACGCCACGTTCTCGCCGCCGGTCTTGATCATGTCCTTCTTCCGGTCGACCACCGACAGGTAGCCGTCCGGCGTCATCACGCCCAGGTCCCCGGAGTGGAACCAGCCGCCGGCGAACGCGGCGGCGGTCTTCTCCTCGTCGTTGTAGTAGCCCAGCGCGGCGTGCGGGGAGCGGTGCACGATCTCGCCGACCTCACCGGGCGGGAGCTGCTCCCCGGCGTCGTCGACCACCCGGGTCTCCACGTTCAGCGACGCCCGACCGGCCGATCCGGCCCGCTCCAGCTGCTCCTCGGGCCGCAGGATGGTGGCCAGCGGGGACATCTCGGTCTGCCCGTAGAAGTTCCAGAGCCGCACGTCCGGCAGCCGCCGGGCCAGCTCGTGCAGCACCTCGACCGGCATCGCGGCCGCGCCGTAGTAGCCCTTGCGCAGGCTGGACAGGTCGGTCGAGTCGAAGTCCGGGTGGCGCAGCAGCGAGATCCACACCGTCGGCGGGCAGAACAGCTTGGTGACCTTCTCCCGGGCGATCGTGGCGAGCAGCGTCGCCGGATCCGGCCCGGGCACGATGATGCTGGTCGCGCCGAGGTAGACGTCGACCGAGAAGAAGCAGTCCAGCTGCGCGCAGTGGTACATCGGCAGCGAGTGCAGCTCCACGTCGTCGGCGGTCATCCCGCCGTCGACGATGCAGGACAGGTACTGGGTGACCAGCGAGCGCGACGACAGCACGACGCCCTTGGGCCGGGACTCGGTGCCGGAGGTGTACATGAGCCGCAGTGGGTCGTCGTCGCCGACGCGCACGTCCGGCTCGCCCGGATCCCCGGCACCGTCGATCCACTCCGCGACGTCGGTCCAGTTGCCGGTGGCCGGCGCGCCGGAGAGCCCGATCCGGCCGCGCACCCGGACCGGGGCGGACGAGTGCGCCAGCGCCTTCTCGGCGGTCTCGGCGAGTGCGTCCTCGGCGACGAACGCGACCGCCCCCGAGTGGTCGAGGATGTAGGCGATCTCCTCGGGGCCGAGCATGAAGTTCACCGGCACCAGGACGACGCCGAGCCGGGCGGTCGCGAAGGCGAGCACGCCGAACTGGCGACAGTTGTGCGAGAGCAGTGCGAGCCGGTCACCCTTGACCAGACCGCTCGCGGTGAGCGCCGCGGCGCAGCGGTTCACCGCGGCGTCGAACTCGGCGAAGGTCCAGCGGGTGGCGCCGTCGACCACGGCGGGCCGGTCCGGGTACCGCGCGGCGGTGCGGTGCAGGAGATCCCCGACCGAGTGCCGGCGGGCCCGCGTGATCGCGGCGGTGGTCTGCTCGCTGAACTCTCCGGCGACGCTGCTCATTCACCGAATCCTGCCCGACGGGTGTGGCACTCGCCATGTAGTGGCCCGGCACACCGGGCGACTGAGGATGTGGAGTCACACCCGTAGCGATTCGTGCGTTCCCCCCGTATCTTCCATCAACCAGGTTGATTGATCCACACAGGAGTGGTGCGTCGTATGTCCCGATCCGGCACGAGTGCCCCGTCCGGAACCCCGCTGTCACGGGCGATGCGCCCGGTGAACGCCGTCGTCGAGAAGCTCATCCCCTCGGCGCTGGTGTTCGCGATCGTCCTGACGTTCGTGACCGCGCTGGCCGCGCTGCTGCTCACCGACTCCGGGCCGGTAGAGGTCGTCGCGGGCTGGGGCGACGGCCTGTCGGGGCTGCTCGACTTCATCACCCAGATGGCGCTGATCCTGCTGCTCGGGCACATCCTGGCGCACACCCGGCCGGTCCGCAGGCTGCTGGAGGCGCTGGCCCGCGTCCCCCGCACGCCGATGCAGTCCTACCTGTTCGTCTTCCTGATCGCGGGGCTCGCCTCGCTGATCACCTGGGGCCTCGGGCTCATCGTCGCGGCGCTGATGGCCCGCGAAGTGGCGACGGCCGGGCGCGAGCGCGGGATGGACCTGCACTTCCCGATGCTCGTGGCCTCCGGGTTCTCCGGGTTCGTCGTATGGCATATGGGCTACTCCGGATCGGCTCCGCTGACCGCGGCGACCGACGGCTCCTTCGTCGCCGAGCAGCTCGGCGAGACGATCACCATCATCCGCACCACGTTCTCGGCGTGGAACCTGACCGCGATCGTGGTGACGCTGCTGGTCGTGGGCACAGCGCTGTTTCTCATGGCACCCCGGGGCGGGGACCGGACCACCCCGCTGACCGGCGACACCCGCGACGCCGATGTCGCCGTGGACACCACCGTCCGCACCCCGGCCGACCGGGTGGACGTCAGCCGCATCACCACCACCGCGCTCGGCCTGCTACTGCTCGCCTACCTGGTGCTGCACTTCGCGACCGGCGGCGGCCTGACCCTGGACATCGTCAACTGGTCGTTCCTGTGCCTGATCCTGCTCCTGGTGTCCAGCCCGCTGGAGCTGATCGCGCTGACCAAGAACTCGGCGTCCAACGTCGGGGAGATCCTGCTCCAGTTCCCGCTCTACGCCGGGATCCTCGGGATCATGACCGACACCGGTCTGATCCAGGTCGTGTCGGACGCCTTCGTCGCGATCTCGACGCCGCTGACGTTCGGGCTGTTCGCGTTCCTCTCGGCCGGTGTCGTGAACTTCTTCGTCCCCTCCGGCGGCGGGCAGCTCGCCGTGCAGGGACCGGTGCTGCTCGACGCCGCCGAGCGGATCGGCGTCGACCCGTCGATCGCGATCATGGCCGTCGCCTACGGCGACCAGTGGACGAACATGATCCAGCCGTTCTGGGCGATCCCGCTGCTCGCGATCGCCGGGCTGAAGATGCGCGACATCCTCGGCTACACGACGGTCACGCTGATCGCGTCCGGTATCGTATTCGGCGGGACGATGCTGATCATTTCCCTCTGACCTGGGAGATCTGCGACTCGACCGGGGTGTGCACCGGGGTGGGGGAGTCCCGACCGCGCAGCGTGACCTCGGTCCCGGCTCGCCAGTGCCGGGCCTCTCGGCCGGCCGAGTCGACGGCGCGGGTTGCCGCGACGACCCCGCCGGGGACCGATTTGGCGAGCTCGGTGAGCCGGGCCGCCTCGTTCACCGGGTCGCCGATCACGGTGTACTCGTAGCGGCGCGGATCGCCGATGTTGCCCGCGACGGCGTCGCCGGCGGAGACCCCGATCCCGGCCTCGATCTCCGGCATCTCGGCGGCCAGCCGCCTGCCCAGGCAGCGCGCCGCGGACAGTGCCGCACCGGGGGCGTCGTCCAGGTCCATCGGGGCACCGAAGACGGCCAGCGCCGCGTCGCCCTCGAACTTGTTGATCCAGCCGCCGGCCTGCTCCACACACTCGACGACGACGCCGAAGAACCGGTTGAGCAGCGCCACGACCTCCTCCGGGGGCCGCCGGGCCGCCATCGTCGTCGATCCGACGAGATCGACGAACAGCACCGCCACCGGCCGCAGCTCGCCGCCCAGCCGGATCCCGTCGCCGCGGGCCGCGGCAGCCTCCGCCACGTCCCGGCCGACGTGCCTGCCGAACAGGTCCCGGATCCGCTCCCGCTCGCGCAGCCCCTCGACCATGCCGTTCGTCCCGGCCTGCAGCTGGCCGAGCTCGGTGTTGTCGTAGACCGGGACGCGGACGTCGAGATCGCCGTCCTGCACCCGGGCCAGCGCCCGCCGCACGGTCAGCACCGGATCGGCGATCGCCCGGGCCGCACCGACCGCGGTGAGCAGGCCGGTGCCGATCGCGGTGCCGCCGAGCACCAGCATGGTCACCGCCAGCTGGGTCGGCGACGAGTCGCCGTAGACCAGCGCGAGCAGCCCGGCCAGCATCACCCCGCACAGCGGGACGGCGGTGCCCAGCGCCCAGAAGCCGACCGAGCGCAGCATCACCCCGGTCACCAGGCGCCGGCGCTCCGGCGGGCGCCCGGACAGCACCCGGGCGGCGGCCCGGCGCAGCATCCGCTCGACCAGCAGGTAGCACAGCGCACAGGTGGTGATCCCGCCGATCGCGACGGTCGCCGTCACCGAGAACGCCAGCCGCCCCGAGTAGCGCAGGTTCACCAGGCAGAACAGCACCGCGGCGAGCAACCACAGGAAGGCGATCATCCAGGTGATCCGGGCCGGCCCGCGCAGCACCAGCCTGCGCTCGGCCCGGGCGGGGTCCGTCGCGCGCCGGGGCAGGGTCAGCTTGCGGCGGCCGAACCAGATCCCGATCGGGACCGTGAGGAGCAGGTACGCCCCCAGCACGACCAGGTTCACCAGCCGGATCCCGGCCGCGTCCAGCAGCTCCTCGCGGGGCAGCACGAACGCCGAGATCACCAGCACCACGGCCGCGCCGCCGACGTTCGCCGCGACCACCACGAACGCCAGCAGCGCCCGCACCGGGAGCCCGACGACCGGGCGTCCCGGCTGCGCAGGCCGCTGATCCGTCATGGCCGGAGTCTAGGCCGAAAGGGTGATCCGATCAGGGTCGCAGGGCGGCGAGCCGTTCGGCGGCCTCGACGAGCACCTCGTCGCGCTTGCAGAAGGCGAACCGGACCAGCGGCCGGGTCGCCGCGACACCGGCCCCGGACGCGCAGAACACCGACACCGGCACCGCCGCGACCCCGCACAGCTCGGGCAGCTTCCAGGCCAGCTCGACGCCGTCGTCGTGGCCGAGCGGGCGCGGATCGGCGACCACGAAGTAGGTGCCGCGCGGGGTGAGCACGTCGAACCCGGCGGCGCGCAGGCCGGCCGAGAGCAGGTCCCGCTTGCGGGTCAGGTCGGCGGTGATCCCGGCGTAGAAGTCGTCGCCGAGGGCGAGCGCCTCGGCGACCGCGGGCTGCAGCGGGGCGCCGCCGTGGAAGGTGAGGAACTGCTTCACCGCGCGGGCCGCGCCGACCAGCTCCGGCGGGCCGTGCACCCAGCCGACCTTCCAGCCGGTCACCGAGAACGTCTTGCCCGCCGAGGAGATCGTCAGCGTCCGGTCGGCGAGCCCGGGCAGGGTCGCCATCGGGACGTGCCGGGCGTCGTCGAAGGTCATGTGCTCGTAGACCTCGTCGGTCACGATCACCGCGTCGTGCGCGCGGGCGAGCTCGCCGATCCGGATCAGCCGGTCGCGGGTGAACACCGCGCCGGTCGGGTTGTGCGGGGTGTTCACCAGCACCACCCGGGTGCGCCCGGAGAAGGCGGCGGCGAGCTCGTCGTCGTCGACGTCGAAGCCGGGGGCGCGCAGCGGGACCGGGCGCAGGGTCGCGCCGGACAGCGCGACGGTGGCCGCGTAGGAGTCGTAGTTCGGCTCGAACACGATCACCTCGTCGCCCGGACCGCAGAGCCCGAGCAGGGTCGCCGCGATCGCCTCGGTCGCGCCGGTGGTGACCAGCACGTCGTCCGGGTCGACGTCGAGGCCGTAGAAGCGCCGCTGGTGTGCGGCGACGGCCTCACGCAGCGCGGGCACGCCCGGCCCCGGCGGGTACTGGTTGAGGCCGTGCTCGGTGATGTTCGCGGCGGCGCCGGCCAGCAGCGACACCGGACCGTCGGTGTCCGGGAACCCCTGGCCGAGATTGATCGCCCCGGTCCGCGCGGCCAGCCGGGAGATCTCGGTGAAGATCGTGGAGGTGAACGGGCGCATGCGCTCGACCAGCATGGTTCCCACAGTAGAGCCGGGGCGGCCCGGGCCCGGCCGCGCGGGTCAGTCCAGGCCGCGGACGATGTTCCCCTCGTCCTCGTGCTCCTCGACGTCGGCCCGCGTGGCGGTGCTGTCGGTGGTGTTCATCATGACCTCCTGCTGAGTGTCCGGTGACGAATGGTGGACACAGGGATGGACGTACGTCACCGGGTTCCGGTTGCTGTACCGGCTCATGGACCGATCCAGATGCACCCGGCCGGGTGAGTGCGACCTGTCCACCCGGCCGGGCGGTACCTGCCTAGCGGCCGATCCGGCCCACCAGATGGATCACTTCCGGTTTCCTGACGCCGCGGACCGCGAACCGCCACGCGTCGCCGTCGCGGGCGGTCACCAGCTCCGCGGTCGACGGGAGCAGCAGCGGCCTGCGGAAGGCGACGTCGAAGCCGACCGCGTCCGGGAGCCTGCCCTCCAGCGCCGCGGCCACCCGGGCCGCCGTCCACATGCCGTGCGCGATCGCCCGCGGGAAGCCCATCGCCTTCGCGGTGAGCGGGTACAGGTGGATCGGGTTCACGTCACCGGAGACCGCCGCGTAGCGACGCCCGGTGTCCCCCGGCACCCGCCACAGCGCGGCGGCCGGGCCGGTCGGCACCGCCGGCTCCGGCGGCGCCGGGGCCGGCTCACCGGAGGGCGCCCGCGCGCCGCGGGACAGGTAGGTCGAGCGGCCCTCCCAGACCGTCGCCCCGCCCGCCGACACCGTCCCCACCAGGTCGACCTGCGCGCCCTTCGGGTGCGCGGTGAACCGCTCGGCGCGCACCCGCACGTCGAGCGTCTCGGACACCGCGACCGGCCGGTGCACGGTGATCCGGTTCGCCAGGTGCACCAGGCCGGGCAGCGGCAGCGGGAACGACCGGCCGGCCATCAGCGCGACCTGCAGCGGGAAGGTCAGCAGGTGCGGATAGGTGACCGGCAGCGCGTCGCCGATCCGGAAGCCGCAGACCCGGGCGTAGTCGGCCAGGTGGGCCGGGTCGACCACGATCCCGCTGCGTGCCAGCTCCCGGTCCGGCAGGCTGCCGGCCCGGCCGGGCAGCACGGTCCGGACCGCCGCGGCGGCGTAGAGCGGGCCCAGCGCGGGCGCCCCGGACAGCTCGGTCACCGCGGTGGCGCCGGCGTTCCCGGCGTTCCCGGTCATCTCAGGCCCCCAGCATGGACTGGCCGCAGACCCGCACGACCTGCCCGTTCAGCCCGCCGGACTCGGCACGGCCGAACCAGCCGATCGTCTCGGCGACGTCGACCGGCAGCCCGCCCTGGCGGAGCGAGTTGATCCGGCGGCCGCCCTCGCGGGTGGCCAGCGGCATCGTCGCCGTCATGTCGGTCTCGATGAACCCGGGCGCCACCGCGTTGATCGTCGCGCCGCGCTCGGCGAACCGCGGTGCCAGCGTGCGCACCATGCCGATCACGCCCGCCTTGGAGGCGGCGTAGTTGGTCTGCCCGCGGTTGCCCGCGATCCCGGACTGCGACGACACGCAGACCACCCGGCCCGCCTCGCGCAGCGGCGACCCGTCGGCCAGCAGCGCGTCGTTGATCGCCAGCTGGGCGCCCAGGTTCACCGCCAGCACCGCGTCCCACCGGTCGGCGGTCATGTTCGCCAGCAGCTTGTCCCGGGTGATCCCGGCGTTGTGCACCACCAGGTCGACGCCGTCGTGCCGCTCGGCGAGGTGCCCGAGCAGCCGGTCGGCGGCGTCGGCGGCGGTGATGTCGAGCTGCAACGCGGTGCCGCCGGTGCGGTTCGCCGTCTCGGCGAGCCGCTGCCCGGCGGCCGGCACGTCGACCGCGACGATCGTCGCGCCGTCCCGGGCCAGGGTGTCGGCGATGGCCGCACCGATCCCGCGGGCCGCCCCGGTGACGACGGCGACCCGGCCGGCGAGCGGCCGCTCCCCGCCGTGCGGGTCGTCCACCTCGGCCGGCTCGGGCAGCACGCCGATCGGCGCGGCGACGTGCACGACCTGGCCGTCGACGTAGGCCGAGCGCGCGGACAGGAAGAACCGCACCGACGAGTCGATCGCCACCGGCGCCGCGCCCTCCGCGACGACCAGCAGGTTCGCCGTCGCCCCGGCGCGCAGCTCCTTGGCGACCGAGCGGACCAGCCCGTCCAGCGCCTGGGCCACCGCGGCCGCCTCGGCACCTCCGGTCGCGAACGCGTCGGCCGGCTCGGCACCGATCAGCAGCAGCCGGCCGGACGGGCGCAGCCTGCGCACCGCCGGGGTGAGGAGCTGCTGGGCCGCGGCGAGATCGGCCAGCGTCCGCGCCCCGGACAGGTCGACGACGATGCCGTGCAGCTTCTCCTCGCCCGCCTCGGCGAGCGCCGGCTGCCCGTTCTCCTCGACGAGCGCGGCGACCGCCTTCGCGAACCGCCCGTCGGCCGCGCCCGGGGACGCCACCAGGACCGGACCGGCCAGCAGCGGATCGCCCGGCCGGTGCCGGCGCAGCACCGGCACCGTCGGGAGCCCCAGCTGCTTGGCGATGCCGGTGTGCGACAGGGTCGCCAGGAAGTCGCTCATGCGGTGGCCTCCAGGATCGCGACGACGCCCTGGCCGCCGGCGGCGCAGATGGAGATCAGGCCGCGCTGGTCGCGGCCCTCGGCGTCGGCCCGCTCGCGCAGCAGCTTCGCCAGGGTCGCCACGATCCGCCCGCCGGTCGCGGCGAACGGGTGCCCGGCCGCGAGCGAGGAGCCGGCGACGTTGAGCCGGTCGTCGTCGATCGGGCCCAGCGGGGTGTCCCGGCCGAGCCGCTCCTTGCAGAACCGGGCGTCCTCCCAGGCCTTGCGCTGCACCAGCACCACCGAGGCGAACGCCTCGTGGATCTCGTACAGGTCGAAGTCCTGCAGGGACAGGCCGTTGCGCTCGAGCAGCCGGGGCACCGCGAACACCGGCGCGGTGAGCAGTCCGTCGCTCCCGTGCACGTAGTCGACGCCGGAGGTCTCCGCGTCCACCACGTGCGCGAGCACCGG
Organism: Pseudonocardia sp. DxW; assembly: GCF_058448985.1. NCBI lineage: Bacteria > Bacillati > Actinomycetota > Actinomycetes > Pseudonocardiales > Pseudonocardiaceae > Pseudonocardia > Pseudonocardia sp. DxW. The sequence continues at coordinate 132,686 of NZ_JBZFLK010000019.1, read as the reverse complement.
CAGCCGGTGCTCGGCCGCCCACTCGTCCGAGCCGAGCAGCACCAGCGCGGCGCCGTCGGTCAGCGGGGTCGAGTTGCCGGCCGTCATGGTGGCGTCCGGGCCCTTCCCGAACACCGGCTTGAGCTTCGCGAGCTTCTCCAGCGACGAGTCGGCGCGCAGGTTGTCGTCCCGGGTCAGCTTCAGGTACGGGGTGAGGAGATCGTCGAAGAAGCCGCGCTCGTAGGCGGCCGCCAGGTTGCGGTGGCTGCGCACGGTGAGCTCGTCCTGCTCGGTGCGGCCGATGCCCCACTCCAGCGCGGTGCGGGCGGCGTGCTCACCCATCGACAGACCGGTCCGCGGCTCGGAGTTCTGCGGGATCTCCGGCACGATCTGGCCCGGCCGCAGCTGCCCGACCAGCTTCAGCCGCTCCAGCGGCGTGCGCGCCGCGTTCAGCTTGACCAGGACCCGGCGCAGGTCGTCGTTCAGCGCGATCGGCGCGTCCGACGCGGTGTCCACGCCGCCGGCCACCCCGGACTCGATCTGCCCGAGGGCGATCTTGTTGGCGACCGCGACGGTCGCCTCCAGGCCGGTGCCGCAGGCCTGCTGCACGTCGTAGGCGGCGGTCGCCGGGCTCAGCCGGGAGCCCAGGACGGCCTCCCGGGTCAGGTTGAAGTCACGCGAGTGCTTGAGCACCGCCCCCGCGACGACCTCGCCGAGCCGTTCGCCGGCCAGCCCGAACCGGGCCACCAGGCCGTCCAGGGTGGTGGTGAGCATGTCGAGATTGGACGCGCCGGCGTACGCGCGGTTGGCCCGGGCGAACGGGATCCGGTTGCCGCCGATGACGGCGGCCCGCCGGGTGCTGGCTGGCATGGGGTCGTCCCTCCTGGGGTAGGACCGTGGGCAGGAGCTGGTGGTCGTGACTACCACCGGGTAGCCGATACTCAAGGTACACGGTACTGTTGGTTTCGTGAAGGTAGGACGGGACAGGCGGGACAGCCGGTGGGACGCGCACCGCGAGCAGCGGCGCGTCCAGCTCGTCGCCGCCGCCATCGGCGCCATCCGCCACCAGGGCGCCGGCCTCGGGATGGACGAGATCGCCGCCGCGGCCGGCACCAGCAAGACCGTCATCTACCGGCACTTCGGCGACCGCAGCGGCCTCTACACCGCGATCTGCGAGTCGGTCGCCGACGTGCTGCTCACCGAGGTGCGGCGGGCCACCGCCGACGCGCTGACCGCACCGGAGGGCGGCCCGCGGGCCGCCGTCGCCGCGGGCATCGACGCCTACCTGCGGCTGATCGAGATCGACCCGGAGCTCTACCGCTTCGTGGTGCACCGCCCGCTGCTCTCCCAGGGCCCGGCGACCGGCCGCCGCCCCGCCCGGGATGACGGCACCACCGACCCGGTCAACGACCTGGTCACCGTGATCGGCGACGAGATCGCCGCAGTGATCGGCGCCCGCGTCACCGGCGGCGACGGGCCGTCCGCCGCCCGGATCTGGGGGCACGCGATCGTCGGCCTGGTCCGCGGGGCCGCCGACGACTGGCTGGCCCGCCCGGACGGCACCACCCGCGACCGGCTCACCGCACACCTCACCGACCTCGCCTGGTCCGGACTCTCCGGCCTGGCACCGCACGTGCAGGAGGTTCAGCCATGACCCCCACAACTCCGGCGACCCCGACCGGCACCCTTCCCGCACCGGACCGGATCCCGGCCGACGCCCTGCGCGACGTCGTCGACGGCCGGTGGATCGACGTCCGGCGGGAGACCCGCGAGCAGCTGGCCGCCGCCGGCGTGCTGGCCGATCCGGACGCCTCGTCCGAGGAGTACCGCGCCCGGATCACCGAGGCGCTCAAGATCCTGACCGCGTCCGGGCGGCCGCACAGCGGGTTCGCCCGGTCGGTCGGCGGGCGCGGCGACGTCGGCGGCGTCGTGACCGCGTTCGCGATGCTCGCCTACGGCGACCTGTCGCTGCTGGTGAAGGCCGGCGTCCAGTGGGGGCTGTTCGGCGGCGCGGTGCAGGTGCTCGGCACCGCCGGGCACCACGAGCGGTACCTGCGCCGGATCATCGACGGTGAGCTGCTCGGCTGCTTCGCGATGACCGAGACCGGGCACGGCTCGGACGTGCAGCACCTGCACACCACCGCGACCTACGACCGGGCGTCCGGCGAGTTCGTGGTGCACACGCCCTACCCGCAGGCGCGCAAGGAGTACATCGGCAACGCCGCCCGGGACGGCCGGATGGCCGTGGTGTTCGCCCAGCTCGTCACCGACGCCGGCACGCACGGCGTGCACGCCTTCCTGGTCCCGATCCGGGACTCCGACGGCCATCCCGCGCCCGGCGTCACGATCGGCGACGACGGCCGCAAGGCCGGCCTGAACGGCGTCGACAACGGGCGGCTGAGCTTCGACCGGGTCCGCATCCCGCGGGAGAACCTGCTCAACCGGTTCGCCGACGTCGCCGAGGACGGGAGCTACTCCTCGCCGATCGAGAACGAGACGGCACGGTTCTTCACCATGCTCGGCACCCTGGTCCGCGGCCGGATCTCGGTGGCCGGCGGCGCGGGCGGGGCCACCCAGAAGGCGCTCGCGCTCGCCGTCCGGTTCGGCGAGCGCCGCCGCCAGTTCTCGAACCCGTCGACCGGCGAGGAGATCGCCGTCCTCGACTACCTGGCCCACCAGCGCAAGCTGCTGCCCGCGCTGGCGACCACCTTCGCGCTGCACTTCACCCAGGAGGACCTGGTGGCCCGGATGCACGACATCCAGGCGCCCGGATCCGGCCCGGTCGGCGCCCGCGAGCAGCGCACCCTCGAGCAGTCCGCGGCCGGGATCAAGGCGATCGCGACCTGGCACGCCACGCAGACCATCCAGACCTGCCGGGAGGCCTGCGGCGGCGCCGGCTACCTGGAGGAGAACCTGCTGCCCGCGCTGAAGGCGGACACCGACGTGTTCACCACCTTCGAGGGCGACAACACGGTGCTGCTGCAGCTGCTCGCCAAGGAACTGCTGTCGGACTACGGGCGGACGATCCGCAAGGGCAATCCGCTGCAGATCGCCCCGCTGCTCGGGCGCCAGCTCGCCGGGGTGCTCGCCGAGCGGACCGGCCTGGCCTCGGCGGCCCGGCGGCTGCCGCTGCGCGGCCTGGACCTGACCGACCGGGAGCGCCGCCGCACGCTGCTGCGGGTGCGCCGGGACGACACCCTGGCCGCCGCGATCCGGAACCTGGCACCGGCGATGCGCCGCGGGAACGACGAGTTCACCGTCTTCAACGCCAACCAGGACCTGCTGCTGACCGCGGCCCGCGCGCACGTCGACACGCTCGTCGAGGGATCGTTCGCCGCGGCGCTGGACCGGATCGACGACGCCGGGGTGCGGGCACTGCTGGAGCGCGTCTACGACCTGCACGTGCTCGGCGTGATCGACCGCGAGCGGGCCTGGTACCTGGAGACCGGCCGGCTGACCGCGGCCGAGTCCCGCTCGCTCCGCCCGCTGGTCAACGACCTGTGCCGGGAGTTGCGGCCCTACGCCCGCACGCTGGTCGACGCGTTCGGCATCCCGGAGAACCTGCTGGCCTGCCCGATGCTCGACGACGAGGCGTGGGCCCCGGCGCCGGGCGCCCCGGCCGAGCCGGTCACCGGTTCGGTCGAGACCGGCTGATCCGCGCGGACACACGAACGGCCGGCCCCCTGGACCCGGGGGCCGGCCGTGCGCGTGTGGTGGGGCCGGATCAGGCGGCGAGGCCCAGCGCGTCGAGCACGCCACCGACGGTGGAGAGCAGGTCGGCGACGGTGGAGTCGACGTACTCGGCGATCGGGGTGATCTCGGCGGCGCTGGCCGAGCCGGCGAGGCCCAGCATCAGCAGCGGGGCGGCCAGGCCGGCGACGGTGATTCCGGCGATGCGGCGCTTGCTCATGGGAGTTCCTTTCGGGGAGCGGACTGTCGCGGCCATCGTGGGTCGCCCGAAGCGGATCTTCCAGACATCCGAGGGAGATGTAACCGCGCGCTTACACCCGTTCGGCAGTGGCAACCTGACTGACATACGAACCCCGACTCGCCGCCGTACGGCCCATAAGGGACAGGGCCGGGCGCTCCGTGTGAGCCGACCCACCTTCCTCCGACGGGAGCCCGCGGCCGGGCGAGCTTAGGCTCGACGTGAAGGTCGTTGTCGTTCGACGCTGAAGTCTGTGCAGGTGAGGAACTCGTGCCCGTCTCCCCCATCCATCCTCCGGTCGACACCGAGGAGTCCGAGCTCCGCGTCACCGAGCGGAAGACGAGCGCGGCCGGGGCGAAGGCCGTGGCCGTCTCCATGCAGCGGTCGCTGGCCGAGCAGGGTGTGGTCAAGACGGCGCGCAACCTGCTCAGCCTGAATAAGGTCGACGGCTTCGACTGCATGAGCTGCGCCTGGCCGGACCCGGAGCCCGGGGAGCGGCACACCGCCGAGTTCTGCGAGAACGGCGCCAAGGCCGTCGCCTGGGAGGGCGACCGCCGCCAGGTCGGGCCGGAGTTCTTCGCCCGGCACCCGATCGCCGACCTGCGCACCCGCAGCGCGCACTGGCTGGAGAGCCAGGGCCGGCTGGTGCACCCGATGGTCCGCCGCGACGGCGGCACGCACTACGAGCCGATCAGCTGGGAGAGCGCGTTAGAGCTGATCGGCGAGCACCTGCGGGCGCTCGACTCGCCGGACGAGGCGATCTTCTACACCTCCGGCCGGGCGTCCAACGAGGCCGCGTTCAGCTACCAGCTCTTCGCCCGCGCGTTTGGCACCAACAACCTGCCGGACTGCTCGAACATGTGCCACGAGTCGACCGGCGTCGGGCTGGCCCAGTCGATCGGCATCGGGAAGGGCTCGGTGTCGCTGCGCGACCTGCACGAGGCCGAGCTGATCGTCATCTCCGGGCAGAACCCGGGCACCAACCACCCGCGGATGCTGTCCGCGCTGGAGATCGCCAAGAAGAACGGCGCCCGGATCCTGGCGATCAACCCGCTGCCCGAGGCCGGGCTGTTCAAGTTCGACAACCCGCAGCACGTGCGCGGCATGACCGGGATCGGCACCCGGCTGGCCGACGAGTTCCTGCAGATCCGCTCGGGCGGCGATCTCGCGCTCTGGCAGGCGTTCGGGCACCTGCTGCTCGCCGCCGAGGAGCGCGACCCGGGCAGCGTGCTGGACCGCGACTTCGTCGAGCGGCACACCAACGGCTTCGAGGACTACGCGGCGCACGTCAAGGACCTGGACCGGGACGCCGTCGTCGCCGCCACCGGGCTCGACTGGGAGCAGATCGAGACGGCCGCCGCGATGCTGGTCTCCTCGAAGCGCACCGTGAACTGCTGGGCGATGGGCATCACCCAGCACCGCAACGCGGTCGCCACCATCCGCGAGATGGTCAACGTGTCCCTGCTGCAGGGCATGATCGGCAAGCCGGGCGCCGGCCTGTGCCCGGTCCGCGGCCACTCGAACGTGCAGGGCGACCGGACGATGGGCGTCTGGGAGCAGATGCCCGACGCGTTCCTCGACGCCGTCCGCGACGAGTTCGGCTTCGACCCGCCGCGCGAGCACGGCCACGACTCGATCGCCGCCGTGAAGGCGATGGCCGCCGGACACGGCAAGGTCTTCGTCGGCCTCGGCGGCAACTTCTCGCAGGCCATGTCGGACACCGGCGTCACCGAGCCCGCGCTCGAGCAGTGCGCGCTGACCGTGCAGATCTCCACCAAGCTCAACCGGTCGCACGTCGTCGCGGGCACCGACGCGCTGATCCTGCCCGCGCTCGGCCGGACCGAGAAGGACCTCACCGGCGGCCGCGCCCAGCAGGTGACCGTCGAGGACTCGATGTCGGCGGTGCACGCCTCGCACGGCCGCTCGCAGCCGGCCGGGGAGCTGCTGCGCTCCGAGGTCGACATCGTCTGCAGCATCGCCCGCGCCACCCTCGGCGACGACCACGTCGTGCCGTGGGCCGAGTTCACCGCCGACTACGACCGCATCCGGGACCGGATCGGCCGGGTCGTGCCGGGTTGCGAGGCCTACACCGAGAAGGTGGCCCGCTCCGGCGGCTTCACCCTCCCGCACCCGCCGCGGGACTTCCGGCAGTTCCCGACGGCGTCCGGGAAGGCCGAGTTCGCGGTCAGCCCGCTGAGCGTCACCACGCTGCCCGAGGGCCGGCTGGTGCTGCAGAGCCTGCGCAGCCACGATCAGTTCAACACCACCATCTACGGCCTGGACGACCGCTACCGCGGCATCCACTCCGGTCGCCGGGTGGTCTTCATCTCGCCCGCCGACCTGCGCGAGCTCGGCTTCGCCGACGGCGACCGGGTGAACCTGGTGAGCGAGTGGACCGACGGCACGGTGCGCCGCGCCGACGACTTCCGGCTGGTGTCGTACTCGACGCCGAAGGGCTGCATCGCCGCCTACTACCCGGAGACCAACCCGCTGGTCGCGCTGGACTCCTACGCCGACGAGTCGCGCTGCCCGACGTCGAAGTGGATCGAGGTCCGGCTGGAGCCCGCGATCCCGGCCCGCGCCGTGTGAGCGCGGTCACCCGGCCCGGTGGCCGGGCCCGGAATCCCGGTCATCGCCGGTGTGGTTGGACGTTCCGGGGACACACGTCCGTGCCCCCGCTGAGGGGGACCGGGTGACTTCCACGACCACCGCGGCACCGAGCAGGCTGCGGATCGCGCTGATCCTCGGCGCGCTGATCGCGCTCGGGCCGCTCACCATCGACACCTACCTGCCCGCGCTGCCGCAGGTCGGTGAGGACCTGAGCGCGTCCGGCACGACGGTGCAGCTGACCCTGACCGGCACGCTGGCCGGGCTCGCGCTGGGCCAGCTGCTGATCGGCCCGCTGTCCGACGCCTACGGCCGCCGGCTGCCGCTGCTGGCCGGCACCGGGCTGCACGTGCTGGCGTCGGCGCTGGTCGCGGTGGCGCCCTCGATCGAGGTGCTCGCCGCGCTCCGCGTGCTGCAGGGGGTCGGCGCGGCGGCCGGTGCGGTCGTCGGGCTGGCGGTCGTGCGGGACCTGTTCACCGGCCGGGCCGCCGCGACCATGCTGTCCCGGCTGATCCTGGTGATGGGCGCCGCGCCGGTGCTCGCGCCGACCCTCGGCGGGCTGCTGCTGACCTGGACGTCCTGGCGCGGGGTGTTCCTGTTCCTCGCCCTGTACGGCCTGGTGATGCTGGCCGTGGTCACCGCCGGGCTGCCCGAGACGCTGCCGCCGGAGCGTCGCCGGTCCGCCCGGTTCGGCCCCACCGTGCGCACCTACGGGATGCTGCTGCGCGATCGCGCCTTCGTCGGTCTGGTGCTGGTCGCCGGGCTCGCGATGGGCGCGCTGTTCAGCTACGTCTCCGGCGCCGCGTACGTCTTCCAGGAGCAATTCGGGGTGGACCAGCAGACCTTCGGGCTGCTGTTCGGCGCGGGCGCGATCTGGCTGGTCGTCGGCACCCAGCTCAACCCGGTCCTGCTCCGCCACGTCGAGCCGCGCCGGGTGATGACCGCTGCGGTCGCCGCAGGCGTGCTGGCCGGGCTGGCGCTGGCCGTGCTCACCACGACCGGCACCGGCGGTCTGCCCGCCGTGCTCGCCGGGATCTGGGCCCTGCTGCTGACCTGCGGTTTCATCCTGCCGAACGCGCCCGCCCTGGCGCTGGCCCGGCACGGCAGGACGGCGGGCACCGCGGCCGCGCTGCTCGGCTCGCTGCAGTTCGGCATCGGCGCCGCGACCTCGCCGGTGGTCGGCCTGCTCGGCAACGACGCCGCTGCGATGGGCCTGTCGATGTTCGGCGCGATCGGGCTGTCCGGGCTGGCGCTGGTGCTGGTCGTGCGGCCGTGGACGCTGCCAGACCTGGAGGAGTCCTGATATCTTGACCTGAAGTGAACTTCAGATCATAGCGTCTGCTCCCATGGACGCGAGCATCTACACCGCCATGCGCAACGCGGGCACCGAGCCGGTGCACCGCACCCGGCCGGCCGGCGAGACCGGGCGCCGGATCCTGCGGCTCGCCCGCCCGCACCGCAGGCGGATGGCGTGGTTCCTGGTCACCAGCACCCTCGGCGCGGTCCTCACCGTCGTCACGCCGGTGCTGGCCGGGCGGGCCACCGACGCCATCACGACCGGCGCCCCGCTCGCCGTGCTCGGCGTCGTCGCCGGGCTGATCGCCGCCGCCGCGGTCGCCGAGGCCGCGCTCGGCCTGGTCACCCGGTGGCTCTCGGCGAACCTCGGCGAGGGGCTGATCCACCAGCTCCGCACCACCGTGTTCGACCACGTACAGCGGCTGCCGGTCGCGTTCTTCACCCGGACCCGGACCGGCGCGCTGGTCTCCCGGCTCAACTCCGACGTGCTCGGCGCCCAGCGGGCGTTCTCCGACACCCTCGCCGGGGTGGTGTCGAACCTGGTGACGCTGCTGCTCACGCTCGGCGTGATGCTCGCGATCTCCTGGCAGGTGACGCTGCTCGCGGCACTGCTGCTGCCGGCGTTCCTGGTCCCGGCCCGGCTGATGGGACGGCGGCTGGCCGCCCTGGAGCGGGCCGCCGCCGACCACAACGCGGCGATGAGCACCCGGATGACCGAGCGCTTCTCCGCGCCCGGCGCCACCCTGATCAAGCTGTTCGGGCGGCCGGAGCAGGAGTCCGCCGAGTTCGCCGACCGGGCCGGGCGGGTGCGCGCGATCGGGGTGCGCTCGGCGATGCTGCAGTGGGTCTTCGTGACCGCGCTGACGCTCGCGTCGTCGCTGGCGGTGGCGCTGGTCTACGGCGTCGGCGGCGGGTTCGCGCTGTCCGGCGCGCTGTCCGCCGGTGACGTCGTGTCCCTGGCGATGCTGCTGACCCGGCTCTACCAGCCGCTGACCGCGCTGGCCGGGGCCCGGATGGAGATCATGACGGTGCTGGTGAGCTTCGAGCGGGTCTTCGAGGTGCTCGACCTGGAGCCCTCGATCCGGGACCGGCCGGGCGCCCGGGAGGTGCCCGACGGACCGCTCGACGTCGAGTTCGACCGGGTGTCGTTCGCCTACCCGACCGCCGACCAGGTCTCGCTGGCCTCCCTGGAGGAGGTCGCGACGCTGGACACCCGCGGCGGCGAGCAGGTGCTGCAGGACGTGTCCTTCACCGCGCCGGCCGGGCGGATGGTGGCGCTCGTCGGGTCGTCCGGCGCCGGCAAGTCGACCGTCGCGCAGTTGGTCGCCCGGCTCTACGACGCGTCGGCGGGCACCGTCCGGATCGGCGGCGTCGACGTGCGGGACCTGACCGCCGCGTCGGTGCACCGGGCGGTCGGGTTCGTCACCCAGGACGGTCACCTGCTGCACGACACGGTCACGGCCAACCTGCGGATCGGCGCGCCGGACGCGACCGGCGCACAGCTGTGGGAGGCGCTGCGCCGGGCCCGGCTCGACGAGCTGGTCGCGTCCCTGCCGGACGGCCTGGACACCGTCGTCGGTGAGCGCGGCTACCGGCTCTCCGGCGGCGAGCGGCAGCGGCTGACGATCGCCAGGGTGCTGCTCGCGCGGCCGCGGATCGTGGTGCTCGACGAGGCCACCGCCAGCCTGGACACGACGTCCGAGGCGGCGGTGCAGGAGGCGCTCGCGGAGGCGCTGGAGGGGCGGACGGCGATCGTCATCGCGCACCGGCTGACCACGGTGCGCGACGCCGACGAGATCCTCGTCCTGGAGCACGGCCGGATCATCGAGCGGGGTGCGCACGCCTCGCTGCTGGAGCTGGGCGGCCGGTACCGGGCGCTGGCCGCTACCTGAAGTCCTCCGGCGAGACGTCGTCGATGAACTCGCGGAACTCGCGGAGCTGCTGCTCGGGGTGCTCGGCGGGTTCGGTGGGGATCCCGCCGGTGGCCGCGCGGGCCTGCGCGGCGATCCCGCCGGCGTCCTCGGAGTCGGGCGGCAGCACCTCCTCGATCGGCTGGCCGACCTCGTCGAGCACGTGCTCGGCCATTCCGATCGGCAGGCCCTCGCGGACCGCGATCGATAGCGCGTCGGACGGCTTGACCTGCAGCCGGACGTCGCCGTCGAACACCAGCTCGGCGGTGTAGACGCCGTCGGCGAGATCGCTGATCTCGACCGACTCGCAGGTCCGGCCGAGCGCCTCGACGACCGGGAGCAGCACGTCCTGGGTGAGGGCGACGCTGGACTCGTCCCGCCGGCCGGCCGCGATCACCTCGGCCTGCGGCGGTCTCAGGAACACCGGGACGCAGCGGTCCCCGCCCGCCTCGCCGAGCAGCAGCACCGGCTGCCGCGAACGGGCGTGAACGATCAGTCGCAGGACGTGCATCGTCCGGGCCATCCAACCCTCCCGTGACAGGGGTCACGGCAGTATCCCACCCCGGAGGCCGGTCCGTGTCTCACAACGAGACGCTTCCCACCGGCCGGGCGGCTCCGCGCGGCAGGACCCGATCGAGCGCGCCGGGCACCCTCGATGGGGCACCGATCCTGGACCCGACGCCCGCCGGACGATCTGATGACGAGGGCACCGCCGGCCCACAGCCGTTCCGGACGATCCTGAGAGAACCCACGAGGTGCACCGACACCACCGGTATCAGCCACCTCGGCGGCTCCACGATCGGCTTCCGCTTCGGCCGGCCGTACGACCCGGCGCTCCCAAACGCTCGTCCTGGTCAACTCGTTCACGACCACGGCAGACCTGTACCGCCCGCAGTTCGACGACCCGGCCCTCGCCGGGCCGTCAACCTGCTCGCCGTCGAGCCGTACGGGCACGGCGCGACGCAGGCCGGGCACCGGCACTTCACCCACTGGGACAGCGCCATCGCGAACCTGCAGGTGCCCGACGCGCTCGACATCCAGGACGCGTTCGTACTGGGCACCTCGCAGGGCGGCTGGATCGCCGCCCGGACGGCGTTGCTCGCACCCGACCGGATCCGCGGGATCATTCCGCTCGGCACGTCGATGGACTTCGATAGCTCACGCAGCCGCGAGCTCGGCTGCTGGGACGGGATCGAGTTCTGCTCTCCGCCGGTGGACGCACTCGCCGAGCCGGTCGGGGACGACTGGATGGTGCCGGGCCGGACACGGACCGCGCCTTCTGGCACGCCACCTACACCGGCGACGAGGGCCGGCACCGGCTGCGGGTCAGCACGGTGACCCTGCGGGACCGGGACGGTCTGCTCGGCAGGCTGGACGATGTCCGCTGCCCGGTGCTGTGGATGCACGGCACCGCCGACGCGGGCGAGCCACGGCATCGTCGTCGCGGCGATGGCCAGAACTGTACGTTCGCCGACAGCGGCAGCCCGGCCATGCGGACCACCGCCTCCGCGACGTGCGGCACGTCGAACAGTCGAAGGGCGGGCATCGCCGGGGTCGTCACACCTTTCGTGTGACAGGCATCATCGACGCATCCCGCGCCGGAGGTCGCGGGGGGTCTCACAACGCGACCTTTCCGGCCGGCATCAGATCAGCCGGAGGCGCGCCGCCCCGTGGCGGCGGAGAACAGGTGGTGCTCGCCCGGCCGGATACGGAGGTGGATCCGCTCGCCGATCGCGGGTCGCGTCGCGGCACCCACCCGAGCTACGACGTCGAATTCCGATCCCTCCGCGAAACGCCGGTCGGTGAACCTGCCGTAGACGTAGGTGTCCGACCCCAGGTTCTCGACCATGGTCACCGCCACCTCGAAGCCGCTGCCGGGGCCACCGAGGTCGAGGGCCTCGGGACGGAACCCGAGCAGAGCGGAGCCGGTCGCGTCGCCGAGACCGGACAGCTCCGCACGGGACAACGGCACCTCATGGTCCTGGATGCGGACGCCGGCACCGGCCACCGGGAGCTCGTGCAGGTTCATCGCGGGGGTGCCGATGAAACCGGCGACGAACGCGTTCGCGGGCCGTTCGTAGAGCTCGGTCGGCGTGTCGCACTGCTGGAGCCTGCCGTCCTTGAGCACGGCGACCCGGTCCCCCATCGTCATGGCCTCGACCTGGTCGTGGGTGACGTAGAGAGTGGTGACGCCGAGCCTGCGCTGGAGCGCCGCGATCTGCGCCCTGGTCGACGTCCGGAGCTTCGCGTCCAGGTTGGACAGCGGTTCGTCCATCAGGAAGACCTGGGGCTGCCGGACGATCGCCCGGCCCATCGCGACCCGCTGGCGCTGTCCACCGGACAGCGCCCGAGGCTTGCGGTCCAGGAAATCGGTGAGACCGAGCATGTCGGCGGCAGCCTCGACCCTGGACCGGATCTCGTCCCGCGGGCGCTTGGCGATCTTGAGTGCGAAGCCCATGTTCTCGCCGACGGTCATGTGCGGGTACAGCGCGTAGTTCTGGAAGACCATTGCGACGTCACGTTCACGCGGCGGGAGGTTCCCGACCTCGCGGTCCCCGATCCGGATACTGCCCGCCGAGACGTCCTCCAGCCCGGCGAGCATGCGCAGCGAGGTCGACTTGCCGCATCCGGAGGGGCCGACGAGCACGACGAACTCCCCGTTCTCCAGCTCCAGGTCCAGCGCATCGACAGCGGGGCGCTCACCGCCCGGGTAGACGTGACTGGCGTTGTCGAAGGTCACGGGCGCCATGGGACTCCTCTGTCGGCAGGCTCGACGGGTCGGATGGGCGAGATGATAACAAGACCTCCAGATTTAACACACTAATTGTGAATGTCGACCGCTTCTGTTACACATTCGACAGCGCAACACGTCTTCCCGATGGAGTGCAGATGACAAGCCACGGACCTGGTCCCCGGCTGAGCCGGCGCAGCCTGCTCGCCACGGGCGCCGCACTACTGGGTGGCGGCATGCTGGCAGGCTGCGGCGCGCCCGCCACCGGCGTCGTACGGGAGTCCGATGCAGGCATGTGGCGGCAGTACGCGGGATCGACCCTGAACCTGATCTCGGAGAACACCGCGCCGACCGCCGCAATCGCAGCGAACCTGACACCGTTCACTGAGCTGACCGGGATCCGAGTCAACATCGTGATGCTGGAGCTATCGGCCCTGGTGCAGCGGGTCGCTCTGGACCTGGCGTCCGGACACTCGACCTACCAGCTGATCTACGCCGACCCGATGCAGATCCTGTCACCGTACTCCCGCGGCCTGGTCGACCTACAGGAGCTGATGGCCGAACCCGATCTGCCGGACGTACCCGGCGGGATCGAGGACTTCGTCCCGAGCCAGCTGCGCGCCGCAGGCCGGTTCCTCGACCCTGACAAGCTCTACACCTTGCCCTACGACTGCCCGACGATGATCTGGCACTACCGCCGGGACATGTTCGAGAAGCACCACTCCCGGATGGCCGCCGACCTGGGCTTCGACCCGATGCCCGGGCCGGACAGCACCTGGGAGCAGTACCTGGCCGTCGCGTCCTGGTTCAACGACAACGCCGGCGACGACGTGCCGTACGGCACCGGACACCAGGCCAAGCAGCACGACTCGCTGATGTGCGACTTCAGCAACGTGCTGCTCGCACACGGTGGCGACTACTTCGACGACGGCGACCGCCTCGGCGGCTACGGCGCCGTCGACCCGGGGCCGTGCCGGCTGGACTCGCCGGCCGCGATCGAGGCGGCCGGGTTCTACTCCCAGCTCATCGGCGTCGCGCACCCGTCCTCCCTCACCTGGGACTGGGACGGGTTGGGCAACGCGTTCGCGGCGGGCCAGGTCGCAATGTGCCCGAACTGGCACGAGTTCGCCGCCGCAAACGAGCAGCGGCTGCCCGGCCGCGTCGGCTACGCCCCGCTGCCCCGCGGCCCGGTGCGCTCGGCCAACCTCTACGGCGGCACCGGCCTCGGGATCAGCGCGGCCACCACACCGGACGAACGGCGCGCGGCCTGGCTCTTCGCGGTCTGGGCCACATCCCCCCGGACCCAGCTGAGCAACCTGACCAGCGATGCGGGCGGCGGGACTCCGACCCGCACGTCAGTCTACGCGATGCCCGAGGTCGCCGCCGCGGAGCAGCGCCCCTCGGCGATGCCGAACATGCTTACCGGGCCCGCGGTCCGGCAGGCGTGGGAGCCGGACCGGATCGGCCTACGCCCGAAGATCCCGATGTGGAACGAGTGCGACACGACGATCTTCACTCAGCTGTCCAAGATGGTGACCGGTGCCGCGCGACCGGACGAGGCCATGCGGGACGCGACAGAACGGATCGACCGGATCGTCTCCCGTGGATGGGTGGCCTCGTCATGACCCTCACCTCACCGAACGCCGCGAACTCCCCCTCCCCGCCCGAGTCGGCCGGCGCCGCCCCGGCGGAACGGCCTCGCCGCGCCCGCGGGCTCCGTTTCGAGGGCCGGATGCTGCTCCCCGGCATCCTGCTCCTCGCCCCGCTGTCGCTGGTGCCCTTCGTGTTCATCGTGGTGATGAGTCTGTCCGAGGTGCATCTGCTGGGCGGTGTCCAGCTCGATGTCGTCGGGTTGGACAACTGGGCCCGGCTGCTCACCGACTCGGACGTCGCGATGGCCTGGCTGCGGGCAGCAGCCTACTTCGTGCTCACCGTCGGACTGGAGCTGGTGCTCGGCACCGGGATCGCGCTCTGCCTGTGGCGCATGCTGCGCGGCCGGAACCTCGCGCTGAGCCTGACAATCCTACCGATGTTCGTGGCGCCGGTCTTCGTCGGCCTGCTCGGCCGCTTTCTCACCGACTCCACCTTCGGCCTCTACTCCTGGGTGCTGCGCTCACTCGGCTTCACCGGGGACGTGATGGCCGACGGCACGACCGCCTTCGCCGCCGTCGTCCTGATGGACGTCTGGGAGTGGACACCGCTGATCACCCTGATCGTGCTGGCCGGACTGTCGTCGGTGCCCGCCGCAGTGCGCGAGGCTGCCCATCTCGATGGCGCCGGCGGCTGGCAGACCCTGCGCTACGTGGTGTTCCCCTCGATCAGCAGCGTCGTGCTGGTCGCGCTGCTCATCCGGTCGATGGACGCGATCCGTTACTTCGACATCATCTGGGTCACCACCAACGGTGGGCCGGCCGACGCGACGAAGACGGTCCCGGTCCGGCTCTACGAGGTGGCCTTCCGCTTCTTCGATCTCGGCTACGCCGCGGCGATCGGGCTGCTCATGCTGATCGTCTCGATCATCGTCGCCCGGCTGTTCATCCGCCTGCTGGACTCGAGAGGGGTCTCCCGGTGAACATGATCCTGTCCGAGGCCGGCCGCCCGGCCGCAGGCTCCGCCGCCCGATCACACCGCCCGTCGGCGCTGGCCGCGGCGAGCCCGATCGACCGCGGCACCCGGCGCTCCCGGGTGGTCAACCGGGTGCTGTTGACGGTGGCCCTGGCCTGGTGCCTGGTGCCGCTGGTGTGGATGCTGCTGTCCGCGTTCAAGAGTTCGGCCGACGTCACAGCACCGACGCCTGCCCTGCTGTTCGTGCCGACCACGGAGAACTTCGCGGCACTGTTCTCCGGCTCGAACAACCTCGCGCCGTACCTGTGGAACAGTATCCTGGCGGCCGGGATCTCCGCGGTGCTCGCGGTCGCCCTGGGCGCGCCGGCCGGCTACGGCCTGGCGCACACACGGATGCGCGGCCGCTCCCATCTGTCGTTCTGGATCATCTCCACCCGGATGGCGCCGATCGCGGCGGTGGTGCTGCCGCTGTTCCTGATCTTCCGTCAGCTCGGGCTGCTCGACTCGGTGACCGGTCTGGTGCTGGCGTACCTGACCTTCAACCTGCCGTTCGCGATCTGGCTGATGAGCGCCTTCTTCGCCGAGTTGCCGCCGGCCCTGGAGGAGTCCGCACTGGTCGCCGGCTGCAGCCGGTGGCAGGCGTTCTGGCACGTGGTGCTCCCGCTGACCCACTCCGGGCTGGTCACCACGTTTGTGCTCTGCCTGGTGTTCGCTTGGAACGACTACGCGTTCGCACTCGTCTTCTCCGGACCCTCCTCACAGACCCTGCCGATGGCGGCGGGGCAACTGGTGACGCAGACCGGGGTGGACTGGGGCCAACTGTGCGCGATCGGGGTGTGCGTGGTCGCCCCGATGATGCTGGCTGGTCTCGCTGTACGCCGGTGGCTGGTCACCGGCTTGACTCTGGGGGCGGTGACCGGGGAATGACAACCGATCCGACGATGCGGGCATCGGTGCTGCACGGCATCTCCGACATACGGCTGGAGGAGCGGCCGGTGCCGCAGCCGGGCCCGCGGGAGGTGCTGGTCCGGGTGGACGCGGTCGGCGTCTGCGGCTCGGACGTGCACTACTACCGGCACGGGCGGATCGGCGACTTCGTGGTCCGCGCCCCGATCGTGCTCGGGCACGAGGCAGCCGGCGAGGTGGTTGGCCTCGGCGCCGACGCCGACCATGCGTTGCTCGGACGTCGGGTGTCGCTCGAGCCGGGTGTGCCCTGCGGCCACTGCGCGGTCTGCCGCACAGGACGCTACAACCTTTGTCCGGCCGTCCGGTTCTTCGGCACACCGCCGGTCGACGGCGCGTTCTGCGAGTACGTCACGATCGACGAGCGCTTCGCCCACCGGGTACCCGACGCGATCGACGACGCCGCCGCGGCGCTGCTGGAGCCGCTCTCGGTGGGCGTGTGGGCCTGTCGCCGCGGAGTCGTGCGCCCCGGTGACCGGGTACTCGTCACCGGGGCCGGGGCGATCGGGCTGCTGAGCGCCGCCACCGCGGCGGCACACGGAGCGGCCGAGGTCGTGGTGGCCGACGTCGACCCCGGGCGGCTCGCGCTCGCCCGCCGGTTCGGCGCCACGTCGCTGCTCGACCTGCGCGATGCCTCGCTCGCCGAATCCGGGTTCGAGCCGGACCTTCTGCTGGAGTGCTCGGGCAACATCGACGCCGCCGTCGGGGGCCTGGGCCAGGTCCGGCCGGCCGGCCGGGCGGTACTGGTCGGTATGAGCGACCTCCCGCTCCCGCTCGACCTGACTGCGCTGCAGGCACGGGAGCTGCAGATCACCGGTACGTTCCGGTACGCCGACACCTGGCCCGAGGCCATCTCACTGGTGTCGTCGGGCGAGGTCGACCCGAGCGCGTTGGTCGGCGGGCACGTCGGTCTCGACGCGGTCGACACGGCCCTCGGTACCGCTCCGGCATCCGGAACCGTCAAGATGGTTGTTCAACCCGGCCGGTGACAGGAGATCGATGGCACGCGCTCGTCAGCCCGACTCGGTCGTCCGTGCCCGCCGGGATCGGATCGTCGAGCGGGTGCGCCGGACCGGTGGTCTGCGTATCGGCGAGCTTGCCGAGCAGCTCGGCGTCAGCCCGATGACGGTCCGGCGCGACATCGACCAGCTCGCCGAGCTCGGAATGGTCCGCAAGCAGCGCGGCGGGGTCGCGGCCCCCGGGCCGCTGCAGGTGGAGCAAGGCGTCCACGCCAGGCTCCGGACGGGAAACGACGAGAAGGAGGCGATCTCGGCGGCCGCCGCCGGCCTGGTCACCGCGGGAGCGACGATCCTGGTCGACGACTCGACGACCTGCCTGCCACTGATGACCGCGCTCGCCGACCGGTCGGATGTCACGATCGTGACGAACTTCCTGGAGATGGCTCGGCTCGGCTCGGCGAGCGCCGGAGCCAGGGTGCTGGTCCTCGGGGGCTGGTACCACCAGGAGTTCGACGCCATGTTCGGACCCGATCTGCACGCGTCACTGCGGAACATCCGGGCGGACCTCAGCATCCTGTCCACGCCGGCGGTCGTCGACGGCACCCTGCATCATCCGGTGCAGGAATCGGCCGGTGTCAAGCGGGCCATGATGGACTCCGCCGAGCGCCGGGTGCTGCTGGCCGACAGCAGCAAGTTCGGCCGGGTTGCCCCGTTCGTCTACGCGCATGCGGACGACCACGACGTGCTGATCACCGACACGGCCACCCCCGACGGTGAGCTCGTGGCATGGCGCTCGGCGGGCGCCGAGGTCGTCGTCATGCCGTCCGGGCGTTCGGACGGCTCCTGAGCGGCGTCGCTCAGCCTCTGGCCAGCCAAGGCATCGTCGTCGCGGCGATGGTCAGGAACTGCACGTTCGCCGACAGCGGTAGCCCGGCCATGTGGACGACGGCGTCGGCGACGTGCCGCACGTCGAAGGTCTGCTCCGGCCGGACCGTGCCGTCGGCCTGCTTCGCGCCGGTCGCGATGCCCGCGGTCATGTCGGTCGCCGCGTTGCCGATGTCGATCTGCCCGCAGGCGATGCCGAACTCCCGGCCGTCCAGCGACAGCGACTTGGTCAGCCCGGTGATCGCGTGCTTGGTGGCGGTGTAGGCGGCGCTGCCGGGGCGCGGCGCGTGCGCCGAGATCGAGCCGTTGTTGATGATCCGGCCGCCCTGCGGGCGCTGGGCGCGCATCGCGCCGAACGCGGCCCGCGCGCACAGGAAGGAACCGGTGAGGTTGGTCGCGACGGTGGCGTCCCAGTCCTCGACGGCGATCTCGTCGACGGTGCCGCCGGGGCCGAACGTGCCGGCGTTGTTGAACAGCAGGTCGACCCGGCCCCAGCGGTCGTCGACGGCCGCGAACAGCGCGGCGACCGATCCGGGATCGGTCACGTCGACGGCGACGGTGAGCGCCCCGGCGTGACCGGCGGCGACGGCGTCGAGCCGCTCGGTCCGCCGGCCGGCGAGCACGACCCGCCAGCCGGCGTCGAGCAGCCCCCGCGTCACCGCCTCCCCGATGCCCGATCCGGCCCCGGTCACCACCGCCACCCCGCTCATGCCCCCACCCTGGCACGCGTACCGGCGTGATCCGGGCCACACAGCGTCACGCCGCGGGCGCCCGCCGGTGTCCCCATCCCGACCGACGACGACGGAAGGGGACGGTCATGGGACGTGCGGTGGTGGTGGTCGGGGCCGGGTACGCCGGGATCGCGGCGGCGAACCGGATCGCGGCGGGCTCGGACGCGCAGGTGACGGTGGTCGGCCCGCGGGAGGTGTTCGTCGAGCGGATCCGGCTGCACCGGCTCGCGGCGGGCAGCGGGGAGGCGACGGTGCCGCTGCGGGCGGTGCTGCACCCGCGGGTGCAGCACCGGTCCGGGCTGGCCACGCTGATCGGGGCCGGCCCCGGGAACGACAGCCCTGGGAACGACACGGTGCTGCTCGACGACGGCTCGACGGTGCGGTTCGATCGGCTGGTGTACGCGGTCGGCAGCGGCGATCCCGATCCTGATCCCGGCGCGGACGGGTACCGGGTCGACTCGCTGGAGGACGCCCGCCGGCTGCACGCCGCGGTCGCCGCGCTGCCGGCCGGGGGCACGGTCGCCGTCGTCGGGGGCGGGCTGACCGGGGTGGAGACGGCGACCGAGCTGGCCGCCGCGCGGCCCGACCTGGCGGTCCGGCTGGTGACCGACGCCGAGGTCGCGGGCGGGCTCCCGGCCCGCAGCCGGGACCGGGTCCGGGCCCGGCTGCGCGCGCTCGGCGTCGGGCTGCGCGAGCGCACCCGGGTCACCGGCACCGCGGATCCGGGCGCCGACGTGGTCGTGTGGGCGACCCCGCCCGCGGTCCCCGATCTCGCCCGGCGCAGCGGCCTGCCGACCGACGACGCCGGGCGGCTGCGGGTGGACGCGACGCTGACCGCCCTCGGCGATCCGCGGATCGTCGGCGCCGGGGACGCGATCAGCGCCCCGCCGGAGGTCGGTTTCGTGCGGGCCAGCTGCCAGGCCGCCATCCCGCTCGGGAACGCGGCCGCCCGCACTGTGCTGGCCGGGCTCGCCGGCCGGGCCGCACCGGCGGCGTCGGTCGTCTACGGCGCGCAGTGCCTGGCGCTCGGGCCCGGCGCGGGACTGGTGCAGCTCGTCGACACCCACGACGTGCCCCGGCGGATCGCGATCGGCGGCCGGGCCGGCGCGGCGATCAAGGAGCAGGTGGTCCGCCACACGCTGCGCGCGATCCGGAGCCGGGCGGCATGACCGGCCCGGACCCGCTCGCCGAGTTCGGCGCGCACCGCGGGCTGCTGTTCCGGCTGGCCTACGATATCCTCGGCAGCGTCGCGGACGTCGAGGACGTGCTGCAGGACAGCTGGCTGCGCTGGACCGAGGTGGACCACGCGCGGGTGCTCGATCCGCGCGCCTACCTGGCCCGGCTGGTCACCCGGCAGGCGCTGAACCGGCTGCGCAGCACCGCCAGGGCCCGGGAGACCTATCCCGGGACCTGGCTGCCCGAGCCGCTGCCCACCGGCGAGGACGCCTCGGACCGGGCGCTGCGGACCGACGACGTCACGGTGGCGATGCTGCTGGTGCTGGAGAGCCTCTCGCCGGAGGAGCGGGCGGTGTTCGTGCTGCGGGAGGCGTTCGGGATCGACTACGACGAGATCGGCGCGACCCTGGACCGGCCGGCGGCCACCGTGCGGCAGATCGCGCACCGGGCGCGCGAGCACGTGCACGCCCGGCGGCCGCGGTTCACGGTGCCCGCGGACCGGGCCCGGCAGGTCGCCGAGGCGTTCGTCGGTGCCGCGCTGGGCGGGGACGTCGCGGCGGTGACGGCGCTGCTCGCACCGGACGCCGTGCAGATGTCCGACGGCGGCGGGCGGGCCTCGGCGGCGCTGCGGCCGATCGTCGGGCAGGATCGGGTGGCCCGGTTCCTGGTCGGGATCACCCGGTGGCCGATCCCCGGGCCCGGACCCGAGTTCGGCGTGTTCAACGGGATGCCCGGGGTGCTGGTGCGCGACGGCGACACCGTGGACACGGTCATGCTGTTCGAGGTGTCCGAGGTGGACGGCGCCGACCTGGTCACCGCTGTCTACGCCGTCCGCAACCCGGACAAGCTGGCCCATCTCTGACCGGCCCGATCGGGCAGCATCGGGCTCTCTCGGATCCGGGCTAGAGAACCGCAGACGACGGCATCGACGCGCCTCGATGCCGTCGTCTACCCGTTTCTCGGACTCACCCGAGAAACGGCCATAACTCGGCATCGACGCTCCGATCGGAGCCTCTACCGCTTTCTAGCTCATGGCCGAGACACGTGAACACTTCGCCATCGAGCATGCTCGATGGCGGCGCATACCACTCTCTACCGTTGTCACGATACTGCTCGATAGCGGGCGATCGAGCAGTATCGGCGACCGCACCCCGGTCGCGTCGTCGCAGCGTAACACCCCTGCGTCGAACGTGTGTGCGACACCCCGCGGAGCCGGACGAACGGTCAGATCGCCTCGGCGAACGCACCGAGCCCGGCCGGTCCCCGGGCCGCCGCCCGACGCCGCACCCGCCCGGCGGGCTCGCCGACCACCCGGACGAAGGCCCGCGCGAACGCCGCCTCCGAGCGGTAGCCGAACCGCCGGGCGGCCTCGGCCACCGTGACATCTCCCCCCGACAGGACGTCGACGGCCGCGTGCATCCGCCAGCGGGTCACGTAGGCCATCGCCGGCTCGCCGACCAGCTCGGTGAACCGGGCGGCGAACGCCGACCGGGACATCGTCGCCGTCGCGGCCAGCGACGCGACCGTCCAGTCCCGGTCCGGCTCCCGGTGCACCGCGGCGAGCGCGCGGCCGATCCGGTCGTCGGCGAGCGCGCCGAGCCATCCGGTGCGGGCCGCCGCGTCGCGTTCCAGCCAGCCGCGGACGGCCTGGATGACCAGCACGTCGGCCAGCCGGGTGATCACCGCGGCGGCGCCGGGGCCGCCCTCCTCCACCTCGGCGGCGATCAGCCGCAGGGTGTCCTGCACCCGGTCGCCGACCGGCGACGGCTCGACCCGGATCAGGCCGGGCAGCCGGTCGACGAGATCGCCGGCCGCGGGATGGCCGAACCGGACGGCCCCGCACACCATCCGGGTCACCGGGCCGTCGCCGCCGTGCCGGAGCAGCGCGTAGCGGCCGTCCAGCATCGGATGCGGGATCGACCGGATGTCCGGCGCGAACACCTCCGGGGCGCTGCGCAGCACGTGCCCGGCGCCCTGCGGGACGAGCGCGAGCTCGCCGGGGCGCAGCAGCAGGTCGTCGTGCCCGCCGACCGTCAGCCGGCAGCCCCCGGAGGTGACGACGTGGAACCACAGGCAGCCGGGTGTCGCGGGCAGCGTCATCCCCCACGGCTCGCCGAGCTCGGAGCGGCAGTAGAAGACGCCGTCCATCCGTAACACGTGCAGCGCCTCACCGACCGGGTCGGCGGCCGGGAACGGCGGCGCGGTCTGCATGAGGCACAGCATGACAGCCCGTCCACAGTCGATCCCCAGCTGTGGACGAACAAGCAGGAACTGTGGACGAACAGCGATCGTGCGTCCGGTACCTGGCGGAGATGCTGGATCCACATCGACGAGAGGGGACCATCGTGATCACCGTTCTGGGGGCGACCGGGAACGTCGGCTCGCAGGTCGTCCGCGAGCTGCGGGCGGCCGGCGTCGCGGTGCGGGCGGTCGGGCGCGACGCGGACCGGCTGGCCGCCGCGGCCGCGGCCGGCGCCGAGCCGTGCACCGGCGACATCACCGACACCGGTTTCCTGCTCCGCGCGTTCGACGGCGCCGCGGCCGCCTTCACCCTGCAGCCGCTCGACCTGTCCGAACCGGACCACGCCGCGCACCAGCGCCGGGTGGGCGAGGCGGTGGTCGCGGCACTGCGCGGCGCGCGGATCGGCCGGGTGGTCGCGCTCAGCTCGCTGGGCGCCGAGATCCCGGGCGGGCCGGACCTGTCCGGCACCGGCTTCCTCGGCGGCCTGTACGAGCAGGAGCAGCGGCTGGCGACGCTGGACGCCCGGGTCACCCGGATCCGGCCGGGCCTGTTCCTGGAGTCGTTCCGGCCCGCGTTCGACACGATCCGGGCCCACGGCGGGCACGCCGACTCGATCGACCGGGACCGGGCGCTGCCGATGGTCGCCACCCGCGACGTCGGCAGGGCCGCCGCGGCCGCGCTGCTCGACCCGGCCGGACCGGCCGTCGTCGAGGTGCCCGGGCCCGCCGACCGGACGGTGCCCGAGGTGGTCGCCGCGCTCGGCCCGGCACTCGGCGTGCCGGGCGCCGGCTACACCCGGCTCCCCGACGCGGAGCTGACCGCGGTGCTGCTGGACGCGGGCCTGCCCCCGGACGTCGCCCGGCTGCAGGTGGCGATGAACCGGGCGTTCAACGACGGGCGGGTGCGCGCACACGCACCGCGCGGCGACGCCGGGGGACTGCTGACGGTCGAGGCATGGGTGGCGGAGGCGGTCGCATGAGCGCCGCGCTCGCCGCCGCCGGGTCCGGCCTGCTCGGCGGGGTCTACCTGGCGTTCACGACGGCGGTAATGCCCGCCCTGCGCCGCCGGCCGGACGCCGAGGCGGCCGCCACCATGCGCGAGGTCAACCGGGTGATCCTGAACCCGGTGTTCGGGACGCTGTTCGCCGGGACCGCGCTCGCCTGCGGCGCGGCGCTGGTCACCGGGGCGCTGCACGGGGAGCCGCTGCGGATCGCCGGGGCGGTGGCCGGGCTGGCCGGCTTCGCCGTCACCGCGGCGGTGAACATCCCGCTCAACACCGCGCTGGACCGCGGCGGCCCGTGGTCGGCGTTCGACCGGCGATGGACGCGGGCGAACCACCTCCGGACGGCGACCTCGGCACTCGCCGTGGCGCTGCTGCTGCTCTGAGTCCACATCCAGTCGAACGTGTGTGCGACATCTCGGGCACACCCCTGGCGGCGGGGCGGGGCCGGGATGCACCCTGGTCCGGCGCCCGCTCCCCCGGGCCGGACCCGACGCCCACCCACGGGGGAGCATGAACGCCCACGAACGACGCCGGTCCGCCGCGCTGCGCACCGACCGGGAGACCGTGCTCGCGGCCGCCGCCCGGCTGCGCCACGAGGCGGTCCAGGCGCACTACGCCGGCCTGGCCCGCCCGGAGTTCGCCTTCGGCCTGGCCTCGATCCTCGAACTGCTGGCACTGCGGGTCGCCGACCTGGATCCGGACGTCCGCGCGCACGTCGTGCGGGTCGCCCGGGAGATGACCGGGGACGGACTGGACCAGCCCTCGGTCCGGCGCACCCGTCGTCGGTGATGGTTGTCCACAGGCCGGTCCGGGTTGTCCACAGGTGTGCACACAGCTGGGGACAACTCGAACCGGCGTTCGATCAGCGGACGCCGGCCATGAGCACCTTCAGCCGCGGGACCGCCGCGATCACCACCAGCCCGACCACGATCGCGACGGCGCCGGTGATGCCGAAGTAGGCGATCTCGTTCTCCGCGCTGTAGAACTGCGCGAGCACCCCGGCGAGCACCGTGCCCATCGAGACGGACAGGAAGAACAGCGCCACCATCTGGGTCCGGAACGCCTGCGGCGCCAGCTTGGTGGACAGCGACTGGCCGACCGGCGAGGTGAACAGCTCGGCCACGCAGAAGACCAGCAGGATGCCGGCGACCGCGAGCAGCGGGGTGCCGTTCGGGCCGGTGCCGGCCAGGGGGACGAACAGCAGGAAGCCGATCCCGACCACGATCGTGCCGATCGCCATCTTCGTCGGCGACGACGGCTGGCGCGGCCCCAGTCGCGTCCAGACCGTCGCGAACACCCCGGCGAGCAGCACGACGAACAGCGGCTCGATCGCCTGCACCGATCCCGCGGGCAGCACGAACAGGCCGAACACCGAGCGGTCCAGCCGCTGGTCGGCGTAGATCGTCAGGACCGTGAAGATCTGCTGGAAGATCGCCCAGAACACGGCGCTGGCGACCCACATCGGCAGGAACGCCAGCACCCGCCTGCGCTCGGTCCGGTCCACCTTCGGGCTGGTGAGCAGCAGCGTGAAGTAGCCGACGGCGGCGACCGCGACGATGCCGGTGACGATGTAGTCCAGCCGCCCGGCGGTGATCACCCCGGCGAGCGTCAGCGCCACCGGCACGACGACCGCGGCGGCGCCGATCAGGCCGGCCCGCATCCGTCCGGCGGGCGGGAGCGGATTGGGCACGATCCGCCCCTCGGGCGGCAGGTTCCGGCGGGCGACCGTGTACTGGACCAGGCCGAGCGCCATCCCGACGGCGGCGAGGCCGAAGCCCCAGTGGAACCCGGCGGCCGTCTGCAGGGCCGGGGTGAGCAGCTGGCCGGCCAGCGCGCCGATGTTGATGCCCAGGTAGAAGATCGAGAACCCGGCGTCGCGGCGGTCGTCGCCGGGGGCGTAGAGCATCGCGATGATGGTCGAGGCGTTCGCCTTGATGCCGCCGCTGCCCAGCGCGACCAGGACGAGGCCGACGGCCAGGCCGGTCCCGCCGGGCAGCAGGGCCAGCGCGACGTGCCCGGCCATGACCGAGATCGCGCTGCCGAACAGCACCCGCTCCGGGCCGAACAGCCGGTCACCGGCCCAGGCGGCGAGGATCGTCGAGAGGTAGACGGTGCCGCCGTAGGCGCCCACCACACCCGCCGCGACGCCCTGGTCGTAGCCGAGGCCGCCGTCGGTGACGGAGTAGTACATGTACAGCAGCAGGATCGCCTGCATGCCGTAGAACGAGAAGCGCTCCCACATCTCGACGCCGAACAGCGTCCCGAGCTGGGCGGGATGACCGAGGAAGGTCTTCTCACGCGGTGGGGTCGTCGTGGGATCGGGCACCCGCCCGGTCTACACCCGTCGTTGCGCCGGGTAAAGATCGTCCACCCGGACCGGTCACAGGGTGGCGGGGCCCTCCTCCGGGACCATCCCGAGCTGGTCGGCGACGGCCGCCATCACGTCCTGCACGGTGATCGTGTCGGCCAGCGGCATCACCGGGCTCTCCTGCTCCCCGGCCGCGACCCGCAGGGTGACCTCGGCGATCTCGTGCGAGTAACCGCCGCCGGTGGCGGGCAGCACGATCTCCTCGGGCTCGGCGCCGTGCCGGTGCAGCTCGATCCGGTCCGGATGGTGGAAGCGCGGCGGCACCTCGATCCAGCCCTCGGTGCCGATCACCCGGGCCGAGCCGGGCATCGCGCACCGCAGGCTCGCCTGCAGGGCGGCGCTGCGGCCGTCCGGCCAGCCCAGCAGGATCGACTCCTCCAGGTCGACGCCGGTCGGCGCGAGCGCGCCGGTCGCGGCGATCACCGAGGGATCGCCCAGCACCATCTGCGCGAACGAGATCGGGTAGACGCCGAGATCGAACAGCGCGCCGCCGCCGAGCTCGGGGGCGAGGTAGCGGTCGCCCGCGTCGGACAGGTTCCGCACGCCGAGATCGGCCTGCACCGACCGGACCTCGCCGATCGCGCCCTCGGCGACCAGCTCGCGGAGCCGGACGATCGCCGGGAAGAACCGCGTCCACATGGCCTCCATCGCGAAGACACCGGTGCGCCGGGACGCCGCGGCGATCTCCCGGGTGGCCACCGAGCTGACCGTGAACGACTTCTCGACCATGACCGCCTTGCCGGCCTCGATCGCGGCCAGCGCGACGGCGCGGTGCTGCGGGTGCGGGGTGGCGACGTAGAGGACGTCGATCTCCGGGTCGTCCAGGACCGCCCGGTACCCGGTGTGCGTGCGGGCGATGCCGTGCCGGTCCGCGAACGCCGCGGCGCGTTCCGCGGAACGCGACGCCACGGCCACCACCTCGGCGCCGGGCACGTGCGGGAAGTCCCGCACGACGGCGTCGGCGATCCGGCCCGGTCCGACGATTCCCCACCTGACGGTCATGCCCCGATCCTGCCGGATCGTCACCGATGACTTCCCGGCGCCGTCCCGGTCCTTCCTCTCGTAACGGCGCCGACGACGGCGCCCCGGAGCACAGGAGCCCGCGATGCCCAGCTCGATCTTCGTCAACCTGCCCGTCGCCGACCTCGCGGTCGCCACGACCTTCTACTCCTCGCTCGGCTTCACGCTGAACGAGCAGTTCTCCGACGAGCAGACCGCGTCCTTCGTGATCAGCGACGCGATCGTCGTCATGGTGATGGTGGAGAAGCGGTTCATCGAGTTCACCGAGCAGTCCGGCACCGCCGACCCGGGCGGCGCCCGCGAGGTGATCAACGCGCTGGGCGTGGAGAGCCGGGACGAGGTGGACCGGCTCGCCGAGGCGGGTCTGGCCGCCGGCGGCACCCAGGGCGGGAAGACCCAGGACCACGGCTTCATGTACGGCCGCAGCGTCGACGACCCGGACGGTCACCGCTGGGAGTTCGTGTGGATGGACGTCTCGGCGATGGAGGGCTGAGCCGGCCGCGGCCCGGGAGTGCTGCGCGCCCGGGCCGGGCGCAGCGCGCGATCAGGCGGAGCGCACCGGGCGGAGCTTGCGGACCAGGCCGTCGATGGCGAGCGCGTAGCCGTCCACCCCGAACCCGACGACGATCCCGGCCGCCACCGGCGACACGTAGGAGTGGTGCCGGAAGCCCTCCCGGCCGTGCACGTTCGAGATGTGCACCTCGACGGTGGGCAGCTCGGCGCCCTCGATCGCGTCGTGCAGCGCCACCGAGGTGTGGGTGTAGGCGGCCGCGTTCAGCACCAGGCCGAGCGCGTCGCCGCGCTTCACCGCGGCGCCGGCCTCCTGGATCCAGTCGACCAGGGTGCCCTCGTGGTTGGTCTGCCGGAAGTCGAGTTCCAGGCCGTGCCCGGCGGCGGTCGTCGCGCAGAGCGCCTCGACGTCGGCGAGCACGGTCGTGCCGTACACCTCCGGCTTGCGGACGCCGAGCAGGTTGAGGTTCGGACCGTTGAACACGTACACGGTGGTCACCCCCGCGATCCTGCCACCTCACCCGGTCCAGCCCGGGCGGACCAGCCCGGACTCGTAGGCCAGCACCACCAGCTGCGCCCGGTCCCGCGCGCCGAGCTTGCTCATCGAGCGGCTGACGTGCGTCTTCGCGGTGGTCGGGCTCATGTGCAGGCGGGCGGCGATCTCGTCGTTGGACAGTCCGGCGGCGACCTCGACGAGCACCTCCCGCTCCCGGTCGGTCAGCGCGCCCAGGCGCGCGGCACCGGCCGGGCCGCCGCGGGACCGGGCGGCGAACTCGGCGATCAGGGTACGGGTGACGCCCGGCGCGAGCAGCGCCTCGCCGTCGTGCACGACCCGGATCGCCCGGATCAGGTCGGCCGGCTCGGCGTCCTTCACCAGGAAGCCGCTGGCGCCGCCGCGGATCGCGTCGAACACGTACGAGTCGTCGGTGAAGGTGGTCAGCACGATCACCCGCACCGCGCCCAGCGCGGGATCGGCACTGATCTCGCGGGTCGCGGTGATGCCGTCGGTGCCGGGCATCCGGATGTCCATCAGCACCACGTCCGGCAGGTGCTCGCGGGTGGCGGCGATCGCCTGGGCGCCGTCGGCGGCCTCGGCGACGACGGCCAGGTCCGGCTGGGACCCGAGCAGCGCCCGGAACCCGGACCGGACGAGGGCCTGGTCGTCGGCCAGCAGCACCCGGATCACCGGTCCACCCTCCCCGCCGGGAGGGTGGCGAGCACCCGGAACCCGCCGGACGGCCCCGGGCCGGCCTCCAGGGTGCCGCCGACCGAGCGGGCCCGCTCCCGCATGCCGGTCAGTCCGGTGCCGTCGGCGACGCCCTCGGCCGGGCCGCGGCCGTCGTCGTCGATCCGCAGCTCCAGGGAGTCCGCCGAGTAGGTCAGGGTGACGACCGCGGTCGCCGCACCGGCGTGCCTGCGGGTGTTGGTCAGCGACTCCTGCACGATCCGGTACGCGGCGAGATCGGTGCCGGTCGGGAGCGGCCGCGGCTCGCCGGTGGTGTCCCGGCGCACCGGCAGCCCGGCGGCCCGGGCCTCGTCGAGCAGTGCGTCGAGCCGGTCCAGTCCGGGGGTGGGCAACCGGGGCGCCGCCTCGTCGACCCCGCGCAGCACGCCGAGGGTGGAACGCATCTCGCGCAGCAGGTCCCGGCTGGCCCGCTTGATCTCGGTGA
This sequence comes from Pseudonocardia sp. DxW, assembly GCF_058448985.1. Taxonomy (NCBI): domain Bacteria; kingdom Bacillati; phylum Actinomycetota; class Actinomycetes; order Pseudonocardiales; family Pseudonocardiaceae; genus Pseudonocardia; species Pseudonocardia sp. DxW. Next base: position 104,143 of record NZ_JBZFLK010000019.1, on the reverse strand, counting down.
GCGCGGTGCGGGCCTGCTCCGGGTCGTCGTCCATCAGGAACAGCGCCACCCCGGCCTGCACGTTGATCAGCGACACGTGGTGGCCGAGCACGTCGTGCAGCTCCTGGGCGATCCGCAGCCGCTCCTCCCCGATCCGGCGGTGGCGCTCCTGCTCGGCGGCGAGGCGGGCCTGTTCGATCTGCTCCCGGCGGACCCGCCACAGCAGCCCGGCGGCGAACAGCACGGCGATCCAGGCGAGCAGCGGCCCGGTCGCGGCCCACGGCACCGCACGGCCGGTCAGCAGCAGCCAGCCGAGCAGCGTCACGGCTGCGGCACCGACCACCGCGAGCGCCCGATGGTGGTGCCCGGCCGCCACCGCGGAGACCAGCGCGACCGCGAAGGCGAGCCCGGTCGGCCCGGCCGGCGGGTAGCCCAGCCCGAAGTAGACGACCACCGCGCCGGCGGCCACCGCGAGCGCCGCGACCCGGTTCGCCCGGCGGAACACCAGGGCGAGCGGCCCGGCCGCGAGCAGCGCGATCCCGATCCCGTCCAGCGTGCCGGCCGGAGCCGCGTCCCACGGCCGGTGCAGCGCGAACGCGGTGCCGCCCGCGGTGAGCAGCGCGACCACGGCCGGCAGGACGAGGGTCCGCAGCACCCCGCCCCACCAGCTCGGACGGGTCGGGGTGGGCACGGGCGTCACGGTAGACCGGAGGACCGACGATCTGCGTCGTCCGCGCGGAGACGGCCGCGCTACCGCACCGGGAGTACCCGGGAGGGTCCGACCGGCACCGGGGCAGCAGGCCGATCGGCGACCACCGACGGACGCGCCGGCCCCGGCCCCGCCGCCACGCTGACCGGCATGACCGACACAGTGACCACCGATCCCGACGCATCCGACACCTCAGACACCTCCGGCCCGCCCGCCCCGCCCGCCCCGCCCGCCCCGGCCGCACCGGCCGGTGCGCACCGGACCGTCCCGCCCGGAGGGGACGCCGTGCTCGCCTCGGACGCCGAACGCGAGCACGTGACCAACCGGCTGCGGGCGGCCGCCGCCGAGGGCAGGCTGACCCTGGTCGAGGCCGACGAGCGGCAGGCCGCCGCGTACGCCGCGCGGACCCGCGACGAGCTGGTCCCGCTGGTCTCCGACCTGCCCCGGCCGGCCCGGCCGCCGCGCCCCCGGCGCGGGCCGCTGACGCCGCGGGCCCGCCGGATCCTGGCCGTGCACGGCGGGGTGACCGCCGCGGTGTTCCTGCTGATGGTGCTGCCCTGGCTGCTCGGCGCCGCCCCGTTCGTGCCGGTCGGACCGGTGCTGCTGATGCTGCTGATCCTGTTCGTGCACTCCCGCCGGGCCGAGCGGGAGCCCTCGCCGGACGCGACCGTGCCCGACGAGCTCCGGTGACCGGGGCAGTCGAGCGGCGGGCCGGCACGGCGGCGGCACCGCGCCGGCTGGGCCGCCGCCCGCGCGCGGTGCTGCGGACCGCGCACGTGGTGCTGGCGATCGGCTGGACCGGCCTGTCCACGGTGCTGCTCGTGCTCCCGGCCGCGGCACTGCTCCAGGGATCGGGATCGGAGTTCGCGGTGCCCGCGATGGCGCTGGTCGGCGGCGGTCTCGTCCCGTTCTTCGCGGTCGGGACCGTGCTCACCGGGGCCGCGCTCGGGATCGGGACGCCGTGGGGACTGTTCCGGTACCGCTGGGTCGTCGCCAAGACGGTGCTCTCGCTCGCCGTCATCGCCGGCTCGGTCGCGTTGAACACCGGCTGGATCGACGCCGCCGCGGCCGATCCGTCGCTGCTGTGGCCGCTGCTGCTCAGCGCGGCACTGCACCAGGTGATGCTGCTGTCGGCCACCGTGCTGTCGGTGGAGAAGCCGTGGGGACGGCTGCGCCGCGGTTGACACGCAACCATTTGGTTGCATAATTGGTCCCGTGACCGACGTGGACGCCGTCTTCCGGGCCCTCGCGGACCCGACCCGGCGCCGCATCCTCGACCGGTTGCACGAACGGGGCGGGCAGACGCTCGGCGAGCTGTGCGAGGGGCTGGGGATGAGCCGGCAGGCCGTGTCCAAGCACGTCGCGCAGCTGGAGTCGGCCGGGCTGCTGTCCGCCGTACGCCGCGGCCGGGAGAAGCTCCACCATCTCGACCCGGTGCCCATCCAGGAGATCCACGACCGGTGGATCGGGAAGTTCGAGCGCAGCCGGGTGCAGGCGATCACCGCCCTGCGCGCCGCGCTGGAGGACGGCGATGACCGAACCGAGTGACCGCAGCTACGTCTACACCACCTACATCCGCAGCACCGCCGAACAGGTGTTCCGGGCGCTGACCACGCCCGAGTTCACGATGCAGTACTGGGGCGGCGCCGAGCTGACCTCGGACTGGCGGGTCGGCAGCAGGCTGGAGGCACTGCATCCGGACCGGGAGGACTTCGTCGGCGAGATCGTCGCCGTCGAGCCGCCGCGCCGGCTCTCCTACACCTTCACCGGACGTGCCGAGGAGGAGCGCGGACGACCGCCGACGCTCGTCGAGTTCACCGTCGACCCGTTCGGCGACGAGGCGGTGCGGCTGCGGGTCGTGCACACCGGGTTCACCCCGGACGAGCAGGGCGACCAGGACATGCGCGACGTCGGCGAGGGCTGGCCCGCGATCCTCGCCGCGCTGAAGACGCTGCTGGAGACCGACCGGCCGCTGGCGTCGCCGGGGCACTTCGCGCCCCGGATCCCGGCCCGCGCCTGACCGGGTGGTGGCCGGCCGGCCGGCGGTCAGCGGCGCCGGGACCACCACCGGCGCCGGTCCGGCGCCGCGGTGCCGTCGTCCCCGGCGCCGGACCGGGCGGACGGTCCGGCGGGCGTCGGCCGGGGACGCTCCCGGGCGGCCCGCCACCGGGCGACGATCGCGTCGGCGTCCGGCCTGCGGATCGGCACCCACGGCCCGACCGGGTACCGCATGTGATCGACGACCCGCGCGTCGATCTCCTCGACGTGGTCGCGGACCCGGCGCTCGTCGGTGAACCGGGCGACGGTCCCGTCGATCCGGTCGAGCTCCTTGCGGAGCTGGACGGCCGGCGGCAGCAGCGCCTCGCCGGGGAGGCCCTCGCGCTCCAGGTAGCCGCGCACCCACCAGTTCGCGTCGACCGGGCCGGTCCGCCCGGCGCCCGGGAGCGGCTTGCCCCGGCCGGGCAGGTCGTCGAACTCGCCCCGCTCGACGGCCTCCCGGATCGCGCGCTCCACCGGCGACTCGGAACGCGGGTCCGCATCGTCCATCGGCGATCACCCCGGGACCGACGGTACCGCCGCGCAGACGTTTCCTGTCGGGGGTCGGGTCCACACTCCCGGCATGACCGACACCAGCCCGCTGATCGACCGCTCCCGCACCATCGACCTCGCCCGGCACCACCCCGGCCGCCGGGCCGGGCACGTCGCCGCGCACGTCCGCGGCACCGGCCTGCCGGACCGCAACTGGCGGCTCGGCGCCGACGGCGAGCTGCGCACCGCCCGGCTCCTGGAGCCGCTGACCGGCCGCACCCGCCGCGACCGGCTGCTGCACCGGCCACCGCGCTGGCGGGTGCTGCACTCCGTCCCGCTGGACGGCGGGGCCGCGGATCTCGATCACGTGCTGATCGGCCCGCCGGGGATCTGCGTGATCAACACCAGGCACCACCGGCACCGCACGGTCCTGCTCGACGGCGACCGGCTGGTCGTCTCCGGCACCGCGACCGACGCCGTGCCGCGGGCCCGCACCGAGGCCGACCGGGTGCGCGAGCTGCTGCTGCCCCGGCTGGGGCCGGACGGTGCCGGGGTGCCGGTGCGTCCGGTGATCGCGGTGGTGGGCACGCCGGTACGGGTGCGCCGCTGGCCGGACGACGTGGTCGTCGCGACCGAGGGCGCGCTGGTGCCCGCCCTGCGCGGGATGGCCCCGGTACTCGATCCCGGGGAGGTGGACCGGATCCACGCGATCGCCCGCCGGCCCGCGAGCTGGGTCTGAGGGGGCCGGCCGGGGGCTCTGTGGGTCATTGCGTCGACGTGCACTACGCCACCGGCCCCTTCCCGGCCGCCGATCGGGTCAGCATGCTCTGGCGGTGACCACCCCTGCTCCCGCACCGGCCCGGACCCGGTTGCACGCGCGACCGCTGCCCGTCACCGCGGGGGTCGCCGAGCTGGTCCGCCGGCTCGCCCACCGTGAGCGGATGGTCGCGTTCGCCGGTGGCTGGGCCTGGGGTGCGCTGGTGGCCTGCGATCCGGCGCTGGTCGCACCGCCGGGGGCGGATCCGTTCGCGGTGCTCGGTTCGGTGCCCCGGCCGGGTTCCGGCCCGGGGCACCGGGGGGTGGGCGGCGGCTGGTTCGGCGCGCTCGACTACGCCGAGCCCGGGATCCGGCCCGGATCGGTGCTGGGCTGGTACCGGGACGTGCTGCGGCACGACGGGGAACGCTGGTGGTTCGAGGCGCTGGTGTCCGGCGGGACCGGCGGGTCCGGGGATCTCCCGGTGCACCCCGACGAGGACTCGGCGGAGCGACGGCTCGCCGAGCTGCTCGCGGACCTGGACCAGGACCGGGGCGCGCGCAGCACCACGGAGCGGCCCGGCCCCGCCGCGCCGGTGCGGCTGGAGGTCGAGCGGTGGCCGGACCGGGACGCGCACCTGGCCGCCGTCGAGCGGTGCATCTCCGAGATCCGGCGCGGCGAGATCTTCCAGGCGAACATCGCGACCGAGCTGCGGGTCCGGCTGCACGGCGACGTGCACGACGCGTGGGCGGCGCTGGTCGGCGACGCGCCGCCGGCCCGCTCGGCACTCGTCGTCGCGCCCGGCCGGGTCGCGCTCAGCGCGAGCCCCGAGCTCTTCCTGCACCGCACCGGGGACCGGGTCCGCACGGCGCCGATCAAGGGCACCCGCCCGCGCACCGGCACGGACGACGAGCAGGAGCGGCGCCGGCTCGCGGCCTCGGTGAAGGACGCCGCGGAGAACGTCATGATCGTCGACCTGATGCGCAACGACCTGGCCCGGGTCGCGGTACCCGGCGGCGTCCGGACCGGTCGGCTGCTCGGGGTGGAGCCGCATCCCGGGGTGTGGCACCTGGTCTCCGAGGTGTGCGCGACGCTGCGCGAGGACGTCACCGATCACGACCTGCTCGCCGCCGCGTTCCCGCCCGGCTCGGTCACCGGCGCACCGAAGATCCGGGCGTGCGAGGTGATCGCGGAGTGCGAGGGCCGGGAGCGCGGCCTGTTCACCGGGGCCGTCGGCGGGATCAGCCCGCTGGCCGGGCTGGAGCTGAACGTCGCGATCCGCACCCTCGATCTCGGCCCGGCCGGTCCGGACGGGACCCGGCGCGGACGGCTCGGCGTCGGCGGCGGGATCACCGTCGACTCCGACCCGGCCGAGGAGTTCGCCGAGTGCCTCACCAAGGCGGCGCCGGTGCTCGCGGCGCTGGGCGGCCCGCCGCCCCCGCCGCCGGTCACGGTGACCCGCCCCGCGGAGCGCGCTGCCGGCCTGTTCGAGACGCTGGCCTGCACCGACGGCCGGGTGGGCCGGATCGGCGAACACGCCGCCCGGCTGCGGCGCAGCTATCTGGCCGTCACCGGCCGGGTGCTGACCGCGCCGCTGGAGGCCGAGATCACCGCCGCGGCCGGCGGGCTGACCGGCCACCACCGGCTCCGGGTCGAGGCGCTGCCCGGGGATCCGGCGCGGGTCGTCGTGCACGCGACCGCCTGGCCCGGCCCGGTGCCGCTCGACGGCCGGCCCGGGCTGGTGCTCGACGTCCGCCGCGGCACCGACGGCGAGTCGCACAAGTTCGCCGACCGGCGCTGGCTGACCGGGCACGAGGAGGCGTCCGGCGAGCACACCCCGCTGCTGTGCGATCCGGCCGGGAACATCCTCGAGTCGGCCCGCTCCGCGATCGCCGCCGTCCACGACGGACGGTTGTGGGTGCCCCCGCTGGACGGGCGGATCCTGCCCGGGGTCGGGCGCCGCGCGGTGCTCGACCTGCTGCCGCCGGACGCCGTCCGGATCGCCCCGCTGCCGCTCGCCGCGCTGGCCCGCACCGACGGGTTCTTCCTGGTCAACGCGCTGCGCGGGATCCAGTGGGTGCGCGAGGTGCGGGAGGACGGGATCCCGGGCGCCCGGTGGGACGCGCCGGACCCGTTGACCCGCAGGCTGGCCGCCGGGCTGGACCGGACCGCACCCTGATCCCGCCACCGGGTCCGGCCCGCGCCGCACCCCGACCGCGCCGCCGCACCCCGACCGGACCACATCGCACCTCCGGCTCGACGGCGCACCGTGTGGAGACGGTGCGACACCGACGACGGGGTGCGAGACAACCTCCGGGGTGCGAGGCGGCCGCGGCGGTCCCCAGCGGGGGTTGACCAGCGGGCATTGACCACCCGTCACGCCGTGGCGGACGATCCGGGCGAGTCCGATCCGACACCAACGGCGGTGCGCTCCCATGACGACCGAGACCTTCACCTTCACCGGCCGCGACGGCACCGCCGTCACCGCCTACCGGTGGCTCCCCGACCACGCGGACGGCGGGGCCGTGCGCGGGATCGTCCAGCTCACCCACGGCATGGGCGAGCACGCGCTGCGCTACGTCGCGCTCGCGGAGCAGCTGACCGGGCGCGGCTTCGCCGTGTACGCCCAGGACCACCGCGGGCACGGCGCGACGGCCGGCGGCCCGGACGGCTACGGCGTGCTCGGCGAGGACGGCTGGGACCAGCTCGTCACCGACGTCGGGCTGCTGTCCGGGCACGCCCGGACAGCGCACCCGGGCGCCCCGCTGGTGCTGCTCGGGCACAGCATGGGGTCGTTCGCGGTGCAGCAGCACCTGGTCGCCGACGTCGACCCGCCGGACGCGGTCGTGCTGTCCGGCACCGCCGTGCTCGACCTGATGGAGCAGGGCCTGGACCTGTCCGGCCCGCTGGACCTGTCGTCGTTCAACGCGCCGTTCGAGCAGCGCACCGGGTTCGAGTGGCTGTCCCGCGACCCGGCCCAGGTGGACGCCTACGTCGGCGACGCGCGCTGCGGCTTCGGCCTGGACCTGCCCGGCACCCGGGCGATGTTCGCCGCGGCCCGCCCGCTCGCCGACGTCGCGACCCTGAAGCGGATCCCCGGCGGCCTGCCGGTGTACGTCGTCCTCGGCGACGAGGACCCGGTCAACGCGGGCCTGGCACTGGTCCGCCCGCTCACCGAGCGTTACGCCGCGGCCGGGCTGTACGACGTGACGCTCCGGATCTGGCCGGGCGCCCGGCACGAGGTGTTCAACGAGACCAACCGCGACGAGATCGTCGCGGACCTGCAGACCTGGCTGGACCGGGTCGTCCCCGAACGGAAGGACGAATAGTGCGCGTCGACACCACCGGAGGCTTCTCGGCCGGCCCGCTGGAGACCGAGCAGACCGCGGTCGAGGCGGAGAAGGACGGCTACGACACCCTCTCGGTGCCGGAGACCTCGCACGACGCCTTCGTCGCGCTCGCCCTCGCCGCCCGCGCGACCAGCCGGATCCGGCTGCAGTCGGCGATCGCGGTCGCCTTCGCCCGGAACCCGATGACGCTCGCCTACCAGGCCAACGACGTCACGCTGGTCTCCGGCGGCCGGTTCGATCTCGGGCTCGGCTCGCAGGTGAAGCCGCACATCGAGCGCCGGTTCGGGATGCCGTGGAGCAGGCCGGCGGCGCGGATGGAGGACTTCGTGCTGGCGCTGCGCGCCATCTGGGACGCGTGGGCGACCGGCGACCGGCTGCGCTACGAGGGCGAGTTCTACTCGCACACCCTGATGACCGAGTTCTTCTCGCCCGGCCCCAACCCGCACGGCACGCCGCCGGTGATGCTCGCCGCCGTCGGCGAGCGGATGACCGAGGTGGCCGGCCGGGTCACCGACGGCCTGCTGGCGCACTCGCTGACCTCGCCGTCGTACCTGGCGGAGGTCACCCTGCCCGCACTGCGCCGCGGCCGCGGCGACACCGGCACGCTCGACGGTTTCGACGTGTGCCTGCCGGTGTTCGTGGTGCTCGGCGCCGATCCGGACGCCCGGGCCGCCGCCGCGGCCGGGGTGCGCAGGCAGATCGCGTTCTACGCGTCCACCCCGCCGTACCGGCCGGTGCTGGAGCACCACGGCCGCGGCGAGCTGGCGGACCGGCTCAACCGGCTGTCCCGGCAGCAGGCCTGGGACGAGATGGCCGGTCTCGTCGACGACGACGTGCTGGACCTGTTCGCGGTCTCCGGCACCCCGCAGGAGGTGGCCGCCGGGATCGTCGCGCGCTACGACGGGCTGGTCGACCGGGTGTCGCTGAACACCCCCTACGACGCCGATCCGGCGCTGGTGCACGACACCGTCGCCGGGCTGCGCACCGCCTGACCGGTCCCGCGGACGACGACGGGCGGCGCCGGACGCACCGGTCGCCGCCCGTCCCCGCGGGTGCCGTGGCTCAGCGCAGGCCGAGCTGGCTGGCGCAGGACGGCCAGGCGCCCCAGCCCTGGCCCTCGAGCACGTTCTCCGCGACGCGGATCTGCTCGGCCTTGCTGGCGTTGTGCGCCTCGCCGCTGCCGCCGTACGCCTTCCAGGTCGACGGCAGGAACTGCAGGCCACCGGAGTAGCCGTTGCCGGTGTTGATGCTCCAGTCGCCGCTGGACTCGCACTCGGCGAGCTTGTCCCACGTGGAGGTGGGCACCGACTGGCCGGGCGCGACGGCGGCGGCCGGCGCGACCGGGGTCGAGGTCTCGGGGGCGGCGTTCGCGGTGCCGGCCAGGGCGAGCGGGGCCCCGAACGCGAGGATGCCGGCCGTCAGAGTTCCGACAAAACGCCCACGGATGGACATACGGGTGCTGCTCATCGTGATTCTCACCTGGATCCGGACCCACGGCTTTCCGGGCGGGCCGTCCGACGCGGGGAGCGACGTCCGGTCTCACGGAGCTGCGCCCGTGGCCCGCGGCCCCGTCCCGTCCGTGGCGGATCGACTGGCCGGTGACCATGGGACGGGGCCGTCCTGGCGTGGTGGTTCCGGCGCTTCGGTGCACGCTCCCACCGCGGAACGGCGGGGAGCGACCACGAAGGTCGCCGACATCCCGAGATCGGGTCAAGCCGAGCCCCGGTGACGTATCACACCGGGATAACGAGAATCCCCGTCGTTCCAGGTCAGAACCGGATAACGACGATCACGGACGATCACGGCCCGGATCGTCTTGCTTTCATTCCGGAGATGTTCAGCGGGGTTTCCGGCCCGGATCACCGACCTTGCGCATGGTGAACACGGCGACCCGGACGACCATCGCGTCCAGCAGCAGCGCGCCGAACATCCACGGGTCCAGCCAGGCCGTCCAGGAACCGCCGCCGGCGACCGAGACCAGGCCGGGCACCAGGAACAGCGCCACCCCGAGACCACCCGCGACGGCGGCGGTCAGCAGCGCCGACGCGTCGGCGTGGCGGACCACCATGGCCAGCGCGACACCCGCGACGATGGCGACGATCCCGTCCAGCGCGGCCAGGATCGGCCCCTCGGCGCCGGTGCCGGCGGCCAGCCGGGCGTGCACCAGCGCGGTGAGCGCCAGCAGCACGATCAGGATGCGGCGCCCGACGACCGGGCCGCGATCGACACTCGCGGAGCTCACCGCTACCGCACCCTCAGGACCAGCAGCCGGCAGTCCACCTGCTGGCCGGAGCGGTAGGGGGCGATCTCGATGGAGACCGCCTCGACGAGATCGCCCGCGCACAGCCGGTCCACCTCGGCGCGGTAGCCGCCGGACTCCCACACGTCGTCCAGCACGGTCGCGACCAGGAACCCGCCCGGCCGGATCACCCGGGCGAACTCGGCCAGCGCCGACGGCCCGACATGTGCGTGGGTGAGCGTCCCGACGCAGACGACGACGTCGTAGCGGTCGTCCGGGAGTTCCAGCGCGGCCGTCAGGTCGGCCTCGCGCAGGTCGCGGTAGACGCCGGTCGCGCGGGCCTGCTCCAGCATCCCGGGCGAGAGGTCCAGCCCGTCGATCGTGCCGACCCCGCGCCGGTTCAGCTCGACGCCGACCAGGCCGGTGCCGCAGCCGGCGTCCAGCACCTCGCCGCCGGTCCCGGCCGCGGCGACGACGGCGTCGGCGGTCACCGACGGTGCGACGTAGCCCTGGGCGTCGCCGGTCAGGTCGGCGTCGTAGGTGGCGGCCCAGTCGTCGTAGAGGGCACGGGCGTCGTCCGGGCCGCTCAGCGTGTACGCGCGTTCCAGGTGGGGGTCGCCCCCGGTACTCGTGGCCATCCGCCGATCATCGTGGAGACCGGCCCGGCTGTCATATGCCGGGGTGCACCGCAGCGCCGGGAGCAGCCCGATGATCAGCGCCGGAGCAACCCCCGCTGCGGCCGGCCGGCCGCGAGGAACGACAGCGCGCAGAGCGCACCCCAGCCGGCCGCGACCATGGTCGCCTTCTCCCGGGCGTCCCGGTCGGGCAGCCGGGAGCCGAGCACCGCGAGATCGGCGACGTCGGCACCGACCCGGACGGCGATCGCCGTCTTCAACGGGGTGCCGGCCGGCGCGAACAGCATGGCCAGGCCGGATGCGATGTCCCGGCCGCCGACCGCCATCGTGAACGTCCGCTGCTCGGAGGTCGGCTCGCCGCCGTCGCCGACCAGCCCGGTGGGGCGCAGGAACAGCTCCGGCTTGGCGGTGATCGCCGCGCCGTAGGCGGCGGTGGCCGCGCCGAGCAGGCGCGGGATCCAGGTCAGGTCACGTCGGGCCATGCATCCGGCATACCCGCTCCGGGCGCGGCCCATCCCAGGACGGCGGGACCGGCATCGCCGGTGCCACGACGGTGCCCAGCACGAGCAGCGCACCCCACGGCCCGAGCACCCACAGCGGCCAGCTGTGCAGGCCCCCGCCGCCGAGCGCGACGGCCGTCCAGACCACCAGGCAGATCAGGCCGGTGAGCAGCCACGGGCCCCAGGCGGCGGTGAGCGCGATCCGCCTGCCCCGGGCGGCGCGCGCCGGATCCGGCAGTCGCGGCAGGTCGGCCAGCACGGCGGCCAGCTCGGCCCGGGTGCGGGCCGCGGTCACCCGGCCGCTGCGCTCGGTGAACTCGGCCAGGTCCAGGCGGCCGTCCCCGACGTGTCGTCCGAGCTGGTCGATCGCCTGCTCGCGCTCGCGGTCCCCGATGCGCAGGTCCATCCGCCCGCTCCCTCCGATTGGATACCAGAACTATCCGGTATCCGTTCGGGGTCGTCAAGCCGGAATCACATCTCGTCGAGGAAGGCCAGCGCGGCCTCGGCGGACACCAGCCGCCAGGTGACGAGCATCCGGTCGAAGTCCCCGGTGGCGTCCTGCCCGGTGCCGTCCCGCTCGCTGCGCAGCGCCGCGACGATCGGCTCCAGCTCCCGGCGCTGCGCCGCGACCAGCGGCGCCGGGTCCTCGCCGCGCCGGTGCAGCACGGCCAGCTTCAGCAGGAACTCCGAGCGCAGATCCCGCACGTGCGGCACCGGGGCGGCCAGCCAGGCCTCGACGCGCTCGCGACCGGACGCGGTGGACGCGTAGAGGGTGCGCGGCGGCCCGCCGCCGGTCTCGACCGCCTCGGCGGTGATCAGGCCGGCGTCGACCAGCCGCCCGATCGCCCGGTAGACCACCGGCCGCGGGATCTGCCAGACCCGGCCCAGGTGCCCGTCGGCGGCGGTGAGCGCGGCGATCGCGAAGCCGTGCACCGGCCGTTCGCCGGTGACGGCGAGGACCGTCCACTCGGCGAGCCCGAGCCGGACCTGCGTCATGCGTCCCAGCCTAGGTTCACCGGTTGACGGCGGCCTCGTTGCCCAGGTCCCAGGAGAAGCCGCGGTCGTAGAGGAACCTCAGCTCCGGATCGCTCTCCAGCAGCAGGTCCTGCCCGTCGCCGCGCAGTGCGACCCGGCCGTCCGGCCGGACCTCCCAGCTCAGCTCGACGGTGCGCTCGGTGTCGCCGAACATCGGCTGCGCCCCGGCGGTCACCGGCCGCAGCGTGGCCTCGACGACGCCGTCGCGGACCGGCCGGTAGTTCCCGGTGACCAGATCGCCGTTCGCGAGCCGGACCGACAGCCCGGCCGCCCCGGGGACCGGGTAGCTCGGGATCGGGATCTCCGGGCCGTCGTACACCCACTGCCCGAACGCGACCGACTGCCAGCGGGGGTCGTCGGCGAGCCGGGCCGCAGTCGGGGCCGGGTCCTCGACCACCCGGTAGACGCCCGGCAGCGCCAGCTCCGATTCCACCCGCGGCGGCTGCCCCTGCCAGAACAGGACGCCGCCGAGCAGCACGACCAGCACGCCGAGCGCCGGGGACGTCCACCGGGTCACCGCCCGCACCCGCGGCCAGGGCAGCAGCCGGGGCGTCCCCTCGGTCCCGGCGACCGGACGGCCGGCCACGAACCGCAGCACCCGCCCCAGCTCCGGGACCGCGACCAGCAGGAAGCCGATCGTGAGCAGCAGCGCGGGCTGCTTCACCGGCACGTCGAAGGTCATGTTGAGCAGGAAGACCGTGCCCAGCGCCGCCGTGCCGAGCAGGCCACCGAGCCACGCCGTCCGCCGGAACACCAGCAGCAGCGCGACGACGAGCTCGGCCAGGCCGGCCAGGAACTGGACCACCGGCGAGTACGCCATGAACGTCCACAGCAGACCCATCGGGCTCTTCTCGCCGACCGTGGTCAGCGCCGCGGAGCAGTCCAGCCGGCCCATCTGCGTCAGGTTCAGCTTGGACCAGCTGTAGGGGATCATCCAGACGATCAGCAGGAACCGGAGCAGGCCGTGCAGCACCCACAGCACGGTCCTCCACCGTGGACGAGCGGACGTCGGACCGGCCCCCGGGGTGCTCACAACCGACGGACCCTAGGCCGGACGGAGTATCCCGCGCAGCCGGTTTTCGGCCCCCACCGCCCGCGCCGGGCGTCCCGCATTGAGACGCACGGGCGGGGGCGGTCCGTGGAAGGATCGCCCGCGACGTTCCCGACGACCGTGAACAGACGACCGTGAACAGGAGGCCGGCGTGATCCTCATCGTCCTCAAGGCACAGATCCGCCCCGACAAGCGCGACGAGTGGCTGTCCGGGATCTCCGAGTACAAGAAGAACGTGAACTCGGAGCCGGGCAACATCTCCTTCGACTACCACGAGAACGTCGAGAAGGAGAACGAGTTCGTGATCGTGGAGGTGTTCCGCGACGGCGACGCCGGCACGGCGCACGTCAACACCGACCACGCGCAGACGTTCTTCCCGTTCATGTCGACCGTGGTCTCGGAGAAGCCGAAGATCAACTACCAGGACATCGACGGCGACGTGTGGAACGAGATGGCCGAGGTGACCCCGCAGTAGCGGCGCACCCCGCGCACACCCGCGCACACCCACCGACGCCGGCGCCCCGCCGCAGGGACGCCGGCGTCGTCGCGTTCCGGGGCACGCCGGGCAGCCGGGGACGATCGGGACGGGGGCGCACCGCCTGCGGGCGCCTCCCGGCGACCGGGCAGACTCTCCCCAGAAGTCGATCTTTGCGCCGGACAGCCGGACGGTGCGACGACGACCGCACGGCGCCGCACACCCCGAGCGGCGCGGGACCGACGAGGAGCACCCGGGATGGACACCCCCACCGCCGCAACCCCCGACCGGCAGCGCACCCGCCGCACCGCCGCACTCGCGCTCGGCATCACCGCCGTCGCCGGCGTCGCGCTCGGCGGCACCGCCGTCGCCGCCTCCCCGGCCGCGCTGGCGGCCTGGTCCCAGCCGCTGGTGCCGGGCACCCCCTGCTCGATCACCGCCAGCGCCTGCGTCGACCTGGACACCCAGCGGTCCTGGCTGATCACCGACGGGAAGGTGGTCCGCGGCCCGGTCCCGATCGCCTCCGGCGGGCAGGGCCGGGAGACCCCGGTCGGCCACTCGCTGCGCGTCTACCGCAAGGAGGCCACGCACGTCAGCCAGGAGTTCCTCGGCGCCGACGGCCGGCCCGCGCAGATGCCGTGGTCGGTGTTCTTCGAGGACGGCGGGATCGCCTTCCACGGCGGCGACCCGGAACGCGCGTCGGCCGGCTGCATCCACCTCGACGACGCCGACGCCCGCGCGTACTTCGAGCACCTGCAGATCGGCGACCAGGTGCAGGTCGTCAGCGCCGCGGCCGAGGCCGCCGCCCGCAGCTCCGCGCGCTGACCGCGGGCCCGGACGATCACCGCATCGGGGGTTGCTCCGCCTTCCGGGTAACGCGCGACCCGCCCAGGCGCGACACACCGGTCGTACCGCCCGTTCCCCACCCTTTCCGGAGCGCCCCGATGGCTGATGACCAGACCGCACGCCCGTCGCCGGTCGCACTCGCCCGCCGGGCCGCCCGGCTGACGCTCAGCGCGGGGGTCCGGGCCACCGCGGCGCCGGTCCGCGGCCTCGCCCGGCTCGGCCGGGACGACGCGGACCCGCGCTGGGCCGGGCAGACCTGGCTCTGGCAGCCCGGCTGGGGGCGGCGCACGCACGACCGGCTCTACCGGCATCCGGATCCGTACTCGATCGGGCTCAACCCCTACGAGCAGCAGAAGTACGCCGCCGTGATGGACGCGCTGTCCGGCCGCCGGTTCCGGCGGGTGCTGGAGGTCGGCTGCGGCGAGGGCGACCTGTCGGTGCGGCTCGCCGGGCACGCCGACGCGCTGCTCGGCGTGGACATCTGCACCGCGGCGGTGGAGCGGGCGGCCGCCCGGGTCCCGTCGGGGACGTTCGTCCGCCGGACGCTGCCGCGCGAGATGCCGGACGGCACGTTCGACCTGATCGTCTGCAGCGACGTCCTCTACTACTGGGAGCCGGTGACCCTGCGGGTCGGCATCGCGGCCCTGCTGGACCGGCTGCGGCCGGGCGGTGCGCTGCTGGCCTACCACTACCGCGGCGATTTCGGGCAGGTGAACACCGCCGACGCGGTGCACGACGGGCTGCACGCGGCCGGCACCGCGCGCGGCCTGGACACCCGCCAACAGGAGACCGTCGAGGGGGTCGGCCCCGGGGCGGCCGGGGCCCGGTTCTCGCTGGTCGTGCGGCCGGTCACCGCGCAGCCGCCGGTCGGCGGTGCGGCGGCGGTGCCGCAGCCGCGCACCGCGGGCACCGACGCACCCGCCCGCCCGCGTTCCTGAGTACCGGGCTGCACCGGACGGCAGAGCGTCCGCTGGACCGTCCGGCAGTTGTCGTCAGGGCGACGTGGACCTGTCGCGGCCTGCGCGAACGCAGTTAGCGTTGCGCCCCATGACGGTCGACGCGGACGGTCCCGCCGGGATGGCCGACGCCCGGCGGGTGGTGACGATCCCGGAGCTCTCGGCGCCCAGCTACCTGCAGGCGGTGCTCTCGGTCGCCTACCGCGACGAGCGCAACAGCGTCCCGCTCACCGTCGCGACCCCGGCCGGGCTGGTGTTCGGCAACGCGGTGCATCCCGCCGCCTGGCTGCGCCGGCTCGGCGACCAGCTGCGCGCCCTGACCGCCGACGACCCGCGCAACGAGTCGGCGCAGGCGATGGCGCAGATGTTCGACGACATGGCCGACGGCCGGGGCGACGAGCGCCCCGGCGTGGACGTCCCGGTGAAGGACATCCACTGGATCTACTTCACCGACGCGCTGATCGTGCCGACGGCGGCGGCCGGGCCGAACTACGTCGATCCGGCCTGCTGGCAGGTGGCGCTGCGCGAGGTCACCGCCTGGACGATCGGCCTCCCTCCACGATAGTGACCACGGTCACTCACACCTTCGCGTGAGGATCGGTCGTTGCGGGGCCTCACACGTGTGTCGGGCGGATCGACGGGGCACTGGATGTCACCAGGCCCGATCCGGTTCCCTCACCCGGCCCGACGGATCTCGGGCCACGATCAGGAGGCGTGAACACCATGAGCACCACCACCGACGCGAAGACCACCGCAGCGAAGGCCCCCGCCGTCACCGGCACCCCATCGGCCCTGCAGTCCGAGCACGGCAGCACCCGGATCGCCGAGACCGTCGTCTCGAAGATCGCCGGGCTGGCCGCCCGCGAGGTCAACGGCATCTACGCACTCGGCGGCGGCGCGGCCCGCGCGTTCGGCGCGCTGCGCGAGCGCATCCCGGGCGGCACCACCAACGCCTCGCAGGGCGTCTCGGTCGAGGTCGGCGAGAAGCAGGCCGCGGTCGACATCAACGTCGTCGTCGAGTACGGCGTGTCCATCGCGGACCTGGCGAAGGCCGTGCGCCGCAACGTCATCTCCGCGCTGGAGCGGATGACCGGGCTCGAGGTCGTCGAGGTCAACATCTCGGTCGACGACGTGCACCTGCCGTCCGACGACGACCACGAGGACGCCAAGGAGACGAAGCGGATCGACACCCCGTCGCGGGTGGCGTGAACGCCCCGGTCGCCGCGGCCGGAACCGATGCCGACCGGATCGCCGTCGCCACGCTGAGCTGCCCCGCGGTGGCCCGGCTGCACGGCGGCCGGTTCGGCGAGGTAGCAACCTACCTGCCCGGCCGCCGGATCGGCGGCGTCCGTCTGCGGTCCACACCGGACGGCGATCCGGCCGGCGTGCAGGTCGAGGTGCACGTCGTCGGGCGCTACCCGGCAGCGGTCGCCGAGATCGCCGACCAGGTCCGCACCGCGCTGCGCCCGATCGTCGGGTCGGCCCGGGTGGACGTGGTGGTCGGCGACTACGCCGGCGAGACCGAACCGGCACCCGTCCGGCCATCGGACTCGACACCGGCCACCGGCGAGATCGAGCACCCGTCCGCGGACCGCGGCTGAATCGCCGCCGGAGCTCCATCCACCCGGCTCCATCCACCTCTTCAAGGACGTGACCGCGATGCCCACTCTCACCAACACCCAGATCGGCCTGCTCGCCGGCCTGCTCCTCGGTATCGCCGGGGTGGTCGGCGGGTTCGGCGGGTTCGTCGTCGCACTCGTACTGGGTGCGGTCGGCCTGCTCGCCGGACGCTGGCTGGACGGCGGGCTCGACCTGACCGAGCTCTCCGAGCGCTCCGGGCTGACCGGGCGCGGTTCCGACCGGGTCCGGTGATCCGGCCGTGACCACCACCGTCCCGGAGTCGCCCGGCGCCCCCACCGTCGATCCGGCCGCCGAGCAGCGCGGCCGGGTCGACGTGGCCGACCGGGTCGTCGAGAAGATCGCGGTCGCCGCGCTCGTCGAGACCGACGGTGTCGGCGGCGCGACCGGGACCGTCGACCGGATGCTCGGCCGCGACGAGAGCGGCGGCCGCCCCCGGGTGACCGCCTCGGTGTCCGGCCGGTCGGTCCGGCTCGACGCCCGGATCTCGGTCGGCTACCCGTCCCCGGTCGCCTCGACCTGCGACCAGGCTCGCGCACACGTCGTGCAGCAGGTGCAGTCGCTGACCGGCCTGGACGTGGCCCGGGTGGACATCGCGGTCGCCGCGCTGACCCACCCGCGGGCGGCCTCGACGGGGAGGGATCTCGCATGATCCGCCGTCCCCGCCGCTCGGTCGCCGCGTCGCTGGTCGCGCTGGTGCTGCTGGCGGCCTGCGTGCTGCTGGCGGTGGCCGTGGTGCAGCAGCTGCTCGGTCAGCAGCCGGTGCTGCCGTTCACCGACCTGAACGCGCTCGCGGCCGGCCTGACCGGGGCCGACCTCGCGTTCCTGGTGCTGTCCGGGGTGCTCGCGCTGGCCGGTCTCGTCCTGGTCCTGGTCGCGCTGCGGCCCGGCACCCCCACCGTGCTGCCGCTGGCCGGCAGGGGCGGCACCGCCGCGACCGACACCGGCATCACCCGCCGCAGCCTGGACCGGGCGCTGTCCGACGCCGCCACCGGCGTCGACGGGATCGTCCGGGCGAACGTGTCCAGCACCCGCCGCCGGGCGACGGTGTCGGCGCACGCGTCGTTCGGCGACGCGACCGCGCTGCGCACCGCCGTCCGGGACGCGGTGTCCGAGCGGCTCGCCGCGATCGGCCCGGCCCGCAGCCCGCGGGTCCGGGTGAAGGTCACCGGAACGAAGGAGTCGTGATGGCCGCCGCCAATCCCCCGGCCCGCCTCAACCGGAGCCTGCTGCTGCTGATCGGCCTCGTGCTGCTGGTGGCGGGCGCGGCCGGTCTGGCGTTCGGCACCGGATCGCTGCGGGCGCTACTGCCCGGTCTCGATTCCTCGGTGCCGCTGCTGCCCGCCGCGCTCGATCCGCCGTCCTGGGTGCCGTGGGTGACGCTGGGCGCGGCCGTCGTCGTCGGGCTGCTGGCCCTGCGCTGGCTGCTGGCCCAGGCCCGGCGCCGGCCGCGGACCTCGGACTGGACGCTGCCCGCGGCGCAGGTCGCCGGCCGCGACGCCGGCATCACCCGGCTGCACTCCGATCACGCCGCCGCCGCGATCGCCGCCGACGTCGAGTCCTACGACGGCGTCCAGCGGGCCGCCGCCGTGCTCGTCGGCGACCGGGCCCGGCCCGAGGTGCACCTGGACGTCACCGCGGAGACCGGGGCCGACCTGGCCGCGCTGCGCGACCTGATCGACGACCACGCACTGCCCCGGCTGCGGGCGGCGCTCGGCGCCGACGGCGGCCGGACCGAGCTGGTGCTGCGGCTGGTGGAGCCGAAGCGGACCACCCGCGTCGGTTAGCGGGAACCGTCCACGAAGGTGGTCCCGGCGATCCGCAGGCCGCTGCCGCCCGCCATCCGCAGCAGCCCGGCCATCGCGATCACCAGCCCGGCCATCTCGCAGGTCTCCTCGGCGCCGGCCAGCAGGTTGTAGCCGAACGCGTGCACGTCGCCGGTCTGCTCGAACACCAGCCCGCCGACGGCCTCCAGGCCGACCGCGCCGAACAGGAACACGGCGGCACCGGCCACCACGATCCAGCTGCCCGGGCGGCGCAGCAGCATCGGCAGGCAGAGCGCGGCGAGCACCAGGACCAGCACCGACGCCGGGACGATCCAGGCGTAGGTCAGCAGGCCGCTGGTGCCGAACGTGGTGTGGATGACCCAGCTGACCTGCTCGTGGTTCGCGGCGGTCTCGTCCATCGCGACGACCGCGCAGGCCAGGCTCAGCAGGATCCACCGCCAGCGCTCGCGGCGCACCGAGTTGGCCGCGATCAGCGCGAGGATCGCGGCGTTCGCCAGGTGCATCGCCGAGCTGAACCAGGTGGAGATGTTCAGCTCGTTGCCGAGCCGGATCGGCGCCGGGATCTCGAACCCGGGCCGGCCGATCCCGTACACGGCGGCCCCGAAGTGGGCGGTCGCCAGCAGCGCCGCGATCGCTCCGGCGGCCACCACCACCCGGGACGGCCGGAGCAGGGCCAGGTGTGGTGCCCCGGCCGGCGGCTGCGCAGCCGGGGAGGGCTCGGCGGGCGCGGGTGCCCGGGCGCCGGTCGGCGCCGCACCCGCCTCGCGCTCGTCGAACCGCGGGATCACCTCGGTCGCCGGATCCTCGTCGGCGCTGCGCGCCAGGTGGTGCTGGGCGGTCATGTCCCCTCCTTCTGCGCGGCCGGGGGATTCGTCCCGGCACCGGGCCCGCGTGACTCCGCGTCGTTCGGGGAACGGGAGGCGCAGGACGGGCGTCGGGACGTCGGCCGTCAGGTGTCTGAAAGGTAAACGAGCGTCCGTCCCATGGGAAACGCGGCACCGGTCCGCGGCGCAACCATCAGCCGTACGGGGGGCTCCGGCGTCACGACCAGGGGCGGGCCGAACGGGCCGCCCAGTACGCCTCGGCCGGCTCGGCCAGCGCGGCGAGCTCGTCCGCCGCACCGGCCGGGACCGTCCGGGCCGCACCGGCGACGTTGCTGGCGAGCTGTGCGGTGTCCACCGGCCCGAGCAGCACCCGCCAGGCCCACGGGTTGGCCAGCGCCGCGGCGACGGCGAGCTGGTCCGCCGGCAGGCCGAGCCGGTCGGCGAGCGCGACGGCGGCGGCGTCACCGCCCGGGGCCAGCCTGCCGTTCGCGAACACCTCCTTGACGATCACCCGGGCACCGGCGTCGGCGGCCTCGGCGAGCGCGGGCCCGGCCGAGGGTTCGAGCGGGTTCCAGGTGGACTGGAACGAGGTGAACAGCGGCTCGCCGCCCACCCGGACGTCCAGCGCGCGGCGCACCGCGTCGGCCTGCTCCGGACCGGAGGTGGAGATCCCGACCCGGATGCCGCGGTCGCGCAGGTGGGCGAGCGCGCGGTGCACCCTGGCGTCGTCGAGCACGCCGGTGTCCAGCGTCGCCGAGTGCACGTGGTAGATCCCGAGCCGGTCGCCGAGCAGCTGGCCGGTCAGTGCGTACTGCTCGGTGAAGGCGTCCAGCGAGTGGTCCTTGATCTCGTGCCGGTCGGCGTCCATCCGCCACTCGCCGACGTAGCGGTACCCCCACTTCGAGCCGATCTCGACGTCGTCGATCTCCGGGTGGGCGGCCAGCCAGCCGGCCAGGAACTCCTCCGCGCGACCGTAGGAGCGGGCGACGTCGAGATAGCGGATGCCCGCCGCGTGGCCGGCGTCGAGCAGCTCGTGGGTGCGCGCCCGCAGGGTCTCGACGTCCCGGTCGGCGCCGAGCCGCTCGGCGCGGCCGGAGGTGATGTAGGCGGGGCGGGCGATGGCGGCCAGGCCGAGGCCGAGCCGGGACGCGGGGTCGGGCATGGGGACAGCCTGCCGTCCCGGGCCGGGAGCTGCCACCGTCGATGAAACACCTGTTGCATGTGCTTGACCCCGCCCGTAGCGTCCCTGGCATGCCAACCGAGGGCTGGGTCCTGTTGCTCGCCCAGTTGCCGGCCTCGCCGTCGAGTCCGCGGGTGACGCTGTGGCGGCGCGCCCGGGCCGCCGGCGCCGTCGGCCTGCAGAACGGCGCGTGGGTGCTGCCCGCCACCGACGCGCACCGCGAGTTCGTCGAGGGCCTCGCCCGCTACGTCCGGGAGCACGGCGGCACCGCGTACGCGATGGAGACCGTCGCCCGTGACGACGACGGCATCGTCGCCCGGTTCCGCGCCGAGCGGGCCAAGGAGTTCGCCGAGTTCGCCGAACGCACCGGCGCGCTGCTCGCCGAGCTGGAGAAGGAGTCGGCGCGGGACAACTTCTCCTTCGCCGAGCTGGAGGAGAACGAGCAGGACCTCGACCGGCTCACCGGCTGGCTCGCCAAGATCGCCGCCCGGGACTTCTTCCCGGACGAGCGGATCAAGGACGCCGAGTCCATGCTGGACCGCTGCCGCCGGTCGCTGGAGGCCTTCACCGAGGCCGTCTACCGCGCCGAGGGTGTCGCGCCGGACCTGCCGCCGCGCGCGGAATGAGCGCCCACTCCGCCACCGCGGGCGCGGTCGCGGAGGATCTCGGCACCGACCCGGCCGTCGGGCTGGACGTCGAGCTGGCCGCCGCCCGGCTCGCCGAGCACGGCCCGAACCGGTGGATCCTGCCGCGCCGGGTCACCTTCCGGCAGGTGCTCGCCGACGAGATCACCGAGCCGATGATGCTGCTGCTGGTCGCGGTGGCGGTGCTCTACGGCATCTGGGGCCGGCTCGAGGACACCGTCGCCATCGTCGCGATCATCGTGGTGGTCGTGCTGGTCGAGGTGTTCGCCGAGTTCCGCGCGAAGTCGGTGATCGCCGCGCTCGGCACGCTGACCGCGCCGACCACGCCGGTGCTGCGCGGCGGCCGCACCCGCTCGGTGCCGACCGAGGACCTGGTGCCCGGCGACGTGCTGCCGCTGGCGGCAGGCACCCGGGTCGCCGCGGACGTCCGGCTGACCGAGACCTGGGGCCTGCGGATCGACGAGTCCGCACTGACCGGCGAGTCGGTCGCCGCCGCCAAGGACGCCCGGCGGGTGCTCGACGAGACCGCCGCGCTCGGCGACCGCGCCAACCTGGCCTTCGCCGGGACGACCGTCGTCGCCGGGCGGGCCCGCGGCGTCGTCGTCGCCACCGGGACCGCCACCGAGCTCGGCGCGATCACCGGCCTGGTCGTCGCCGGGCGGCCGCCGCGCACCCCGCTGCAGCAGGCCATGCGCGACCTGTCGAAGGCGCTCGCGACGCTGGCGATCGCGTTCAGCGTGCTGGTCCCGCTGATCGGCGTGCTGAGCGGGCAGCCGTGGCGGGAGATGGTGCTGACCGGGCTGACGCTCGCGTTCGCGACCATCCCGGAGGAGCTGCCGATCATCATCAGCCTGGTGCTGGGCCTCGGCGCGTACCGGCTGTCCCGGCGCCGCGGGCTGGTCCGCAGGCTGCGCGCCGCCGAGTCGCTCGGCGCGGTCACCGTCATCGCCACCGACAAGACCGGCACGCTGACCGAGAACCGGATGGCCGTCGACCACGCCGAACCGGTGCGCGGCAGCGCCGACGAGCTGCTCGCCGCCGGGGCGGCCTGCACCGAGGCCACCCCGGAACCGGACGGTGGCTGGGCCGGCGACCCGACCGATGTCGCGTTCCTGGTCGCCGCCCGGGACCGCGGTCTGGCACCGCCGCCGGAACCGGTGCACCGGTTCGCCTTCGACCCGGTCCGCGAATCGATGACGGTGGTGCTGCCGGACCGCCGGGTGGTCACCACCGGCGCCCCGGAGTCCGTGCTCGCCCGGTGCCGCGACGCGGACCCGGCGGTGCTCGCCCGGGCCGAGCAGCTGGCGGCCCGCGGCCTGCGGGTGATCGCCGTCGCCGGCCGGACGGCCGCGGAGATCCCCACCCGGGTGGAGGACGCCGAGCGGGACCTGGAGCTCATCGGCCTGGTCGCGCTGTCCGACCCGCCCCGGCCCGGCGCGGCGGACGCGGTCGCCGCGGCGCACCGCGCCGGCATCCGGGTGCTGATGGTGACCGGCGACCATCCGGCGTGCGCCCGGGCGATCGCCGGGCAGGTCGGGATCGACGGCGACGAGCTGCTGACCGGCCCCGAGCTGGACCTGCTCGACGACGACGGGCTCGCCGCCGCGGTCACCCGGGTGACCCTGTTCGCCCGGGTGACGCCCGCGCACAAGCTGCGGCTGGTCACCGCGCTGCAGGACGGCGGGGAGGTGGTCGCGGTGACCGGCGACGGGGTGAACGACGCCCCCGCGCTGGCCCGCGCCGACGTCGGCGTCGCGATGGGATCGTCGGGCACCGACGTCGCCCGGGACGCCGCCGATCTCGTCCTCGCCGACGACGACGTCTCCACCCTTACCCGCGCGCTGCGCGAGGGCCGCACGCTGCACGACAACCTGCGCAAGGGCGTGAAGTACTACCTGGCCTGCAAGGCGGGCCTGGTCGCGACGGCCGCGGCCGGGGTCGCCGCCGGCCTGCCGATCCCGTTCGCGCCGATCCAGATCGTCGTGCTGGAGATGTACATGGACGTCGCGGGGACGGCGACCTTCGCCGCGGAGCGCAGCGAGCGCGACGCCATGGACCGGCGGCCGCGCGGCCGGACGGACCGCTTCCTGGACCGGCCGCTGGTGACCGACCTGCTGGCCGGCGGCGCGTCGCTGTTCGCCGCGGTCGGCGGGCTCTACCTGGTCTCCTCCTTCACCGGGACGGACGCCGCGACCGCCCAGACGCTCGCCTTCGTCGGCTGGATGTCGGGCTATCTCGCGCTGGCCTGGGTGATGCGGACCGAGCGCACGCCGCTGCTGCGGGCCGGCCTGCTCTCCAACCGGTTCCTGCCACTGTGGACGCTGGTCACGGCGGCGTCGCTGGTCGTGGTGACGACGGTGGACCCGCTGCGCGAGGCGCTGCGGCTGGTCCCGCTGACCGGCGGCCAGTGGCTCGCGGCGGTGCTGGTGCCGGTCGTCGCGGTGTCCTGGATCGAGGTGCGCAAGATGGTCCGCGCGCGACGCCCGGCCGATCGTGCCGGACCGCCCGGATCGCAACGTTCGGGACACCCGCGCCGGGACCGCTAACCTCCGACGGGTGACCGCTCCCGGGGGGCTGCCCCGCCACCAGCTCGCGATGACCGTCCTGATGACCCCGGACATGGCCAACTTCTCCGGCAACGTCCACGGTGGATCCATCCTCAAGCTGCTCGACCAGGTCGCCTTCAGCTGTGCCAGCCGCTGGGCACAGACCTACGTCGTGACGCTGTCGGTGGACCGGGTGCGCTTCCGCGAGCCGATCTACATCGGGGAGCTGGTGACGTTCCAGGCGTCGGTCAACCACACCGGCCGCAGCTCGATGGAGGTCGGGATCCGGGTGACCACCGAGAACATCACCGAGCACACCCAGCGGCACGCGAACAGCTGCTACTTCACGATGGTCGCGATGGACGAGCACCGCCGCCCGGTGCCGGTGCCGGAGCTGGTGCCCACCACCGACGAGGAGCGTCGCCGCTGGAGCGACGCCCAGGCCCGGCGCGACCAGCGCCGGGCGGCGGGCTGAGGCCGCCCGGTCCCGGACGTGCGCGTGCCCCCGCCGACCGGGACGGTCGGCGGGGGCACGGGGGAGAGCGGTGGATCAGCCGATCGCGTCGCCCGAGCCGGACTCCTGCGCGCAGGCGTCGGACTGGTCGGTGACCGAGTCGCCGGACTTGGTCTTCGCGTCGCCGCCGAGGCCCAGGGCGCCGGTCAGGCCGTTGAGCAGCGCGCCGCTCTCGACCGGGACCTGCCCGCCGAGCACGTTCACCGGGATGTTGTTGTTGCAGACCTGGATCGGCACGTTCACGTTGTTGCCGTTCAGGGCGCCGACCAGGCCGCCGTCGGCGCTCTTGTCGATCGCGCCGCCGTCGTGCGAACCGTGGTGCTTCGCGTCCTTCGAGCTCTCGGCGGCGTAGTCGCCGGCGAACGCCAGCGGGCTGACCGCGAGCAGGGTGGCGGCGGACGCCGCGACGATGATTCCGGCCTTCTTCAGCACAGTTCTTCTCCTGATGACTCTCGAGCCCGTGCGACGACGGCCCCGGATACCTGCCGGCACGCTGACAAAATGGGGGAGCCCGTGCCTGCTGCGCTGCAATCTATCCACCGGTCGCCCCGGAAACAATTTCGGTGACCCCATCGGGTGGCGAAATCACTTTCCGTTCGGATACTCCCTCGATCCGGTTCTCCGGTGAACCGGACGAAGTGGTACCGACCACTCACGACGGCCACCCAGCGTGTTCGCGAGGGGTCCGCCGGACACGAAAGTGCCCCGGGACCGAAGCGGTCCCGGGGCACCCCGGTGATCCGGGTCGATCAGTTGATCGAGTCCCCGGCGCCGGCCTCCTGCGCGCAGGCGTCCGACTGGTCGGTGGCGGAGTCGCCGGAGAGCGCAGCGCCCTCGCCCGCGATGCC
The DNA here is from genome assembly GCF_058448985.1 of Pseudonocardia sp. DxW. NCBI lineage: Bacteria > Bacillati > Actinomycetota > Actinomycetes > Pseudonocardiales > Pseudonocardiaceae > Pseudonocardia > Pseudonocardia sp. DxW. The sequence goes on along the minus strand of NZ_JBZFLK010000019.1, from coordinate 79,104 downwards.
GGCCGCGCCGGTCAGGCCGTTGGCCGCAGCCGCGTCCTCGACCGGAACCTGGACGCCCAGGACGTTGACCGGGACGTTGTTGTTGCACGCCTGGACCGGAACCTGGGCGTTGTTGCCGTTCAGGCCCGCGACGACGCCCTTGGCGTCCTTGTCGATCACGTTGCCGTCGGCGAACGCGAGCGGGGACAGCGCGAGCAGGCCCGCGGCGGACGCGGCGACGACGAGGCCGGCCTTCTTCTTCAGCACAGTTCTTCTCCTGATGAGTTACGGGACGCGGATCCGCGTTCCCGGCACCTGCCGGCACGCTGACAAAAAAGGGGGAGCCCGTGCCGGCTGGAGACAACGTAACGGCCGGAATCGTCGCCATCAAACCCGGCCACACCATCGTGCCCGCATATTACTTTCCGTGTGGTTATTCACCTTTTCGGTGCGGATCGCCGGGCACCGGTTCCGGACGCCGGGCGGGCACCGGATCGGCGGCCGTCCGGCCCGCGGCCGTCCCGGCCTCGGCGGTGAGCCAGCGTGCGACGTCGACGAGCTTGCGGTTCGAGTCCTGCGACAGGCTGACCAGCAGATCGAACGCGGCCCGGTCGTCGATGGTGAACCGCTCCATCAGGATCCCCTTGGCCTGGCCGATCACGTCGCGCGTCTCGACGGCGTCGGTCAGGCCCTCGATCCGGCGGGCCCCGTAGAGTGCGATCGCCGCCTGGGTGGCGAACGCCCCCGCCATCAGCCGGGCCGGTTCGCCGAACGCCCGGGGTGTGCGGGCGTAGAGGTTCAGCGCGCCGGGCGACTCCTCCACCGGTGCCATCGCGAAGGACAGCAGCCCGCGCACGCCGCGGTCGCGGGCCGCCGCGGAGAACCGCGGCCAGCGGGTCTCGCCGACGAAGTCCTCGACGTGCACGGTCGTCGTCGTCCCGGGCAGCGCCGCGTCGACGCAGGGGCCTTCGGCCAGCTCGGCCTGCAGCGCGTCCAGCTCGGCCACGAGCGGATCGGCGGAACCGTACGAGAACAGGTTGCCGTCCCGGTCGCACATGGTCAGCCCGGCGTGGTCGACGCCGGGCACGTTGACCACGGCGGCCGAGCACAGCCGGGTCAGCACCGCCTCCGGCGCGTCGTCCGCCACCCGTTCGACGAGTGCGGCCGCGCTGCGCGACAGCACCCGGTGCAGTTCCTCCGGATCGAGGTCGTTCATGCCGGCGGCTCCTCCGGAAGTCGGGATCGGGCGGGGGCGAACCCCCGACCGTAACCGCTCAGCCGCCCTCGGTGTCCGGTTCGAGGCCCAGGTGCCGCAGGTAGCGGGCGGCCGACCGGACCACGGCGGCGTGCGCGTCCCCCTGGACGACGTGCCCCCACCAGGCGCCGTGGAGCGCGCGGTAGCGGTACCCGGACAGCGTCCGGACGGCGTGCCGCACCACGTCCGGATGGGCCGGGATCAGGTTCGGGTAGCTGTACATGAAGCCCACCCAGCGCCGGTCCGGGACGACGGTGACGATGTCGCCGGCGCAGATCGCGCCGTGCCCGTCGGTGCCGTCGGCCCAGTGCAGCACCGCGCCGCCGGCGAAGTGCACCCCGAGGTGGACGAGGGTGCGGCCGGGCAGGATCTCGCGCTCGGTCCCGCTCCAGGGCTCGACCTCGGCGCCGCGCGGCACCCAGTCCAGGTCGGCGGCGTGCACGTGGATCGGCACGTCGCCGAACTCGCGGCTCCACGCCGACATCGTCGAGTAGTAGTGCGGGTGCGAGATCGCGATCGCCGCGATGCCGCCGAGCTCGTGCACCCGGGCCACCGTGTCGTCGTCGAGCAGTGCCGTGCAGTCCCACAGCACGTTCCCGCCGTCGCCGGGCACCAGCAGCGCCCGCTGCCCGATCCCGAGGTCGGGAGTCGTCCCGACGCCCCACAGGCCGGGGACCTCCTCGCGGACCTCGCCGCGGAACCCGTCGGCGCGCAGCCGGGCCGGGGTGGTCCAGCGCTGGCCGTCCCAGTCGACGTACTCGCGCTCGTCGGTGCAGACCGGGCACGGTCCGGTGCCGTCGCCGAGCGGGAACTGCACGCCGCAGCGCGGGCAGAGCGGGCGGTCGGCCAGGTACACGGGTCACCTCCGGTCGGGGACGGTGCGCACCGGGTTCCCGTGCCGGACGGTCGTGAACCCCGCGGCTCACACCGGCAGCGGCCGGTCCTCGACGATGCTCTTCATCACCAGGGTCGAGCTGAGCCGCTGCACGCCGGGCAGCGCGGCGAGCCGGTCGTCGTAGAGCTGCTGGAACGCCGACAGGTCCCGGGTGATCACCCGGAGCAGGTAGTCGGGATCGCCGAACAGCCGCTGCGCCTGCACGACGTTGTCGATGCCCGCGACCGCCGCCTCGAACGCGGTGACGGTGACCCGGTCGGCGTCGCGCATGGTGACGAAGACCAGCGAGTCGAAGCCCAGGCCGAGCACGCCGGGATCGAGATGCGCCCGGTAGCCGGCGATCGCGCCGGACTCCTCCAGCGCGCGCAGCCGCCGGTGGCACGGCGACACGCTGAGCCGGACCCGCTCCGCCAGTTCGGTGATGGTGATCCGGCCGTCCCGCTGCACCTCGGCAAGAATCTTCCGGTCGATCGCGTCCACAGCCCGAATCTTCCCTCATACAGGGCCGATCCGCGCAAGCTTGGAAACACCTTCCGGCGGTTCCGCCATAGCGTTTCCCGGGTCGGAACGAGCGGGGGAGACGGACATGGCGGTGGACGCGGTCGTCGCGTTCTGGGGGTTGTCGCTGCTGCTGGTGCTCACCCCCGGGGCGGACTGGGCGTACGTGATCGGCGCCGGGCTGGGGCAGCGGACCATCCTGCCGGCGGTGGCCGGGCTGCTCACCGGGCACCTGGCACTGACCGGGGCGGTCGCCGCCGGGATCGCCGCGCTGGTCGCGGGCTCCCCGGCCACGCTGACCGTGCTCACCGGGATCGGCGCCGGCTACCTGATCTGGCTCGGCGCGACCGGCCTGGCCCGTCCGGCCGGCACCGGCACCGGCCTCGGCACCGGCTCCGGGACCGGGACCGGCTCCGGGAGCGGCGGCCGGTTGCGGGCGGCCGCGAAGGGTGCCGGGACCAGCGGGCTGAACCCGAAGGCACTGCTGCTGTTCCTGACCCTGATGCCCCGGTTCACCGATCCGGCCGGCGACTGGCCGGTCGCCGGGCAGATCCTGGTGCTCGGCGCGGTGCACGTGGCCTGCTGCGGCGTCGTGTACCTGGCGGTCGGGATCGGCGCCCGCCGGGTGCTCGCGGCCCGGCCGTCCTGGACGCGGACGGTGTCCCGGGTGTCCGGTGGGGCGATGGTCGCGATGGGGGCGGGGTTGCTCGTGGGGCAGCTCGCCCTGTGAGCGGCGTGTCGCGCCGTCATCAGATCCGATGAGCGTCCGATCGGACGCCTAACGCTGCTCCGGTCGCCGCGATGTACGCCGCAGGTGGGTCGTGTCGGGCGGCCCGGACCGAGCGGGGACCGCAGCGATGAACGCACACCGTCGGCACGAGCCCTCCGAGCAGCGCGCCGTCCTCGTCGGCGTGCTGGCTGCGCTGCTCATCGCCGCGACCGTCGTCGCCGGGTCGCTGTCGCTCGCCACGGCGGCACCGCGGGTGCAGGCGGCCGGGGCGCCCGTGGTCGTGCCCGGGGCGACGGTCGCCGAGCTCGTCCCGGCACCGCCCGTCCCGGCACGCGTCGTCCCCGAGTTCCCGCTGCGGGCCGACGAACCGGAGCCGGTGGACGTTGCTCCGGCCGACCGGTGCGACGACCCGGCCTGGTGGAACGCGCGCGGTGCGGGTGACCCCAGCGACTACGTCGCCGCGTGCGGGACCTGGCGGTACTGGGTCGACCGTGGTGCGACCGCCTGCATGCCCGGCGAGCTGGACTGCCCGGCGGCGTCCGCCGGACCGGGGGCGCCGACCTACACCGGTCCGACCGAGGGGCGCCCGTGGTCACCGGAGTACGGCTACTTCGAAGGACGCGCCGACGGTCCGCGGAACAGCGACGGCGAGCCGTGCATGCAGGGCAGGGACAACCACGACCCGAACTGCTGATCCGGCCGGGCGGCGTGTCGCCCCGGCGGGTCTGGTGGCCGGGGCACGCGGCTCTGTAGCCTGCGGCGCCCGCACGAGACGATCAGGGACACAGGTGCAACGGTTCGGGATCGACACGCAGAGCCGGCTCGACGCGGTGCGGACCGCCGGATTGCTGGAGTCCGGGCCGGAGGAGGCGTTCAACCGGATCACCCGGCTGGCCGCCCAGCTCCTCGGCACCCCGATGGTCGCGCTGACCGTCGCCGACGACGTCCGCACCGTGCTGAAGGGCACCCCCGCCCCGGACGCGGTCTGCGATCCCGACGGCACCTACGTCCGGCCGCTCGACGAGGCCGCCTGCCACCTGATCATCGACACCGGCGCCGAGGTCAGCGCCGCCGACGTCCGGCTCGACCCGCGCCTGCGCGACCTGCCGCAGATGATCGCGTTCGGCGCGCGGGCCTGGCTCGGCACGCCCGTGCGCGGGCCGTCCGGCCAGGTCGTCGGGAACCTCTGCGCGATGGACCCGGACGTGCGGGAGTGGACCGACGCCGACCGCGAGTCGCTGCGCACCCTGGCGCTGGCCGCCGACAGCGAGATCGCCCTGCGCACCGCGCTGCACACCAGCGAGACGCTCGCCGCCGAGTCCGCGGCCCTCGCCGCCGTCCTGGAGGAGAGCCTCATCCCGGCCCGCACCCCGCGGGTGCCCGGGCTCGACATCGGGGTGGCGTTCCGCGCGGCCGGCACCGGGACCGAGGTGCTCGGCGACTTCTACGACGTCGTGCGGCGCGGCGGGATCACCGGCCTGCTGATCGGCGACGTGTCCGGGCACGGTGCCACCGCCGCCCGGGCCACCGCGATGGCCCGGTCCGCGATCCGGACCGCGGCGCACCTGCTGGACCGGCCCGACGACGTCCTGCGTGCGGTCGGCACGGTCCTGCGGGACTGGTTCCGCGACGGCCCCACCGGTTTCGTCACCGCCGTCTACGCCGAGCTGCACCCCGAGGGCACCGGCGGGTCGGCGACCGGCCGCCGGGTGGTCCTCGCCGGGGCGGGCCATCCGCACGGCTACGTCCTGCGCCGGAACGGCACGGTCGAGGACCTCGAGGGCGGCGGCACCGTGCTCGGCCTGCTGACCGACACGCCGGTCTCCTGCCAGGAGTTCACCCTGGACCGGGGGGACGCGCTGGTCCTGCACACCGACGGCGTCACCGAGGCCCGGGAGCACCGCAGCCCGGTGCAGTTCGACGAGCACGGCGTCCGGGCAGCCCTCACCGCGGCGCCCCCGGACGCCGGCGCCGGCCGGATCGCGCGGCACGTCGTGGCCGCGGCGCTGGAGCACTCCCGGGGCCGGATGGACGACGACGCGGGCGTGGTCGTCGTCCGGCCCGGAGCTCAGACCGAGCCCTGCTCCACCGGTCCGATGAAGGAGCCCGGCCGGGTCGCCCCGTCCTGACGCTGCACCGGCCCGCCGCGCCACGGCACCGTCTGCGACGTCGTCTCGTCCGGCGCGGTGACCACGACCTCGGTGGGCGTCCAGTCCCCGCCGGACAGCGTGGTGATCGTAGTGATCCCGGTGCCGCCGGGCTGCAGCGTGATCGCGGACGGCTCCTCCGCCGAGCGCGGCAGCGAGTACGACGGCCCGAACGTCGGGTCGTCCGGTCCGCGCAGGTCGACGCCGCCGAAGCCGGTCATCGTGCACGGCTGGTCGGAGGTGTTCCGCCAGGACAGGATCGTCCGCTGCTGCCCCTCACCGGTGGGCTCGTTGACGGTGGCGGTGAGGATCGCGTCGGTGCAGGGGGCCGCCGCGGTGGCCTGGTCCGCCGATCCGGCCGCCTGCTCCGGCGCCGCCTGCTCCGGCGGCGCGGCCATCTCCCCGGACGCCGACGGCGCCGGGTCCCCGCCACAGCCGGCGAGCAGCAGACCGGCGGCGAGCAGACCGGCCATGAACGGTGCGCGTGTGGTTCGCATGTGGACACCCTGTCGCCCGGAACGGGGCACCCGCGCGGCGGAGCGGCGACGAGCACCCGTCCGTGGTCGTGCCGGATCCGGTCCGGATCACGGCACGGCGACCGGCCGCCCCGGCAGCAGCCGCGCCGCCACCGCCACCATCAGCGCGGCGACCGCGACCACCCCGTAGGCGGTGCCGACCGGATCGGCCGAGGCCGCGGTCAGGAACCCGACCAGCGTCACCCCGGCCGAGGCGAACAGCTGGACGACGATGAACAGCGCCGCGGTGCCCTGCGCGATCGACTCCCGGGGGAGCACCCGGTACAGCCCGGCGAAGGTCGGTGCGGCGACCGCGCCGAAGCCCAGCCCGAGCACGGCCACCGGGAACGCCCGGCCAGCCGGATCGAGCGCCGGGAGCACGGTGAGCTGGGTGTACATCACCAGGCCGACCGCGCTCATCACGCCGAGCGCCGCCGCGAACGACGGGATCCGCAGCAGCCGCACGTCCAGCAGCGGGGCGGGCGCGCGCAGCGCGTGCCGGACGTAGCCGGCCAGCAGCGCGAGCCCGAGCACGACGCAGACGCCGACGGTCACCGCGCCGCTGCCCGCACCGGCCCGGTTCAGCCCGAGCAGCAGCAGCACGAACCCCGGTGGCAGCAGGAGCAGCCCGCGGACGTCGACGGCGGCCCGCTCGCCGGTCGAGCGCGTGCCCGGCACCAGCCGCCAGGCCCCGAGCGCCACCAGCCCGGCGAGCGGGACGTTCAGCCAGAAGATCCACGGCCACGCGCCCGCCCCGACCAGCGCGCCACCGATCAGCGGGCCGGCCACCGGGCCGACGTTGATCACCAGCGAGACCAGCCCCATCACCCGGCCGAGGCTGTCGGCGGGTGCCACCATGCCGACCACCGCGATCGCGGCCGGCTCCAGCAACCCGCCGGACAGGCCCTGTACCGCCCGGAACACGACCAGGCTCTGCAGGTCCCAGGCGAACCCGCACAGCAGCGAGCTCAGCGCGAAGCCGACCAGCGCGGCCTGCAGCAGCCGGGCCGGGCCCCAGCGCGCGGACAGCCAGCCGACCAGCGGGACCGAGGCGGACGCGGGCACCAGGTAGACGACGGTGACCCAGACGATGCCGGAGACCGGCGCACCCAGCTCGGCGCCGAGCGCCCCCAGCGTGGAGGTGACGGTGGTCCCGGTGAGCACGGCCATGAACGCGGCCAGCGCCATCGAGGCGAGGACCCGGCGCGTCCCCGGTGCACCGGCGACCCGCGCCGACTCGGTTGTCATGCACGCGACAAGCGGCGCGCCATCCTCGACGCCGCCGCACCCGTGTTCGGCGAGGCGGGCTACGAGCGGGCGAGCGTGGACGCGATCGCCGGGGACGCCGGTGTCTCGAAGCCGACCGTCTACTCCTACTTCGGCGGCAAGGAGCAGCTGTTCCGGGAGACCATGGCCGACGTCGCCCGGCAGGTGAACGAGGTCTCCTACCGGCACGTCATCGCGCTCGACCTGCATCCCGACCGGTTCCGGGCCGGACTGCACGAGCTCGGCGTCGCACTCACCCGTTGCCAGCGCGACGGGTGCGCCGCGTCGCTGTCCCGGCTGGTCCTCGCCGAGAGCCGGCGTGATCCGGCCGTGTTCGAGGAGGTCCGCCGGGCCGGATTCGGGCCGATCCGGGAGGCGCTCGCCGGGCGGCTCGCCCGGCTCGGCAACGCCGGGCTGCTCGACATCGACGACGCCGACGTCGCCGCCCAGCACTTCATCGCGCTCACCCAGTCCCAGCTCCCCGAGCTGACGGCGGGCGGATCCGCCGAGGCCGACGAGGACCTCGTCGCCTCGGCGGTGGCGCTCGGCGTGGACGCGTTCCTCCGCGCCTACGCGCCCGGCCGCTGAGCCGCCGCTACGGGACCAGCTCGACCCAGCCCCGGATCACCTCCGGCGTCACCTGGTCGGCGAGCTCGGGATGGTTCTCCCGGACGTGCTGCTGGACCCGGCGGACCAGCACCTGCTCGTCGCCGTCGCGGACCTCGTAGCCGCACTCGCAGCTGACCTGATGGAGCATGGCGGACTCCCCTGCGGGCAGGGACGGGATCGCGCCCCGTCCGTCGAACTGTGGATATCCGAAGGGTCCCGGAGGTCGTTGCGGCGACGTTGTCGCGACGTGGCAGCGACCTTGTCACCATGACACGGTGCGGATCCAGCTGCATGGGGCCTTCGTCGTCGAGCACGACGGCCGTCCGGTCGACGCGCGGCTGCCCGGCCGGCGGGGCCGCCTGCTGGTGGCCTACCTGGCTGCCCACCGGTCGGCGGCGGTCGACCGGTCCGCGCTGATCGAGGTGCTGTGGCGGCCCGGCGTCCCGGACCCCGGCGCGCCACGGGTGTTCGACTCGGTGCTGTCGAAGACCCGCGGCGCGCTCGCCCCCGCCGAGATCCGCGGCCGGTCCGGGCTGCGGCTGGTGCTGCCGTCCGGCGCGTCCGTCGACTCCGACCGGGCGGCGGCCGCCCTGCACGACGCCGAGTCCGCGGCGGGCCGCGGCGACTGGCGGCGGGCGTGGGCGCAGGCGCTGAGCGCCGTGTTCGTCACCCAGCGCGAGTTCCTGCCCGGGTTCGACGACGAGTGGGTCCAGCAGCGGCGGGCCGAGCTCCGGCCGGCCCACGACCGGGCCATGACCTGCTACGCCGAGGCGTGCCTGCGGCTGGGCGGCGCCGAGCTGACCGGTGCCGAGCGCTGCGCGCGCCGGCTGGTCGCGGCCGATCCGCTGGCCGAGCGCGGTCACCTGCTGCTGATGCGGGCGCTCGACGCCCAGGGCGACCGGGCCGCCGCGCTGGCCGTCTTCGCGCGGCTGCAGCGGACCCTGCGCGACGAGCTCGGCATCTCGCCCGGCCCGGAGGCCGCCGCGCTGCACCGCGCGCTGCTGCGCGACACCGGGTAGCGGGGCGGCCCGCCGTCACCCCGGGCCGTGGCGGACCTCGGCGGTGTCCCACGGCCGGGCGCCGAACTCCGCGGACGCCGGCCGGATGCCGTCGCCGCCGGCGATCGTGTCGTCCACCGCCGACAGGGCGAGGGTGGCGAGCACGGCGGCGAGCACCAGCCCGGTGACGACGAGGGCCCGCCGGCAGTTCGACATGCCGGGTACCTCGGGCGGCGTCTGGGCCGCGGCGACGGCGTGCCGGTCGCTGTGGCGGTGCCGCTGCCACGCCTGGAACCGGAGCCACTCCTCGTGCTCCAGCCGGTCCATCGGCTCCCCGGCCGACCTGTCCACTCCCCGACCTCCACCGTCCGGACGAACCCGTATGAGCTGTTCAGACGTCCTGTCGAGTACGGCGTCCGGCGTGTTTCCCCAGCTCATCAACTCTGATGACGAGCCGGGCGGTCAGCCGGAGGCCAGCGCGGAGACGGTCGCGGCGATCGTCACCGTGTTGAAGACGAACGCGATCACCGCGTTCGCCGTGACGGTCCGGCGCATCTCGCGGGAGAGCACGGTGACGTCGGTGGTGCCGAACGTCGTCATCACCGACACCGCGAAGTACACGTAGTCCGCCCACTGGGGCACGCCGCCGCCGGGGAACCGCAGGGCGGCCCGGTCCTCGACGAGGTCGTCCGCGTGGAACGCGACCGCGAACGAGACGAGCACGCACACCCACCCGACCACGATGAGGGCGACCGCCACCGCGATCCGGGCCCCGTCGGGCAGGCTGCCGCCGCCGTGGCCGGGCAGCCACAGCACCGCCACGGCCAGCGCGGTCGCCACGATGAAGATCGAGACACCCGGGCCGGGTGCGGTGCCCAGCACGTAGCGCTCCAGGACGGTCCCGCGGCTCTCCCGGCGCGCCCAGCCGTGGATCTGGGCCGGCGTCGCCGACACGAAGGCGGTGATCGTCAGCACCAGGTAGGCGCTCAGGTAGATGAGCAGGACCACCACCCAGCCGTCGACGACGGCGAGCGTGGTGTCCTGCGTCCGGAGGACCACGACCGTGACGATCCCGCCGAGCACGGCGAGGGCCGAGCTCGCACCGGAGCGGCGCCACTCGGGCAGCCAGAACCGGGCCGATCCCTCCCGCATCGCGCAGCCCTCCTCCGGTCGGCCCGGGTGCCCGCTGCGGCCGGGGCGCGTCCGGAGGGAACGCTAGCCCCTGTGTCGCGGATCTCCGCACCGGACGGGTCGTCCGGCCCGTCCGGCATTGACCGTGCCGCTGCGGCACGGCCTCTACTGGGACCGACGACGGAGAGGGGCGAGCACCGTGTGTGCAGCGATCACAGTGGACCGGGACCCGACGGAACGGACGCGGCCGTGAGCGGGCGCCGGACCGGGCGCCGGCTGGTGGCGGCGCTCGCCGCGGCGCTGGTGCTGGCCGGGCTCGTCACGGCCGGATCCGCCGCGGCCCGGGACCCGGGCGCGGGGACCGACCGCATCGGCAGCTACTCCTCGTCCGAGGGGCACCTGGCGTACCAGGTGCACGTCCCGCCGTCCTGGCGCCCGGACCGGCCGATGCCGGTGATGGTGGCGGTCCACGGCTGCGGCATGACCGGCTACGGGCTGAACTCGATGAAGTCGATGACCCGGTTCGACGAGCTCGCCGACCGGCTGGGCTTCCTCGTCGTCTACCCGACCCAGTCGTTGCTGCGCAACGGGTTCCTCTGCTGGAACTCGCTGTCCCCCGAGCACCAGGACCGCGACCGCGGCGAGCCGGAGCTGCTCGCCGGGGCCGTCCGCCAGGTGATCGAGGAGTACGGCGCGGATCCCGCCCGGGTGCACGTGTCCGGCGCGTCGTCCGGTGCCGGGACCGCGGTGATCCTCGGCGCGACCTACCCCGACCTGTTCGCGACCGTCACCTCGGTGGCGGGCGGCGAGTACCGCTTCCACCGGGCCGAGCACGACCTGGACGGCGTCTCGCCGGTCGACACCGCGCAGCTCGCGCTGGCGGCGATGGGGCCGCGGGCCCGCCAGGTCCCGCTGATCGTCGTGCAGGGCGACCAGGACGACGTCGTGCGACCGTTCATGGCCGAACGCCTGGTGCACCAGTGGCTGGTGCTCGGGGCGCTCGTCGCGACCGGCCGGCCGGACGTCGACACCACGCCGCACGCCGTCGAACGCGTCGAACCGCCCGGTGCGCACCCCTACACCCGCACCACCCACCGGGTCCCCGGCCAGGCGACGATCGACTCCTACCTGGTCGAGGGCATGGGGCACACCTGGTCCGGGCCGCGGGCGTCCGGGACGTTCACCGACCGGGCCGGGCCCGACCTGTCGACGATCGTCTGGGAGTTCGCGTCGGAGCGGCCGCTGCGGTGATGCGGCGGGCTGTCCGCACACCATCGGCCTCCGTCCCCGTGGATGAACGGCTCGGCTCCGCACGTTGAACCGGCTGGACCGTCCGGCCTAGTGTTCCCTCGATCTTGCGGGGGTGTCGCAGACCGTCCTCCCGTCACCCGGAGAAGGAGACCCCCGTGCGCCGCACGTTCCTGGCCATCGCAGCCGCCCTACTGGCGTTCACCGTTCTCGCCGGCTGCAGCAGCGGTGGCTCCGACAGCTCGGACACGCTGCGGATCGGCACCGAGGGCACCTACAGCCCGTTCAGCTTCCAGGGCCCGGACGGCGAGCTCACCGGCTACGACGTCGAGGTCGCCCGCGCCGTCGGCGCCAAGCTCGGCCGCGAGGTCGAGTTCGTCCAGACCCCGTGGGACTCGATCTTCGCCGCGCTGGAGTCCCAGCGCATCGATCTGGTCGCCAACCAGGTCACGATCAACGAGGAGCGGCAGGCCCGCTACGACCTGTCCACCCCGTACACCGTGTCCGAGGGCGTGATCGTCACCCGCGCCGACGACACCACCATCAGCACCCTCGCCGACCTGCAGGGACGCACCACCGCGCAGTCCGCGACCAGCAACTGGGCCGACGTCGCCCGCGAGGCCGGCGCGAACGTCGAGGCCGTCGAGGGCTTCGTGCAGGCCGTGCAGCTGCTCAAGGACGGCCGGGTCGACGCCACCGTCAACGACACCCTCGCCGTCGGCGAGTACGAGCAGACCACCGGCGACACCGGAGTGAAGGTCGCCGGCACCACCGGCGACACCAGCGAGCAGGCGTTCGCCGCCCGCAAGGACAGCGGGCTGATCGCCGACGTCGACCGCGCACTGGCCGAGCTGCGGGCCGAGGGCACGCTGGCCCAGCTGTCCGAGAAGTACTTCGGCGCCGACGTCAGCGGCCGGTAGGTGGATCCCGCCACCTGGGAGCTGATCGGCCGCAACCTGTGGCCGATGCTGCGGGCGACGGTCACCATGACCATCCCGCTCACCGCGATCAGCTTCGTCATCGGTCTCGTACTGGCACTGCTGCTGGCGCTGGCCCGGATCTCGTCGATCGCGCCGCTGTCCTGGCTCGCCCGGGTCTACATCTCGATCATCCGCGGCACGCCGCTGCTGGTGCAGCTGTTCATCGTCTTCTACGCGCTGCCGCAGCTCGGGCTGGTGATCGACCCGTTCCCGTCGGCGATCATCGCGTTCAGCCTGAACGTCGGCGGCTACGCGGCCGAGGTGATCCGGGCGGCGATCCTCAGCATCCCGAAGGGGCAGTGGGAGGCCGCGCAGACCATCGGCATGGGGTACCCCACCACGCTGCGCCGGGTGATCCTCCCGCAGGCCGCGCGGACCGCCGTCCCCCCGCTGTCGAACACGCTGATCTCGCTGGTCAAGGACACCTCGCTGGCCTCGACCATCCTGGTCACCGAGCTGCTGCGGGTGGCGCAGCTGGCGGCGGCGCCGACGTTCGACTTCTTCGCCCTCTACGGCGTCGCCGCGGTGTACTACTGGGTGCTCTGCCTGCTGCTGTCCTCGGTGCAGGTACGGGTGGAGACACGGCTGGAGAGGTACGTGGCGCGATGAGCGACCTGCTGACCGTGCGGGGCCTGCGGAAGTCCTTCGGGACGCTGGAGGTGCTGCGCGACATCTCGTTCGACGTGCCGGCCGGGTCCGTCACCGCGGTGATCGGGCCGTCCGGGTCGGGCAAGACGACGGTGCTGCGCTCGCTGAACGCGCTCGACCGGCCGGACGCCGGGGTGATCGGCATCGGCGACGTCACCGTCGACTTCGGCGGCCCGGTGGACCGGGCGACGCTGGCCCGCTTCCGCGCCCAGAGCGCGATGGTCTTCCAGGCGCACAACCTGTTCCCACACCGCACGGTGCTGCAGAACGTCGTCGAGGGCCCGATCGTCGTCCAGAAGCGCCCGCGCGAGCAGGCGGTCGCCGACGCCCGGCGGCTGCTCGACCAGGTGGGCCTGGCCGAGAAGGCCGACCAGTACCCGTACCAGCTCTCCGGCGGCCAGCAGCAGCGCGTCGGGATCGCCCGGGCGCTCGCCCTGGAACCGCAGCTGATGCTGTTCGACGAGCCCACCTCGGCACTGGATCCCGAGCTCGTCGGGGACGTCCTGCGGGTGATCAAGGACCTGGCGGCCGGCGGCTGGACGATGGTGATCGTGACCCACGAGATCCGGTTCGCCCAGCAGGTCGCCGACCAGGTGCTGTTCGTCGACGGCGGGGTGGTCGCCGAGTCCGGGCCGCCGGCGCAGGTGCTGGTGGAGCCCGGGCAGGCCCGCACCCGGCAGTTCCTCGCCCGCATCCTGGACCCCATCTAGCGGCCGCCCGCAACCGGACCGGCGGCGGCGGTGTTCGGACCACCGGACACCCCTCACCGACCCGGAGGCAGCGACATGACCACCATCCCGGCGGACCCGCACCTGGACGCGCTCGACTGGCCCCGGCTGGCCGAGCAGCTGGACACCGACGGGGTGGCCGTGACCCCGCCGCTGCTGGACCCGGCGCGGTGCGACGAGATCACCGCGATGTTCGACGAGCACGACCGGTTCCGCTCCACCGTCCGGATGGCCCGCCACGCGTTCGGCGAGGGCAGCTACCGGTACTTCACCGAGCCGCTGCCGGAGCTGGTGCACACGCTGCGCACCGAGCTGTACCCGCCGCTGGCGCGGATCGCGAACGGCTGGGCGCGCCGGCTCGGCGAGGACGGCTTCCCGGAGACCCTGGACGGCCTGCTGGACGCCTGTGCCGCGCAGGGGCAGACGAAGCCGACGCCGCTGGTGCTGCGCTACGGCGAGTCCGGCTACAACTGCCTGCACCAGGACGTCTACGGCGACCTGACCTTCCCGCTGCAGTTCCTGGTCATGCTGTCCCGCCCGGACGTCGACTTCACCGGCGGCGAGAACGTGTTCGTCGAGCAGCGGCCCCGGCAGCAGTCCCGCCCGATCGTGCTGCGGCCGGGGCAGGGCCAGGCCGTGATCTTCCCGGTGCGCACCCGGCCGCGCCGCGGCACGCGGGGCGACCACCGGGTCCAGATGCGGCACGGGGTCAGCGCCGTGCACAGCGGGAACCGGCACGTGCTCTGCATCATCTTCCACAACGCGCGCTGAGCCGGTGGGTGCAACCGGGCCGCCGGCGGTGGTGTTCTGCACGGCATGACCGACGACCCCGGCGCGGGCACCGACGGCCGTGCCGACGCGCTCGCCGCCGATCTCGATGCCGGGTTCGCCGGGCTCGTCGACACCCACCGGGACCTGCTGTTCTCGGTGCCCGCAGCGTCGTCCACACCCCGGCCGACGCCGAGGACCTCGCCGCCGACGCCCTGCTGCGCGCCTACCGGGCGCTCTGCGGGTACCCGGCGGAACGGATCCGGGCGCTGCGGGTGCGCCCGTGGCTGCTCACGATCCTGCGCAACACCGCACGCAACCGGGCCCGGGACGCCGGCCGCCGCCCGGCGCCCCCGCCGCGCCACGACCCGTCCGACGCGATGGTGCCCGAGAGACCGCCACCCGCCGCACCGTCGTCCGCGACACCAGCCTGGGGCCGATCACCCTCTCCGCCTCCCCGCAGGGCCTGACCCGCCTGCGCCTGGGCCGCCCCGCCGCGGCCGCGCACGATCAGCGGCCCGGGCCCGGCAGCGCCGAGCACGCGCTGCTGGAGCAGGCCGCCGCCGAGCTCGGCGAGTACCTGACCGGTCTCCGCAGCACGTTCGGAGGTGCCGGTCGACCTGTCCGGCGTCGAGCCGGAGCACCGCCGGGTGCTCGACGAGCTGTGCACGACCGGCTACGGGCGCACCCGCAGCTACGGGGAGCTCGCCCGCGCCGCGGGCCTGACCGAGGACGGCCCGCGCCGGGCCGGGGCGGCCTGCGCGCGCAATCCGGTCCTGGTCGTCGTCCCGTGCCACCGGATCGTGTCGGCCACCGGGACGCTCACCGGCTACGCCGGCGGCCTGCCCGTCAAGAGGGCGCTGCTCGCCCTGGAGCGCGGCCAGTTCCCGCTCGACGCCGGCGACCTCAGCGGAAGCCCCCGGTAACGCACGTCCGGTTGCCCGACCGCAGACGCGCTGTGTGACAGGTTGACGATGTCAATGTAGAGTTGACATCGTGAAGGAGAACCTGACAGAAGCCGTCCGGGCCCTGCGCGGCCGGGCCGACGCACTCCTCGCCGCCCGCGTGCTCACCGCCGACGAGGACTGGGCGGGCGCCGTCGAGCGGGCGCTGGCCGTCCGGTCCGCCGCCGACGACGTGGTGCGTGCCGTCGTGCACGAGGCGCGACGGGCCGGCGCGACCTGGCAGGTCATCGGCGACGCACTCGGTGTGAGCCGCCAGGCCGCCTTCCAGCGCTACGGGAAACCGATCGACCCCAGAACCGGAGAACCCATGAACACCACCCCCCTCGCCGGCGCCACCGATCTCGCCACCACGACGGTCGAGGACCTCGCCGCCGGCCGCTGGTCGCGCGTCACCGCGCAGTTCGACCCGACCATGCGCGAGGGCCTGTCGGAGGACGCGCTCGCCGCCGCCTGGGCACAGATCATCGGCCTGTCCGGGGCCTTCGAGGCGCACGGCGAGCCGGAGGTCTCGCGGGCCGGCGACCTGACCGTCACCGACACCCGGCTCACGATGGAGGCCGGCGACTACACCGCCCGCATCAGCTACCGCGACGACCGCACCATCGCGGGCCTCTACATCCTCCCCGCGGACGCGTCGTGACCACGACGTCCACCGGCGGCGCGAACCCGGTCACGGCCCCGTCCGCGACCGGGGGCGCCGGCCGCACGGCCGGGATCGACCTGCGGTCGATCCTCGTGTTCCTCGTCGTGGCGTTCGGGCTCGCCTGGCTCGTCACGCTCCCGCTCTGGCTCGGCGACGGGCTCGCCGAGCCCTCGTTCACACTCGTGGCCGCGGTCATGATGACGACCCCGGCGATCGCCGCCCTCGTCGTCATGTTCCTCGTGGAACGGCCGGCGCACCGGTGGCAGGCCCTCGGACTGTGGCCGCTGCGACCGTTCGGGAGGCTGTTCGGCTACATCGCGGCGGGCATCGCGGTGGCCATGGCGCTCGTCCTCGTCGCGCTCCCGGTCGGGGCGCTGCTCGGGGTGTACCCGGCCGACTTCACCGGCTTCTCCGCCTTCCGGGAGACCCTGGCGGCCCAGGTCGGCCCGGACCTGGTGCCCGGGTCGGTCGGCGTCATCGTCGCCACCCAGCTCGCCCTGGTGCCGGTCGCCGCCGTCCTCGGCGTCCTCCCGGCACTGGGCGAGGAGATCGGATGGCGGGGCTGGCTGCTGCCGAAGCTGATGCCGCTCGGCGCCGTCCCGGCGATCCTGGTCTCCGGCGTCGTCTGGGGCACCTGGCACGCCCCGGTCCTGCTGCTCGGCTACAACTACCCGGACGCTCCGGGCTGGCTGGGCGTGCTCTCGATGGTCGGGATGTGCACCGTGGTGGGCGCGGTCTTCGGCTGGCTGCGACTGCGGTCCGGATCGGTGTGGCCCGCGGCGCTGGCGCACTCCGCGTTCAACGCGACGGCCGGGTCGTTCCTGCTGTTCGCGATGGCCGGGGTACCCGTGGACACCACGCAGGCGACCGTCCTCGGCTGGAGCGGGTGGATCGTCCCGCTGGTCGTGGTCGTCCTGCTCGTCGCCACCGGGCGGTTCGCGCCGGTGGCGGAGCGGTCCGAGGACCGAGCGCTGTCGAGCTGATCCGGCGGTCGGCACCGCACGGTCCGGTGAGCACCGGATCCGCCGGACGGAGCGATCCGCCGGTAACCGCCGTTGATCATCACGCGAGCCGTGCGCACGCTCGTGGGCCGGCCGGTGCGGAAGTGTCGGTGCCCGTGCCTATCGTCCGCCACATGGGCGAGCCGGAGGCATTCGATCGGACACGTCGGGACTACGACGCCGTCGCCGAGATCTACGACGAGATGGTGCGACGGGGTGACCTCGTCACCGATGCCTTCTGCACAGCGATGGTCGACACCTTCGCTCGTCTCGTCCGCGCGGGCGGGTCGGAGAACGACGTGCTCGATGCCGGTTGTGGACCCGGCCAGTGGACCGACCACCTGGATCGGGCGGGCGTCCGGGCCCACGGGATCGATCTGTCGCCGGCCATGGTCACGATCGCCCGTCGGCGTCGCCCCGACCTGCGCTTCGAGGTCGGCTCCATGCTCGAGCTGGACGCACCGGACCAGTCGATCGCCGGCATCCTGGCCGGCTTCTCACTGATCCACACGCCGCCGGACCTCCTGCCCCGGATCCTGGCCGAGTTCGCCCGAGCGATCGAGCCGGGCGGGCCGCTCCTCGTTGGCGTGCAGGTCACCGACACCGCGGGCGCCGACGGCTGGATCCCGTACGACCACAAGGCTTCGCCCGCCTACCTGTGGAACATGGACGTGCTCAGCGATCTGGTGCGCGTCCGTGGCTTCCGCGAGCTCGGGCGCATGCGCATCGCTCCGCCCGCCCCGGGCAAGCCCCCGGCCGGCTACCTGTTGACGCGCCAGGAAGCTCGCTAGTCCTGGGCTGGTCCGTCTGATCGTGCGGCTGGGCTGGTGCATCGGCTGTGCCCTGTCCAGATCGCCGGTTGCTCGGGATCCCTGCCGCGACCGTGCATGCGGTCCTGGCGCGTTGCCGGATGAACCGGCTCTCCCGGATCGACCGGGTCGCCGACGAGCAGCTGCGCCGCTACGAGCACCTCCAACAGCTAGTCCTGCTTGGTCCAGGTGCAGCCACCGTTGAACTTGATGAACTCGCCGACCTTGACCGTCATCGAGGTCGGGCGTCGCTGAGGTCGTTGGCGATGATCGACGACGAGTCGCCGGTGTCGTCACTGAGCCGCGCCTGGTAACAGCGGCGTGCACCGGGCTCGGGCCCGGTGGTCTTGTAGCGGCCCTCCTCGACGTCCACTCCGACTTCGTACGTGCCATCCGATGCCGATGTCGCCGGGCCGCTCGTCGCGGAGGTGGAGGGGTCGCCGGCATTGACCGGGGCCGCCGAGGAGACGAGCGGGAACTCGTACTGCGGGCACAGGTTGCGGTGCGCGGCGTCGATCATCACTGCGGCGACCTCGGGACCGAACTTCGTGGTGCCGAACTCGGCGACGAAGTCCTCCCGGCCGTATGCCTGGAAAGCCATCACGTCACATGCTCCCCAGCCCACGTCGATCATGGATTGTTCGCTGATCGTGCTCGTCAGGCCGGGGGTGTCGAGCACGTCCGCGACGAACGCCTCCTCTGCAGTAGGTGCGCTCGCGGTAGGACTCGTAGATGCAGCAGAGTTCGCCGTGTCGGTGGAACGGTCGGTGGCCAGTGCCACGGACACTCCGGCGGCCAGCGCGACTGTTCCTATCAGGATTGCCCAGGGCCAACGTCGACGCCGACCGGCGGGCTGCTGCGCCTGGTTCTCCCTTGTCCCTACCCGCTGCAGTGGGATCTCGCTCGGGGTCGCGGCCCGGTGGCGGGGCGGCTGCCATTGCTGATACCGAATCCACGCATCGTGCTGCTGCTCTGGTGTCATCGACTCCCAGGTCTGCTTGTCCATCGTCCCCGACCTCCACTGCACGGACGAACCCTGATTGGTCCGTTCGGCGGTCGCTTCGAGGACGATCTCGGGAACGTTTCCGCAGTTCATCAACTCCGATGACCTGCTCCCCCGGTCAGCGGGGGAGAACACGGTTCCTCGACCCTGCCGCCGGACCTCGAATGTCATGACTCGGAGCCATGTCGCCGGCGGCGGCGGTGAGCGGTGCGAGGACGGTGACGTGGAGGCCACGGACCGTCGTCGGTCCGGCCCGGGGGTGTCTCCGTTCGAGCATCGCCTAGGCCCGCGATCCGGTGCGGGCGAATCAAGACATCTTGCTCAGCATCTCTTAATCAAGATACCTTGATTCGCATGCCGCGAGAGCCGTACACGTTGACCGATCCCGCCCGGCTGCGTGCCCTGTCGCATCCCTTGCGGGTGGAGCTGCTGGAGGTGATCGGGTTGGAGCGGTCGGCGACCGCCACCCGCTGCGCAGAGCTCACCGGGCAGAGTGTGGCCAGTTGCGCGTATCACCTGGGGATCCTCGCGAAGTACGGGTTCGTCGAACCGGCCGATGGCGGACGCGGGCGGGAGAAGCCGTGGCAGCTGGTGAAGTACGGACAGACCTGGGGCATCGAGGACGACATGGAGCCGGAGACGGCCATGGCCTCCGAAACCTTGTCCGAGATCTACATCGACCGTGCGGCGGAGAAGATGAAGCACTGGCACCGGCGGTCGAGCCAGGAGGCCGCCCCGTGGCGGCACGCGGCCGGGTTCTGGGCCGGAACCACCTGGCTCACGGCCGAGGAGATGGCCGACCTCACCGAGCAGTTCGGCACATTCCTCCGCCGATACGAGGAGCGGGTGCACGACCCCGGAACCCGACCGGCAGGCGCACGCCCGGCAGAGGTCTTCCTCAGCACCTGGCTGCCGCGCCCTCCGGACTACTCGGCACCCGGGCAGGCAACGACCGAGGACACACACGAGGGCTCGTCGTGAACGAGCACGTGTGGATCGAACTCTCACGCATGCGGATGCGGGATCTTCGAACGGACGCCGCGGACGAGCGGACGGCTCGACGCATCCGTCGCAGCCGGCGAATGACCCATGTGGTGCGTCGCGGGTATGCGCGCGCCTGGTGGGCGCTGCGTCCCCGCGCCGCGGCATGGACGCCCGGCCTCTTCGAGTCGTGAGCATCAGCGCTGGGTCAAGTCCGCTGTCCTGCGCAACCGACCGGGGATCACCGGCCCGGTCGCGGCGTTCCACCCGTCCCGCCCAGGCCTTCGGCGCTGGTCCTCGATCTCAGAGCGGTCGGCGGAGCCTCATGGCGGCCGCGGCACGACGGCCGCACCGATACGGCACGCGCGTCGTCGTCGCGTTGTCACACTGCCGGCTTCGTCTAGTGTATGAAAGATCCCCCGGTAGTCGAGCTACCAGGGGATTCTCGGAGCCGCCTGCGGGAATCGAACCCGCGACCTACGCATTACGAGTGCGTTGCTCTGGCCGTCTGAGCTAAGGCGGCGTGCTGCGGGTCAAGTGTAGCGACCGCCCACGAGCCTCCCGCGCAGCCCCCGTCACCCGGCGCCCCCGGCGTCCGGTACCGGTCCGCCGGCGAACGGGAACCGCGGACCGGCCTCCCACGGCCCGCCGTCGTAGCGCCACAGCGCCAGCCCGGTCACCGTCGCGTCCCATGGCGTGAAGCCCGCGGTGAGCGACGCGTGCAGTACCCGGGCCCGCTCCGGGGTCACCTTGTTCTGCACGGTCACGTGCAGGTCGGACTTGCCGGCGTCCTGCCCGGTCAGGTGCTCGTGCCAGCGAACGGCGAGGGACCGGCGCAGGGCGAGCAGCTCCGGCGAGTCCAGTGTGTACGCGACGCCGCGGCCGAGCGAGCGGATCCCGGACACCCGCGCGGTCATCGGTGCCCGCTCGGTGGCGACAGTGACGTCGGCGACCACATCGGACAGCGTCGGTGCGGGCAGCGCGTGGAACAGGGTGAGGTGCGCCCCGACCAGCAGGCGCTCGGGCGGGAAGTGCCGGGTGCGGAGCCCGTCGAGGTGGAGCCGGGTGGGCTCGTCGAGCAGGGCGGTGAGGATCAGCGGCCGGTCATCCACGGTGCAGCGCGGTCATCATCGCCTCGACCGCGATCCGCGGCTTGACGTTCTGTTCGAGCGCCTCCCGGCAGGCCAGCACCGCCTCCAGCCTGCGCAGCGACGACTCCGCCCCCCACTCGGCCGCGGCGAGCCGCACCTCGCGGCCCCGGTCCGGGTTGGTCAGTGCGACCTGCGCGCCGCACGCCACGACGATCGTGTCCCGGTAGAAACCGGCCAGGTCGACCAGCGCCCGGTCCAGGGCGTCGCGCTGGGTGCGGGTGGCGCGGCTCTTCTGCCGTTTCTCCAGGTCGCGCTCGGCCGCCTTCGCCGACCGGGCGGCCGCGGCGGCGCCCTTGCCGGTCCCGCCGGCACCCATGGCGACGGCCAGCTCCTCGCGCTCCGCGTCGTCCCGGGAGGAGCGCAGCTCCTCGGCCTCGCCCTCGGCGGAGCGGATCAGTACCTCGGTGTGGAAGAACGCGTCGCCGAGCCGGCGCAGCTTCGTCGGCACACCGAGGATCTCCTCCCGCCGGGCGCGGGCCTGGGCGTCGCGGGCCAGCCGGCGGGCCCGGCCGACGTGCCCCCCGCACACCGACGCGGCCCACTGCGCCTGCTCGGGATCGATCCCGTCGCGGTCGCGCAGCACTCCGGCGACGGCCTCCGGGGACGGGCTGCGCAGGTGCACCAGCCGGCAGCGGGAGCGGATGGTGACCGGGACGTCGTCCGGATGGTCGGACGGTGCGCACAGCAGGAACACCGTCTCCGGCGCCGGTTCCTCGACCGCCTTGAGCAGCGCGTTCGACGCGCCCTCGGTGAGCCGGTCGGCGTCGGCGATGATCACGATCTGCCAGCGCCCGGTGGCCGGCCTGCGGGCCGCGAGCTGCACCAGCGAGCGCATCTCGGCGACCGAGATCGACAGACCCTCGGGGACGATCTCGCGCACGTCGGAGTGCGTGCCGGCCAGCACGGTCCGGCAGGCCGCGCACTCGCCGCAGCCCTGGTAAGGGCACTGCAGCGCGGCCGCGAACGCCCGCGCCGCGTTCGAGCGGCCGGATCCGGGGGGCCCGGTGAACAGCCAGGCATGGGTCATCGCGGAGGGATCGGACGCGGCACCGCCCAGCTCGGCGACGGCGGCGGGCTGGCCGACGACGTCGGCCCAGACGCTCACGACGCCCCCTCCGGCAAAACGACGACGCCGGGTGCGGCCGGCAACAGCGGCAGCACACCGTCGCCGACCCGGGCGGCGACCTCGTCGGGGTCGCCGTCGGCGTCGACGACCACGTGCCGGCCCGGCTCGGGGGCCAGCGCCCGGGCCAGCAGCCGCTGCACCCGGGCGTGCTCGATCCCGGCCACCCCGGGCTCCGCGCGGGACTGCGGCGCCCGGTCGAGCAGCACCGTCAGGTCGGGACGCAGGCCGCCGGTCGCCCACCGGGCGAGGCTCTCCAGCTCGCCGTCGTCCGGCCCGGTGCCGGTCTGCTCGGCGGCGACCCCGAACCGGGCGAGCGGGCCGGCCACGAACCGGTCCACGACGACGACGGCGCCGGCGGCGAGCGACGGCCGCACCACGCGTTCCACCAGGTCGGCCCGGACCGCGGCGGCGGCGAGTGCCCGCGCGCGCAGTCCCTCGAGATCGGCCGGACCGCCGGCGCGCTCCTGGTGACCGGGTTCGACGACGTCGTACCCCAGCCGGCGCAGCGTGCCGGCGAGCCGGCCGGCCTGGTCGACGGTGTCCTGCGGCGTCGCGCCCTCGACCGCGATCAGGACACCGGCGCCGGTCCGCCGCTCGCCGGAGCGCAGCGCCGAGACCAGGTCCCTGACCAGCGGCTCGAACCCGCGGTCGTCCATCTGTCGGTAGGCGATGGTGCCGACCACGGCGGCGACGAGGCCGCCGCCCGCCAGCACGAACCGGGTGCCGTCGACCAGGAACTCGGTCCCGCCGATCGTGATCGGCCGGGTCGCGACGATGCCGACGACGATCGGCACCAGCGACATCGAGCCGAGCAGCACCAGCCGCACCAGCGACTGGACGAAGGCGTTGATCCGGCCGCGGATCCCGTCCGCGACCTGGGTGCCGATGATCGTGAGGCCGGTGAGGAACGCGATCCCGGCGAAGGCGCCGACGAACATCACCGCGGCGATCGCCATGAACAGGTGCACGGCCACCGCGACGACGACGAGCGACAGCCCGGCCGCGACGATCGCGGTGCCGAACAGCCGGTTGTGCGGCAGCCGCTGGGCCAGCCGCGGGCCGATCCCCATCCCGATCGCCAGTCCGGCGAAGACGGACCCGAACAGCACCGAGTAGGCGGCGTCGCCGCCGCCGAGGCTGGACGCGTAGAGCTTCGCGGTGGCGATCACCGCGCCTCCCGCGGTGAAGGCGCCGACGATGCCGATGACCAGGCCGCGCACCAGCGGGGTGTCGATCACGAACCGGAAGCCGTCGCGGAGCAGGAACAGCATCGACGGCGGCGCCAGCCTCCGGTCCGCGGCGCCGGGCCGCCCGGACACCTCCGGGATCCGGAAGAACACGACCAGCGCGGAGATCAGGAAGGCGAACGAGTTGACGAACAGCGCGATGTGAACGGCCGTCGCCGGGTCGGCGTCGATCAGCGGGGCGAGCTTGCTGACCAGCGCGAACAGCCCGGCGCCCGCGAGCACCGCGACGCCGTAGGTGACGACCAGGCCGAGCTGGGCGGCGGCCTCCATCTGGTCCGGTCGGCGCAGCAGGTTGGGGACCGCCGCGTCCTTCGCCGGGATCCAGAACATGGTGCACAGCTCGATCAGCAGGGTGACCACGAGCAGCCACCACAGCGACCCGACGAACGGGATCGAGATCAGCAGCCCGAACTTCAGCAGGTCGCAGGTGACCATCACCTTGCGCCGGTCGAACCGGTCGGCCAGCACCCCGGCCAGCGGCCCGAACAGCAGCGACGGGATCAGCTTCGTCGCGACGACACCGCCCAGCGCGAAGCTCTGCGCGGTGTAGCCGGCGCCCGCGGTGAGGTGGGTGGCCAGCGAGGTGAGCGCCAGCAGCGACATCCACTCGCCGGTCGAGGTGAGCGCGGTGACCGACCACAGCCTGCGAAACGCGGGGATGGCCAGCACCGACGACACCCGGTGCGCGGTGGAGGCGGGCTGCGGCGACGCGGACGTGACGATCGCGGCTCACCTCCTCACGGATCGCGACCGTGCGGACGGCGGCTGTCGGGGACCGTCCGGATCACCAGGATAGTCGGGGGGTCCGACGGTCCGCGGACGGCGCCGGGCCCCTCAGAAGATGGCCGACAGCGTCTGGATGATGATCACCAGGTAGATCGCCACGAAGACCAGCGTGAAGGCGCGCGCGCCGTTGCGACCCCGGGTCAGCCGGGAGAAGCCGATCAGGCCCGGCTCCAGGTCCACCGGGGGTCGCGCCGATACCGCGGGCGGCCGGTAGATCAGCCCGTTCGGCTCGGCGGCGGCGCGCGGGCGACGGGGTGCGGGCAGCTCGCGGGCCGGGCCCGCGGGGGCGCGGCGGGGTGCGGGCAGGTCGGGGGGTCCGGGGTCCGGGGTGCGCGGCCCGGGGACCGTCCCGGTGCGGGACGTGCGCGGGGGGCCCGGCAGACGGGTTCCGGTCCGGGTCGCCGGCGGGCTGGGCCCGGTGCCGGGCACCGGAGCAGGATCGGCCGCGGGGGTGGCGTCAGCCGGCTCGGCACCGTCGACCGGGTCGGCGGCGTCGACCGGGTCGGCGGCGTCGACCGGGTCGGCACCATCGGCCGGCTCTGCAGCGTCGGCGGGACCGGGCATGTCCACATCCCCGGCCGGGTCGCCAGCCGGCAGATCGGCGGGACCGGGCGTGTCGGCCGGGTCCGGGTCGTCCACCCGGCCGCTGCCGGGCCCGGGACCGGCCGCCGCACCCCCGGCCCGCTCCGCGGCGAGCCGCGCCGCCTCACGCTCGGCGACCAGCCGCGCCACGCCCCAGCGTCCGTCGTCGACGGGGGCCGGCGCGGTGCGCCTGCTCCTCCACCGCACGGCCATGCCCGCATGCTAGGCCGTGACCAGGTCCGATGCCTCGTCGCGAAGCGGTATGCCGCCGACGCCCGCCCGACCGGGTGACGGGCGGGACCCGGTGGTCAGCCGCCCTCGGGCGGTTCGCCGCCGTTCTCACCGGGCGGGGGACCGCCGTCGCCCTGGTCGCCCTGCGGCGGTCCGCCCTCCCCGGGCGGCGGGCCGTCGCCCTCCGGCGGGGGCGTCCCCTCCGGCGGCCCCGGCGGTGGCGGCGGGGCCGGCACCGTGCCGCTGCTGACCTGCAGGGTCACCTGCTCGCCCGGCAGCGCCGCACCGCGCGGCTCCTGCCCGACGACGGTGCCCTCCGGGGCCCGGTTGTCCACCGTCCGGGTCGTCACCTGCCAGCCCGCGCCCTCCAGCTCGGCACGGGCGGCACCCACCGAGCGACCGACGACGTCCGGGATACGGGACTCGGCGCCGCCGTCGAGGTAGCGCGGATCGGCCGGCGGGAGCGGGGTCGGCGGGGTGCCCTCCAGCAGCGGCGACACCGCGCCGTACCAGGTGCGGGCCGGGGTCTTCCCGCCGAAGATGTTCCCGTTGCTGCAGGCGAACGGGCCGCTTCCGCCGTCGCACAGCGGGCGCGGGGAGTTCGAGTTGTCGAACGTGATGACCGCGCCGGACATCTCCGGCACCGCCCCGAGGAACGCCGCCGACTTGTTCTGCTGGGTCGTCCCCGTCTTGCCTGCCATCGGCCGCGTCCAGCCCGCCGCCCGCGCCGCCGCCGCCGACGTGCCGGAGATGTCGTCCTTGCTCATCCCGTGCACCATCGTGTTGGCCAGGCCCGGCTCGACGGCCTGCTGGCAGGGCTCCTCGGTGATCGGGACGTCCTCGCCGTTCGCGTCGGTGATCGAGTCGATCGGCGACGGCGGGCACCACATGCCCTCGGAGAACAGCGTCGCACCGACGTTCGCGAGCTCCAGCACGCTGGTCGGCGTGACCCCGAGGGTGAACGACGCCAGCTTCTGCTCCTTGATCACCTCGGCGATCGACCGGTCGGTCCGGCGACCGGAGCCCGGATCGACGAACGGCGTCGTCGCCAGGGACTTCATGCCCAGCCGGACCGCCATGTCGACGACGTCCGGGACGCCGGTGAACTCCTCCAGCTTGATGAAGGCGGTGTTCGGCGACTGGGCGAGCGCGTCGGTCAGGCTCATCCGCGGCGGGAGGCCCTCGCTGGCGTTGCGGACCGGGATCGGGCGGCCGCCGCCGTCGGTGTAGATCGGGGACGCGTAGCCGGACGGCGGGACCTGCATCGAGTAGTTGATGCCCAGGCCCTTCTCCAGCGCGGTCGCCGCGGTGAAGACCTTGTACGTCGAGCCGGCACCCAGGTTCACCGGCTGGTACGGCAGGCCGTAGCTGGTCTCCTCGGCGTCCGCGTTCAGCCCGAACGTGCGGCTCGAGCCCATCGCCAGCACCCGGTGTTTGTCCTTGCCCGGCTGCACCAGCGACATCACGTTCGCGACGTTCGGCGTGTCCGGCGCGACCTCGCGGTCCAGCGCGGCCTTGACCTCCTGCATCGCCCGCCGGTCCAGCGTCGTGCGGACCGTGTAGCCGCCGCGCAGGATCTGCTCCTCGGTGAAGCCCGCCTCGGTCAGGTACTGCACGACGTACTTGCAGAAGAAGCCGGTGTCACCCGCGCCGATGCAGCCGTTCGGCACCCGGACCAGCGGGTTCGCGATGCCGATCGGGGCCGCCATGGCCTGCTCCGCCTGCGCGTCGTCGATCATCCCCTGGCCGCGCATCTGGTCGATGACCACGTTGCGCCGCTGGGTGGCGGTCTCCGGGTGCCGGGCGGGGTCGTAGCGCGTCGTCGACTGGACCATCCCGGCGAGCAGCGCGGCCTGCGGGACCGTCAGCCGGTCCGGCGTGGTGTTGAAGTACGTCCGGGCCGCGGCCGCCACGCCGTAGGAGCCGTTGCCGTAGAACACCATGTTCAGGTAGCGGTTCAGGATCTCGTCCTTGCTGAGCTGGCGTTCCAGCTGCAGCGCGACCCGCGCCTCCTTGAGCTTGCGGGCGGCGGTCTGCTCGGTCGCCTTCAACCGCTCGGCCTCGGTCCGGGCCTCGACGTAGAGCATGTAGTTCTTGACGTACTGCTGGGTCAGCGTCGACGCACCCTGCACGACGTTGCCGGAGGTGGAGTTCGCGACGACGGCACGCAGCGTGCCCTGCCAGTCCACGCCGTCGTGCTCGTAGAACCGGCGGTCCTCGATAGCGAGCGTCGCGGCCTTCATCGCGGGCGAGATCTGCTCGTTGGTGACCTCGGTCCGGTTCTGGTCGAACAGGTAGGCGATCGGGCGCCCGTCGGAGTCGGTCAGCGTCGTCGTCCGCGGGACGGGATTGTTCACCAGGTCCACCGAGCTGGACGTGACGCTGTCGCCGGCATCGTTCGACAGCACCCCGAGCCCACCGGCCAGCGGGAACGCCATCCCCGCCGTCACCACGCCGAGCAGGACGCACAGGCCCGCGAGCACGCCGATCGGGCGGAGCAGGCGCCGGGGGAACCTCACGGCGCAAGAGTACGGGCCGGAAGGTCAGAAGCCCGTCAGGTCCGGGTCCCCCGGGTTGCGTAGTTTTGCGCGCTGCCCGGACCCGCCCGCGCTCCCGAGAATCGACGGTGCCGCAACGCGGGCCCGCTGGGAGGCCCGCCCGGACCACCGAGGGGCCCGCCGCCATGACCGAGCACAACGTCACCCCGATCGACTCGCGCCGCACCGGGCGCGCCCGGCTGCGCCCGGCCGGGCTGCGGCCGTCGGGCACGGTCTGGAACTGGCGGGCCGCCGCCCGGTGCCGCACCGCCGACGCCGACGACCTGTTCGTCACCGGCGCCCGCCAGCGGGAGGCCCGCGAGTTCTGCTTCGCCTGCCCGGTCCGCACCGAGTGCCTGGCGCACGCGCTCGACCAGCAGGTCGAGTTCGGCGTCTGGGGCGGGATGACCGAGCGGGAGCGGCGCGCGCTGCTGCGCCGCCGTCCGGACGTCGACGACTGGGCCGACCTGCTCGGGCAGGCCCGCAGCGACCACTACGCCGGTCGGCCGCGCGGCGCGTAGCGCCGCTCGTTACGTTCGGCCCCGTGCAGACCACCGACTGGACGGGGTTCCTGTCCGGCCTCTACCGGACCCACGCCGACGACCTGGCCGCCGTGATCGCACAGCAGCGGGCGTTCCTGGCGGACTCACCGACGGTGGTCCCGCAGCTCGACGACGTCGAGGCCGAGCTCACCTACCTGCTGCTCCGCCACCACCGGCCGTCGCACGTGGTGGAGATCGGGACCTTCCACGGCTGGTCCACCACCTGGATCCTGTCCGCGCTGCGCGACAACGACCACGGCCGGCTGCACTCGTTCGACCTGGTCGACCACGTGCGGCGGAACGTGCCCGCCGGGCTCGCCGGGCAGCGCTGGACGTTCCACCACGGCGACCTGCGGGACACCGTCGACGAGGTCCCGGCGGACACCGGCTACCTGTTCGTCGACGCCGACCACGGACGCCGGTTCGCCCGCTGGTACCTGGCGAACCTGTTCCCACGGATCCGGTCCGGCACCCCGACGAGCGTGCACGACGTGTTCCACCTGCCGTGGGCCCGGCCGTTCACCGAGGGCGCCGAGGTGCTCCGGCTGCTGAGGGCCCGCTCGGTCCCGTGGTTCACCGCGGCCCGCCCGGCCGCCCGGGAGAACCTGCGGGCGCTGGACGCGGTGCGGGCCGAGCTCGGGATCACCGGGGCCCGGGGGGCCACGCGCAACCCGATGATCTTCTTCGCGATGCCCTGATCATCCCGGCGCGACGACGAAGTGGGCGTTCCGGCCCGGTCGTCCCCACGCACGAGCATGCCGTCGACCACCAGCCGCTCCAACTGCGAGCGGGCACCGTTGGCCGTCAGCCCCGTCAGACGCGCGTAGTCCCCCGAGGTCAGGCGGTCGTGCGAGGCGAACCACGCTCGCCCGACGGGGCGCGGATCGTCCGGCTTCCGGTAGCCGAGGATCCCCCGGGCCCTGAGATCGTCGGCACGACCGGCCCGCTCGACGACGGCGATGGCCTCCTTCGAGAGGATCCATCCTTCCTTGAACCGCACGACCAGCGGCTCGCCCACGATCCGGCACTCGGCCGCCGTCTCCAACGCCTCTGCCGCCTCGGCGGGAGTTCGCTGGAGAGTGGGCGCCAGGCCCGCCGCCGTCGCGATCGGCCTACGGAGCAGGTGGTCGATGATCAGAGCGATACGGACGTCCTGTCGCCTGATCGGTGGGTCGATGTGCGTGGTCAGCGCCATGACCGGGACCACGGGCTCCCCGCCGACCAGGCGGAGCCGGATCCGGGGTCCGGCCTCCTCCACGATGAGTGGTGGCCGGTGGCCGAGAACCACCATCTCGCGGTACATCCGATCGACGCCGAGACCCTGTTTCTCCACGAGGTCGAGAGCACGGAACAGGTCCGCAAGGGCCGGATGCCGTGCGTGCCGCGCGGTCAGCACGGTGTCGGAGGTGACGCCGCCGGTGAATCCGCCGGGGCTGAGCACCTGAAGTGCCGAGTCGGCCTGGACCCACGTGCTCGAAACCGGCTCGGGGGAGTGCCAGTCACGGTGGGCCAGCCCGTTGACCACCGCTTCACGCACCGCGTCCGGAGGCAGCCGCCGGACACCAGGGCGGGCGAAACCGGATCTCAGCGTGATCTCCGTGTTCACGGCCTCGAGACGGTCCTCCGCCCAGGCGAGCTGCTCGAGAACACTCCACCCACTGAGGTCGGACGGACTGAGCAGGACGTCGCGGCCCTCGACCTCGATGACGGACACCGAGAGGTGGGTGCGGTCCGCGGCGCAGAACAACAGTGCGCCGGCCTGCGTCAGACGGTCGTCGGGCCGAAGTGCACCCAGGCGCCGCAGCACGATGCGCTCTCCACGTCCGCTGTGTGCTCTTAGCGACCTTCTGAACTACAACACCCGCGGTGCAGTCCGTTGTGAAGTGCCGTCTCGCGGCTCAGCTCCCGGTAGCGACGGCCCCCGGCTCGGCGTCCCCGGCCAGCAGCGCCCCGACCTTCCGCAGCCCGTCCAGGTCGGCGATGTCCCCGGCCAGCGCCGGCACCCGCGCCACCGCCACCGACGGATGCGCCGCGGAGAACCGGGTGAGCAGGTGCTGCTCGCGCTCGTGCAGGTCCACCCGGTCGGCGTGCAGGCGCAGCACGGCCGCCGCGATCTGCGATCCGGGCCCGCCGACCTGCTCGGCCGCCGCCCGGGCCCGGGCCGCCGAGACCGGGGCCAGCACCGGATGCGTCCGGTTCAGCACCAGCCCGGCCAGCGGCATGTCCTCCGAGGTCAGCCGGTCGGTGAAGTACGCGGCCTCGCGCAGCGCGTCCGGTTCCGGCGCGGCGACGACGAGGAACGCGGTCCCCGGCGAGCGCAGCAGCGCGTAGGTCTTCTCGGCCCGCTCGGCGAACCCGCCGAACAGGGTGTCGAAGGCCTGCACGAAGGACGACGCGTCCTGCAGCATCTGGCCGCCGATGATCGTCCCGACGGCCTTCGCGAACAGCCCGAACCCGGCCTCCACGATCCGGCGCAGCCCCCGCCCGCCGGCCCGGGCCGGCGCCGCCAGGAGCTTGATCATCCGGCCGTCGAGGAACCGGGACATCCGCTGCGGGGCGTCCAGGAAGTCCAGCGCCGACCGGGACGGCGGGGTGTCGACGACGACCAGGTCCCAGGTCCCGGCGGCGACGAGCTGGCCCAGCTTCTCCATCGCCATGTACTCCTGCGTCCCGGAGAACGACGAGGAGATGACCTGGTAGAACGGGTTCTCGATGATCTTCTCGGCGCGCTCGGGCGGCGCGTGGCCCTGCACCATCTCGTCGAAGGTGCGGCGCATGTCCAGCATCATCGCCGCCAGGTCGCCGCGGGCCCTGGCGACCGGCGCCGGGTCGTTGGACAGCTCGGACAGGCCGAGTGCCTGGGCCAGCCGGCGCGCCGGGTCGATCGTCAGCACGACGACCTGACGGCCCCGTTCGGCGGCCCGCAGCGCGAGCGCCGCCGAGGTGGTCGTCTTGCCGACCCCGCCGGAGCCGCAGCAGACGACCACCCTGGTCCCCGGGTCGTCGATCAGCGCGTCGACGTCCAGGACGTCCGCCTCGTTCATCGCCGGGCCTCCAGGTGCACACCCTGCGCGGTCATCGACTCCGCCAGCTCGTAGAGCGCCCCCAGGTCGACGCCGCCGAGCACGGCGGGCAGCGTCAGGCGGGGCAGCGGCGGATCGGGTTCGGTGTCCAGCCGGCGCAGCGCGGCGGTCTCCCCGGCGACGGCGACGGCGTGCTCCACTGTCTCGGCGACCAGGCCGTCGATCTCGTCCGGCGCCAGCTCGATCCCGGCGCTCTGCAGGCCGCCCGCGATCCGGCCGGCGTCGACCCGGCCGCCGGCGGCCGCGGTCAGCGACCGGTCCGGCAGCCACTGCTCACGCATCCGGTTGACGACGACGGTGCCGACCGGGATCTCGGCCCGGTCCAGCTCGGCGACGGCGTCGAGGGTCTCGCTGACCGGCAGGTCGGAGAGCAGCGTGACCAGGTGCACCGCGGTCAGCGGCGAGTGGATCAGCTGGTTGACGCCCTCGGCCTGGCCGTGGATCGGGCCGACCTTCGCCAGGTCGGCCATCGCCTTGGTGACGTCGAGGAAGGTGACCAGCCGGCCGGTGGGCGGGGCGTCGAGCACGACGGCGTCGTAGGCGGGCCTGCCGTCGGCCTCGGTGCGGGTGACGCACTCCTTGGCCTTGCCGGTGAGCAGCACGTCGCGCAGGCCGGGGGCCAGGGTGGTGGCGAACTCGATCGCGCCCATCCGGCGCAGCGTCCGGCCGGCCATGCCGAGCCGGTAGAACATCTCGAAGTACTCCAGCAGCGCGGCCTCGGTGTCGACGGCGAGCGCGCGGACCTCGCCGCCGCCGGGCGCGACCGCGATCCGCCGCTCCTCGTAGGGCAGCGGCGCGGTGTCGAACACCTGCGCGATGCCCTGCCGATTCTCCACCTCGACGAGCAGCACCCGCCTGCCGCCGGTGGCCAGCGCCAGCGCGAGCGCCGCGGCCACCGTGGTCTTCCCGGTGCCGCCCTTGCCGGACACGACGTGCAGCCGCGCCCGCGCGAGACCGGCGGGCCAGGCCCCGGGTGGTCCGGTGCCGGTCGCGCTGTCTCCGCTGTCGTCCCCTCGGCCGGGGTGGACGGTCGTCGTCACACGTTCACCGTACGGAGACCGCCCGCGGGCGGCGCGTCGACGAGGCGGGGCCCACACGGACGCCCGTCGCAGTCAGACCGCCATCCGCCGCGGGAGTGCGGCCCGCCCCCCGACGCCCGGGTTAGAGTCCGGCCATGAGCTCCCCGGCTGTGAAATGGGAATACCTGACCGCCCCGCTGCTGATCCACAACACCAAGGCGATCCTGGACAACTTCGGGCAGGACGGTTGGGAGCTGGTCACCGTCACCGCCGGTGCGAACGCCGAGCAGCTCGTCGCGTTCTTCAAGCGCCCGGTCCAGCAGTGAGCGCACTCGCCCGCCTGCAGGAGCTGGGCCTGTCCCTGCCCCAGGTCGCGACGCCGGCCGGCGCCTACATCCCGGCCCGGCGCACCGGGAACCTGGTGTTCACGGCCGGACAGGTCCCGTTCGTCGACGGCAAGGTCGCCGCGACCGGCAAGGTCGGCGCCGGTGTGACCGCCGAGGACGCGTACGGCCTGGCCCGGATCTGCACGCTGAACGCGCTGGCCGCGATCGACGGCCTGGTCGGCCTGGACGCCGTCACCGGCGTGGTCAAGGTCGTCGGGTTCGTGGCGTCCGATCCGTCCTTCACCGGGCAGCCCGGTGTGATCAACGGCGCGTCGGACCTGCTGGGCGAGGTGTTCGGCGAGGCCGGGGCACACGCCCGCTCGGCGGTCGGGGTGGCCGTCCTCCCGCTGGACGTGCCGGTCGAGGTCGAGCTGACCGTCGAGGTCGGCTGAGCGGAACCGGCGGGACGAGCACATGGGCACAGCGGAGCGCACGACGACGGCCGGGCACGAGCTGCTGCTGCAGCTGGCCGGCCGGGTTCCGGACGAGCTGCTGTGGCGGATGCGGAACTGGCTCGCCGGCGGCGACTCGAACGCGCTGAGCGCGACCCTGCCGCGGACCCTGCTGCGGCACCGGATCGGGATCACCGACGACGAACGGGCGCTGCTCGCCGAGGTCGTCGTCCCGGGTTCGCCGTCACGGCGCCTGGTCGACGCGGTCCTGCCCGGCTCGGCCGGGCCCCCTCCGGCGTTCGGGCCGGGGGCGGCGGATCTCGCCGTGTGGTCGGCCATGTCGGTCGTGTCCTCGGCGGACGGCGGCGAGCTGCTCATCGCCGCCCGGGACGACGGCGCGCGGCTCCTGCTGGTCCGCGGCGCGGAGCGGCCGGTCGAGCTGACCGCCACCCTGCAGCGCCTGCTGCGGGTGCACGGCGAGCACGTGCCACGGGTGGAGGTGTGGGTCGACGACGATCCACCGACCGCCTACCACCGGGCGGCGTGCGCCGCCGCCGTCTCGCTGTGGAGCAGGTCGCCGGTGCCCACCGGCTGACAAGGAGGCCCCATGTCCGACCCCACGTACCGGCTGTTGCTGGAGCTGGCCGGCCGGGTGGACGACGACCTGCTCGCCACCGGGCGGGAGCTCGTCGCCGTCGGTGAGGAGGGCCACGCGCTGGAACTGCTGGTGGCCGAGCTGGTCGCCGGTCGTGTCGTGCTGCCGCCGTCGGTGCGGCTCGACCTGATCGCGGAGGCCGCGGCCCGCCGGGTCCAGCCGGACGCCGACCGCTGCCTGCCCCGCGGGGATCCGGCCTCCGTCGCCGAGCTGCCGCACCGCTTCACCGGGACCGGCGCCGGGGCCGTCACGGACGCCGAGGCCGTCGCCGTCGCGCTCGCCGGCGTCCCCGCCCCGGACGGTGGCTGGCGGCTGGCCTGGCGGACCACCCCGGCCGGTTCCGCACCGGGCCCGCTGCCGCACCCGCTGCTGCTGGCCCGCACCGGGGGCGGCGGCTCCGCCGAGGTGCTGACCTACCAGGCGCAGACCGCCCTGCGCCGGGCCGGGCTGGCCGTGTCGGTCGAGGTGCTCGGCGACGACGACGAGGACACCGCCTACCACCGTGCCGCCCGGGCCGCCGGCGTGCCGCTGCCGGTCGGTGCCGGGCCGGTTCCTGCGCACGACGACCGGGAGCACGATCCGCTCGGCATCGGCGGGTCCGGCGGGCCTCCCCGCGACGAGCGGCCGGGCGGCGACGGGTGGGAACCGCGCTCGCGGTTCGCCGCGGCCGCTCCCGGCACACCGGACGACGGCGGCCCGGACGCCCGCGCCGGGAGCGACCGGCCCGATCCCGGGTCCGCCGAGGACCGGCCGGTGCCCCGTCCCGGGCGCTACGGGTCCACGGGCGGGTCGTCCGCGCGTTCCGCAGCGGGTGAGCCGTTCGCGCCCTCCGGGTCCGCCGGGCCGGGCGCGTCCACCGGGCCGGCCGCTCCGGCCGAGCCGTCCGCTCCGGCCGGTGGTGCCGGCGTCTCCGGGAGTGCCGATTCGTCCGGGGCCACCGAGGCATTCGGGGCTCCCGGGGTCGCCGAGGCCTTCGGGGCTCCCGGGGCTGCCGAGGCATTCGGGGGCCCCGGAGCAGGCGATCCGACCGGA
Source organism: Pseudonocardia sp. DxW (assembly GCF_058448985.1). NCBI lineage: Bacteria > Bacillati > Actinomycetota > Actinomycetes > Pseudonocardiales > Pseudonocardiaceae > Pseudonocardia > Pseudonocardia sp. DxW. The sequence continues at coordinate 44,538 of NZ_JBZFLK010000019.1, read as the reverse complement.
GCGGCCGGAGCAGGCGATCCGACCGGGACCGCCGAGGAGTTCGGGGCCGCCGGGGCCTCCGGGGCCTCCGGTCGCACCGGTTCGTCCGGGTCCGCCGGGTCCACCGGGTTCACCGGACCGTTCGAGCCCTCCCGATCCGAGTGGCGCGCGGTGTCCGGACGGTCCGGACGCTTCGCGTCCCGCACGCCCGCCGAGCGGTTCGCGCCACCGGCCCCGGCGGAGAGCCAGGACCCGGCGCAGCCGTCCGAGCGGTCGATCCCGTCCGAGCCGGCGGACCGGCCGGAGACACCCGGCCGTTCGGGCCCGGCGAACCGGCCCGACACGGCGAACCGGCCCGACACAGCAGACCGAGCGAACACACTGGACCGGCCCGACACGGCGGACCGGCCGGGCGTCCCGGACCTCCCCGGCGCGGCGAACCCGTCCGACCGATCCGAACTCCCGGGCCCACCGCACAGCACGACGCGATCGGACCTGTCCGGTTCACCGGACCGGCCGGACACGGCGGACCGGCCGGGCGTCCCGGGTGTCCCCGGCAGGGCGAACCCGTCGGACCGATCCGATCTCCCGGGCCGGCCGCAGAGCACGACCCGGTCGGACCTGTTCGGTTCGCCGGACCGGCCGGACGCCTCGACCCGGCCGGGCCTCTCCGACCCGGCGGACCGCCAGGTCCGGCCGGAGCTCTCGACCCTGCCCGGCCACACGGGCCGGCCGGACCTCACGGCCCTGCCGGATCTCCCGGAGCTACCCGCCCGATCGGAGCTCCCCGGCCCGCCGGAGCTGGCGACCCGATCGGACCTCCGCGGCCCGCCGGAACTGCCCGCCCGGTCGGACATCCCCGGCCCGCCGGAGCGGACCGAACCGCCCGCGCCGTCGCCGACGCCCCCCGCACGATCCGGGCCGTCCGCGACGTCCGAGCAGCTCGCATCCGGCGGCCGGTCCCCGGCACCGGCGCCGTCCGCACCGACCGGCGGGGCGGTCCCCCCGGCCGCGCCGGCCGATCCAGTGGCCGACGAGCACACGCCGGGTGACCTGCCCTCGAGCACCGGTGCGGGCCCGGCACCCGGCGCCGGGACCTTCGACGCGGGGCTGCCCGGCCCGGACGTTCCGGTGACCGACCTGGACACACTGGCCGCCGCCGCCCATCCCGCGCCGCGACCCTCACCCCCGATCCGCGCGCTGCGCGGGTCCGCCGCCGGGGACTGGTTCGAGTCCACCGATCCGGACGGACGACCGCGCGTCACCGGCGCCGGCCGCACCGATCGCAGCGGCGGCAGGCCCGGCGAGGGCACCGAGTCGCCGTTCGGCGCGGACACCGCGGGCGCCCCCGGCGGGGAGTTCGGGGCCGCAGCCGATGCCGGGCACACGGCACCCCCCGGCACGGAGCCCGGCGCCACCTCCGGCGCGGCGAACCCGGCCGCACCCGGCGCTGATCCCCACTCCACCGAACCTGCCACCCCGGAGGCCGGCCTGTCCGCCGTCGGCGGCACCGGCGGGCCGGACGACGCCCCCGCGCGCTCCGACGCCTGGATCGCGACCGGCAGCGTGATCGACCACCGGGAGCCGACCTTCTCCGAGCTCGGAACCATCCCGGACCACGCCGGCAACGGGCACGCGGCCCGCGGCCCCTCGCCCTATCCCGCGGGCCGGGCCCCGGACGCCCCGGCCGGCGGACCCGACCGGGCCGACGCCGACCCGTTGCGGGCCGTCCCGACCGGGACGCCGCCGGGCCCGCCAGCGGAGGAGGACGCCTGGCTGCGCGACTGGGCCTCCGGGGCCTGGACCGGCGACACCGGCACGGTCTCCGCGCCCCCGGACGGTGCCGGGACCCCGGACGGGCCAGGAACCGACGACCCGACCCCGGCGCCCGGCATCCCCGTCGTGCGTGCGCCCACGCCGCCCTCGCCCGGCCCGTCGGGTGGCCGGGCCCGCCGCCCCCGGCACATGCTCGTCGCCGACGACCCGGGCGGCCCGGGCAGTACCGGCAGTACCGGCGGTACCGGCGGTACGGAAGCGGCGGCGGCGCCCGCCGACCGCAACGGGATCCCGCGACCGTCGCCGCAGCCCCGGCCGCAGCCGGCGGGCAGCCTCGCCGACCGGCTCAGCCCGACCGAGCAGGATCTGCTGCAGCGCCTGCACGAGGAGCTCGCGGCCCGGGAGACCGGCGGCGAACCGACCCCGCGGAACGGGACCGCCCGCACCGACCCGGCCTGATCCGGCCCGGTTACTGCCCGGCCGTCCGCCGCACCTCGTCGACGATGCGTTGCAGGTGCAGGGCCCGGCGGGCGTCCACCGGGAGCCGCGGGTCGCCCGCCGCGACCGCGTCGGCGAAATCGTCGAGAAGCCGGGCGTAGCAGGCCACCGGGTCGGCCGGGCGGGTGTCCAGCCGGTGCCGGCCGGCCGCGCCGACCACCGACACCTCGAACTCGGTGGGGTCGACCGGGATCCGCAGCGACAGGGTGAGCGAGCTGCGCGCCCCGCCGGCGTGCGCGAGCCCGATCCGCCACAGGTCCGGCTCGTCGCGGCGGGCCTGGTCGACGCCGGTCACCGGGCCGAGCGCGGCGTCCAGCAGGTCGATCAGGTGCGGGCCGACGTCGAGCGGCGCACCGTACTCGGCCCGCCAGGCCGACGTCGCGAACGGGCCACCGAGCAGCGCCCCGGACAGCCAGCGCGCGGTGCCGGTGCTGTCCGGGCCGTGCGGGCCGGCCGGCACGGCGTCCAGCCAGGACCGGATCGCCGGGTCGAAGCGCAGCGTCAGGACGGTCGCCGAGCACACCCCGGCGTCGTCGATCGCGGCGGCGGCGCGCTCGGCGGCGGCCAGGTCCGCGGCCAGCGGCTTCTCCAGCACGACGTGCTTCCCGGCGGCCGCGGCCCGCGCCGCCAGCTCGCCCTGCACCTGCGGCGGGACCGCGAACGCGACGGCGTCGACGGCGTCGAGCAGGTCGTCGAACCGGTCATGGACCGGACCGCCGCTGATCGCCGCGACCTCGGCCGCCATCGCCGGACGGCGGGCCCACACCCCGGCCGCCGTCCAGCGCGGGTGGCCGGCGATCGCCGGCGCGTGCACCGAACGGGCCCAGGGCCCGGCACCGACCAGTCCGATCCGCATGCGGGCATTCTCACGGCCCGGCCGCCGCGACGATGACCTAGGGTCCCGGACATGGGCACCGCAGCTCCGAACCCGGCCCGGCCGCAGCCGGTCGAGCCGAGACCCGCCGCCACCGTGCTGCTCGTGCGGGACTCCCCGGAGCGCTGTGAGCTGCAGGTGTTCCTGCAGCGGCGGGTCACCGGGATGGCGTTCGCCGGCGGGATGACGGTGTTCCCCGGCGGCAGCGTGTCACCCGACGACGTGCCGGACCCGGCGCGCTGGCGCGGACCGGAACCGGCCCGGTTCGGCTCCCGGCTCGGCCAGCCCGAGCCGCTCGCCGCCGCGCTGGTGACGGCCGCGGTCCGCGAGACCTTCGAGGAGTGCGGGGTGCTGCTCGCGTCCCGGCGCGGTGCGGCCCCGGGCCCGGTCGCCGACGCCGCCGCCTGGCGCGCGGACCTGGAGGGGCGCCACGTCACGCTGCCCGCCCTGCTCGACCGGCACGACATGGAGCTGCGCGCCGATCTGCTCGTGCCCTGGTCCCGGTGGATCACCCCGGCGGTGAACCCGCGCCGCTACGACACCGCGTTCCTGGTCGCCCGGGTCCCCGACGGCCAGGACGCCGACGACGCGACCACCGAGGCGGTGGAGGCCCGCTGGTGGTCGCCCACCGAGGCGCTCGCCGGGCACGCCGCCGGCGAGCTCTCACTGATGGCGCCGACCCTGCACACACTGCAGGACCTGGCCCGGCACACCAGCGCCGCCGCGGTGCTGCACGCCGCCGCCCGTCGCGACATCTCCCCGGTGACCCCGGAGATCCGGCGCGAGGGGCGGGTCGCGGTGATCACGCTGCCCGGGGACCCGGACTGGCGCTACGAGGAGACGACCGGATGAGCGAGCGGGGATGAGTGGGACCGAGATGAGCCACCCGCACTACGGCGCCCTGCGTGCGGTGCACCCGCTGGCCTCGGTGCTGCTGCAGCACAATCCCGGGCCGATGACGCTGGAGGGCACCAACACCTGGGTGGTGTCGGTCCCCGACTCGGGGGAGCGGATCGTCGTCGACCCCGGCGAGGACGACGGCACCCACCTGGAGGCGCTGGCCGACGGCGCCCCGGTCGCCGCGGCCGTGCTGACCCACCGCCATCACGACCACGCCGGTGGCATCGACCGGTTCGTCGCGCTCACCGGCGCGCCGGTGTACGCCGCCGATCCGTCGCTGGTGTCGGGCACCGCACCGCTCACCGACGGCACCGTGATCGCGGCCGCGGGCGTCGAGCTGACCGTGCTGGCGACGCCGGGCCACACCTCGGACTCGGTGTCGCTGCTGCTCACCGGGCCGGGTGCGGACGGTGCGGCGCTGCTCGCCGGGGACACCGTGCTCGGCCGCGGCACCACCGTCATCGCGCACCCGGACGGCGCGCTCGGCCCGTACCTGGACTCGCTGCGCCGGATCGCCGAGCTGCCGGCCGGCACGCCGGTGCTGCCCGGGCACGGCCCGGAGCTGCCGGACGCCGCCCGGATCGCGAACGACTACCTGGCGCACCGCGAGCAGCGGCTGGACCAGGTCCGCGCCGCGCTGGACGAGCTCGGCCCGGACGCGGCGCCGCGGGCCGTCGTCGAACTGGTCTACGCCGACGTCGACACCTCGCTGTGGGACGCCGCCGAGATGTCCGTCCGCGCCCAGCTGGACCACCTGCGCGGCTGAGCTTCACGGGGCGGGCGGCGCCGTCGCGTCGTCGCCGTGCGCGTCCACCCACTCGTCCCGGAAGCGGCGCAGGAACTCCTCCAGCGCGGCGTGCCTGCGCTCGCCCATCTCCCGCCCGGCCGCGGTCCGCAGCTCGCCGCGCAGCCGCAGCAGCTTCTCGTGGAAGTGCGCGACGACCGAGCCGGTGGGCCCGGGCCGGTAGCCCTCCGACGACGGCGGCGCGGCCGGATCCCACAGCGGCTCGCCGATGGCGCCGCCGTAGGCGAAGGCGCGGGCGATCCCGGTGGCGCCCATGGCGTCGAGCATGTCGGCGTCGTGCAGGCAGGCCGCGATCGCGGCGGCGGCTGGCCCGGGACCGGACGGCTGCGACGCGGCGGAGAACGTGTAGCGGCCGGTGGCCTCGACCGCGTCGAGCACCGGCTCCCACAGCGACTCGTCGATCGCGGCGCGGCGCAGCGCGGCACGGGCGTCGTCCCGGCACTCGGCGGGTGCGACGACCCGGCCGAGCCGGGCCTCGGCGGCGCGGTGGTGGTCGTGCACGTAGGCGGCGACGGCGGCGACGAACCCGTCGAGACCCTCGCGGACCGCCAGCCGGGCCGCGAGCCCGGCGACCCGGTCCAGGTGACCGACGTCGTGCGCGACGTCGGCGCCGGCCAGATCGGCGGCCACCACCTCGCGCAGCCGGCGGAGCGCGCCCGCGCCGCTCACCGGGCGCTCCCGGCGGGCTCGCACTCCACGGTCGGGGCCATCGTCGCCCGGCGGGTCCACAGCAGCACCGCGACCAGCGTCCCCAGCATCCCGCCCGCGGCGAAGCCGACCGGCCCGAACCTGTCGATCAGGACACCGGACACGGCCTGGCCGGCGGACACCCCGAGCACCGCCGCCGTCACCACCCAGTTGAACGCCTCGGTCGCCGAGTCGGCGGGCGCCGTGTGCTCGACCCCCAGCGAGTGGGCGGTGACCTGCGGCGTGATCAGCGCCCCGGCCGCCATCATGACCACGGCCAGCAGCACCAGCGAGCCGATCGGGGAGACCAGCCCCATCGCCGTCACCAGCAGGCCGAAGCCACCGAGCAGCACCGGCAGCCGCAGCCCGAGCGACCGCGGCCGGGGGCGCAGTCCGTAGAGGACGCCGGCCAGCACCGAGACCAACGACCAGGCGGACAGCAGGATCCCGCCCATCGCGGGCGAGCCGGCGGAGGCGGTCGCCGCCAGCACGCCGACCTCCGCCGTCCCGGCGACCAGACCGAAGCCGAGCGCCGCCAGCGCGACCGTGCGCAGGCCGGGCCTGCGGATCACGCCGAGCAGCCCGGTGTCGCCGGCCGGCGTGCCGGAGGTCCGGGAGGCGCGGATCCGGGCCGAGCGCCGCCGCACCGCACGGGTCAGCGCGAACCAGGTCGTCCCGGTGATCTCGGCCAGCGCGGCGACCAGCAGCGCGGTGCCCGGCCACGGGGTGCCGACGGCGAGCAGCGCGGCGAGTGCGGGCCCGAGGATGAAGAAGGTCTCGAGGCTGATCGCCTCGTAGGTGTAGGCCGCCTCGCGGGTCCGGCCGGCCGGCACCAGGTCCGACCACAGCGCCCGCGACGAGCCCTCGATCGCCGGGGTGACGGAGCCGGTCACCAGCCCGGCGAGCAGCACCACCGGCAGCGCGGCGCGCAGCTCGATGCAGGTGACGAGCCCGGCGACGGCGACCGCGTAGGCCGCGACGATCAGCAGCAGCGGGCGGCTCGGGCCGAGCCGGTCCAGCAGGCGTCCCTGGACGACGGTGCCGACCGCCGTCCCGACCAGCAGCACGGCCGACACCGCACCGGCGATCGCGTAGGAACCCTCGATCTCGCGGACGTAGAGCAGGGTCGCGAGGCTGTGCATCGCGATCGGGAAGCGGCCGATCAGCGAGGCGCACACCGGCGCGGCCGCACCGGGCGCACCCAGTGCGGCCCGGTAGTCGGAGGGGGAGGCAGGCACGCCGCCCAGCATCACATGGACTGGGACAGGCGTACCAACGTGTTACCGCGCGCGGCGCGCGAGCCGCTCCGGCTCCAGGATCAGCACGCTCTTGCCCTCCAGCCGCAGCCAGCCGCGGTGCGCGAAGTCGGCGAGCGCCTTGTTCACGGTCTCCCGGGAGGCACCGACCAGCTGCGCGATCTCCTCCTGGGTGAGGTCGTGGGTCACCCGGAGCAGGCCGGACTCCTGCGACCCGAACTGGCGGGCGAGCTGCAGCAGCGACTTGGCGACCCGGCCGGGCACGTCGGTGAAGATCAGGTCGGCCAGCATGTTGTTGGTGCGGCGCAGCCGGCGGGCCAGCACGCGCAGCAGCTGCTCGGCGATCTCCGGCCGCTTGCCGATCCACTCGCGCAGCGCGGTGCGGTCCATCGTGTAGCAACGCACCTCGGTCACCGCCGTCGCCGACGACGTGCGCGGGCCCGGGTCGAAGATGGAGAGCTCGCCGAACATGTCGGACGGCCCGGCCACCATCAGCAGGTTCTCCCTGCCGTCCGGGGACTTGCGGCCGAGCTTCACCTTCCCGCCGGCCACGATGTAGAGGCGGTCACCGGGCTCACCCTCGGAGAAGATGACCTGCCCACGGGAGAACTCGGCGGACTCCAGCGCCTCGGTCAACGCCTCGGCGGCCTGGGGCTCAACCCCCTGGAAGATCCCGGCCCGGATCAGAACCTCATCCACTGCAATGCTCCTCGTTCACCGGCCGCGATCGTCACGGCGGGTCGTCGGCGCGTCAGTGTAGAGGCCTTCGCCACACACGTGCGCACCACTGACCCGATCGGACTCTCATCCGATCGGGCCTGTTGCGTGTACAGGGCGCGCCGCGGCCCCCGTTACGATCTTGTCACGCCGACGGAACCTGGCTGCGGCGAGTCCCCCGCCGGCGGCGGTTGCGCAGCCGGAACAGCTCCAGGGCGCGGCTGGTGCCGGACCGGAACAGGGCCCGCACCTCGTCCGGACGCGGCTGTTCGAGCATCTCGTCCAGCTCGTCCTGCCGCACCGTGGACTCCCGCAGGCGGGACTCGACTCGTTCCATCCCGAGCGCGAAGAACATCACGAGCAGCGGGACGAGGACGCTCAACCAGGCAGTCATGGCGCCTCCGATCCTCTCGTACTGGTTCGCTCGCCGACGCTCCGGGGGTAGCCGGTCCGCCCGCTTCGTGACACGTTCGTGACCTCCGGCCCGCCTGACGGACGTTCGGCGGGGATCGGAGACCGTTCGCCGCCCGCGGCTGCGCCGACCGGACCGACCGGGGCGGCGGGCCGTCGCCGCGACACGGCGGCGGGACTGTCGGGGGTCACCCGTACGCTCGGTGACGTGAGTACCTCCGCCCGACGGACGGCCCGGCCCACCGGGCGCGCCGCGGCCGGTCTCGCCGCACGGGTCGCGGCCGGGGAGAACCCGATCGGGCGGGCCCGGCGGGTGAACCGGATCGTGCGCGCGCTGGCCGAGGCGTACCCGCACGCGCACTGCGAGCTCGACTTCGTGACACCGCTGGACCTGGCCGTCGCCACGATCCTGTCCGCCCAGTGCACCGACGAGCGGGTCAACCAGGTCACCCCGGCGCTGTTCGCCCGGTACCCGGCGGCCGCCGACTACGCCGGGGCGGACCGCACCGAGCTGGAGGAGATGATCCGGCCGACCGGCTTCTACCGGAACAAGGCGTCCTCGCTGACCGGGCTGGGCGCCGCGGTCGTCGACCGGCACGGCGGCGAGCTCCCGGCCACCCTGGACGAGCTGGTGAAGCTGCCAGGGATCGGCCGCAAGACGGCGAACGTGATCCTGGGCAACGCGTTCGGCGTCCCCGGGATCACCGTGGACACCCACTTCGGGCGCCTGGTCCGCCGCTGGGGCTGGACCACCGAGGAGGACCCGGTCAAGGTCGAGCACGCGGTGGGTGAGCTGATCCCGCGCCGGGACTGGACGATCGTGTCCCACCGGGTGATCTTCCACGGCCGGCGGGTGTGCCACTCCCGCAAACCCGCCTGCGGTGTGTGCACCCTCGCGGCGGACTGCCCGGCCTACGGCACCGGGCCGACCGGGCCGGCCGAGGCCGCGGCGCTGGTCAAGGGCCCGGAGCGGGACCGGCTGCTGGAGCTGGCGGGAGTCACCGGCAGCGGGGACGGGCGGTGAGCCGGGCAGGCGCCTCGCGCTCGGAGATCGCCTCGACCGTCGTGGTCGCGGTGCTGGTCGCGCTCGGCGTGTGGGCCCTGTGGCCGTCGGCGCCCGCGCCGCTGCCCGCGGCCGCGCCACCGGGGGCCGCCGCGCCCGCGAACCTGCCCGACGGCGATCCGGCCGCCGCCGATCCGGCCGCGCTCGCCGCCGCCCGGGAGGTCGCGGCGCTGCGCCCCTGCCCGGAGCCGACCGGCGCGCCCGCGGCCGGGCCGCTGGCCGGGATCACCGTGCCGTGCCTGGGCGCCGAAGGCGCGGTCGACGTCGGCCAGGTGCTCGCCGGGCGGGCCGTGCTGGTCAACTTCTGGGCGTCCTGGTGCCTGCCGTGCCGCGAGGAGCTGCCGGCCCTGGAGGAGTACGCGGCCCGGCCGGACGCGCTGCCGGTGCTGACCGTCGACGTCCAGGACGATCCGGTGGCCGCGCTCGGCCTGGCCGCCGAGCTCGGGATCACCCTCCCGGCGCTGACCGACCCGGGCGGCGAGCTGCGCGCGGTGCTGGACACCCCGCCGGTGCTCCCGTTCAACTACGTCGTCCGGGCCGACGGCACGCCGGCGATGGTCGATCCGCCGATCCCGTTCCGGACGGCGGACGACGTCGAGGCGGCCGTGGAACGGCTGTCGTGACCGCCGCCGTCGTCCCCGAGCCGGATCCCGGCGCCGCCCCCGAACCGCTGCGACCGCTGGTGGAGGGGGCCCTCGGGCTCGACCCGGGCTGGTTCGGCCCCCGGCGCGACCCGGCCGGCCGGGAGGCCGGCGCCCGGCGCGCGGCGGTGCTGATGCTGTTCGGGCCGGACGGCCCGGACGTGCTGCTCACCGAACGTGCGGCGACCCTGCGCTCGCACGCCGGGCAGGTCGCGTTTCCCGGCGGCGCGCTCGATCCCGGCGACACCGGCCCGGTGCACGCCGCGCTGCGCGAGGCGCAGGAGGAGACCGGGCTCGACCCGGCAGGCGTCGTGCCGCTGGCCGTGCTGCCCGAGCTGTTCATCCCGCCGACCGGCTACCTGGTGACCCCCGTGCTCGCGCACTGGGCCGCACCGGAGCCGGTCCGCGCGGTCGATCCCGGCGAGGTGGCCCGGGTGGTGCGGGTGCCGGTGCCGGAGCTCGCCGATCCGGCGAACCGGTTCACCGTGCGCGGCCCGAGCGGCTACACCGGGCCGGCCTTCCGCATCTCGGGGCTGGTGATCTGGGGATTCACCGGGGGCCTATTGTCCGCACTGCTGCACTGTTCCGGCTGGGAACGCCCCTGGGACGGCACGCGGATCGAGAACCTCGACGAGGCCTGGGCTGCCGCCCGGGCGGAGCAGCGACACCCGCGAGGAGTACCTGTGATCGACCCCGCCGACCGTCCCGACGAGGTGGGCCGGTGAGCCTGAGCTGGGTCGACGTCGTGGTCGTCATCCTGGCGCTGCTGGCGGCGGCATCGGGCTGGCGGCACGGGGTCGCGGTCGCGCTGCTGTCCTTCCTGGGCGTGCTGACGGGGGCGGTGCTCGGCCTGCGCCTGGCCCCCCTGCTGGCCGACCAGGTCGAGTCCCAGCCGGCGAAGGTGCTGCTCGGGATCGGCGCGGTGGTGCTGCTCGTCGCGCTCGGCGAGGCGACCGGGGTCTACCTGGGGCGCTTCGTCCGGGACCGGATCCGGCGCGAGGGCACCCTCAAGGTCGACTCGGCGCTCGGCGCCGGGGTGCAGGCGGTGGCCGTGGTGGTCGCCGCCTGGCTGATCGCGCTGCCGCTCGCCTCGACCAGCATCGCCACCCTGACCAGCGGCGTCCGCGACTCGCGGGTGCTAGCCGGGGTGGACAGCGTGATGCCCAGTGCCGCCCGGCAGCTGCCCGCCGAGCTGCGCCAGATCCTCGACGACTCCGGCTTCCCGGACGTCGTCAGCCCGTTCTCGCGCACCCCGATCGCCGTGGTCGGCCCGCCGGACTCGGCGCTCGCGCAGTCCCCGGTGGTGACCGAGGTCCGGGACCGGGTGCTCAAGGTCCGCGGGCGGGCACCGGCCTGCCGCCGGGCGCTGGAGGGCACCGGCTTCGTTGTCGCGCCGCAGCGGATCATGACGAACGCGCACGTCGTCGCCGGCACGTCCAGCACCACCGTCGAGGTCACCACCGCGGCCGGCCGGACCCGCCAGCTGGACGCCGAGGTGATCCACTACGACCCCGAGGTCGACGTGGCGGTGCTCGCCGTCCCGGCGCTCGACGAGGAGCCGCTCCGGTTCACCCCGGACCCGGCCAGGGTCGGCGACGACGTGATCATCCTCGGCTACCCGCTGGACGGGCCCTACACGGTGACGCCGGGCAAGGTCCGCGAGCGGATCCGGCTGCGCGGCCCGGACATCTACGAGCGGGGCAGCGTGCTCCGCGACGTCTACACCGTCCGCGCGGTGGTCCGGTCCGGCAACTCCGGCGGCCCGATGATCAACCCGGACGGCCAGGTGGTGGGCGTGGTGTTCGGCGCCGCGCTGGACGACTCCGAGACCGGCTTCGTGCTGACCGCCGAGCAGGTCGCGCAGGCGCTGAACGTCGCGGCCGACGGCGGCTCGCGGCCGGTCGACACCGGGGAGTGCGCCTCCTGATCGTTCCCGGCATCCGGGAACGATTCGCCACCAGGTGGGACGGCACCTAGCGTGGACGGGTGCCCCCCGACGTGACCCGCAGCCGTCGCCGCTGGCTGGTGCTGGCGGTCGGGACGGTCGCGCAGACCGCGGCCTGCTCGTTCGTCTACGGGATGCCGTTCCTGGTGCCGCTGCTGCGCGACTCCGCCGGGCTGACGCTGGCGCAGGCCGGCGCCTACGTGGCGGCGCCGACGGCCGGCCTGCTGTGCACGCTGGTGCTGTGGGGGGCGATCGCCGACCGGTACGGCGAGCGCGGCGTGATGGCTACCGGGCTGGTGCTGTGCGCGGTCGCGGTCGCCGGGGCGGCACCGGCCGGGCCCGGGCCGGTGCTGCTCGTCCTGCTCGGGCTCGGCGGGGCGGGCGCCGCCTCGGTGTTCGCCGCGGGCGGCCGGCTGGTGATGGGCTGGTTCGGCGCCCACGAGCGGGGCACCGCGATGGGGATCCGGCAGACCTCGCAGCCGCTCGGCGTCGCGCTGGCCGGGCTGACCCTGCCCACCCTCGCCGTCGCCGTCGGGCCGTTCCGGGCGCTGCTGCTGCCCGCCGCGCTGTGCGTGGTCGCGGCCGCGCTGGTCGCGGGCCTCGCCCCGAACCCGCCGCGGCCGCAGCTCGCGCCCGGGTCCGCAGCGGCCCGCTCGCCGTACCGCACCCCGGTGCTGTGGCGGGTGCACGGCGCGAGCGCGCTGCTGGTCGTGCCGCAGTTCGCGGTCGCCGCGTTCGCCACCGAGTACCTGGTCCGCGAGCAGGGCTGGGGGGCGGCCGCGGCCGGCGCGTTCGTCGCCGCGAGCCAGGTGGCGGGGGCGCTCGGCCGGATCGCGACCGGGATCTGGTCGGACCGGGTCGGGTCCCGGTTGCGGCCGATGCGCTGGATCGCCGTCGGCGCGACGGCGGTGCTGCTGCTGTTCGCGCTCGGCGACGCCGTCGCCGGCTGGCTCGCCGTGCTCATGCTGGCGGTCGGCGCGGTCGTCACCGTCGCGCCGAACGGGCTGGCCTTCACCAGCACCGCCGAGCTCGCCGGGCCGTCCTGGTCGGGGCGGGCGCTGGGCGTGCAGAACACCGGGCAGAACGCCGTCGCGTCGATGGTGCCGGTCGCACTCGGCGCGCTGATCGGTGCGACCGGCTACGGCATCGGGTTCGCGCTCGCCGCGCTCGCCCCGCTGGCCGCCATCGGGGTGACCCCGGTGTCCGGCGAGCGCGGCACCCCGCCGGACTGACCGCGGGCTCAGCCGCCGGCGCCGGTCAGGGCCGCCGGGTCGGTCGTCGCGGGCGCCGGGGTGCAGACGGTGCCGTCGGCGGGCAGCACGCCGTCGAGCAGGGCGGCGTCCACCGCGGCGTTCACGCACGGGTCCGGTCCGTAGGAGCCGTGGCCGACCCCCTCCCGGGTGAGCAGCACCGCGGAGTCCAGCGTGCGGGTCATGGACTCGGCCCAGTGGTGCGGGGTGACCGGGTCCAGCCGGCCGCCGACGACCAGGGTCGGCGGCGCGCCCGCGGCGGTGAACGGGCCGGTGACCCGCTCGGTGTCCCGGGCCGGCCACAGCGCGCAGTCCAGGGCGGCGTACGCGGCCCGGGGCCCGATCCGCGGTGCCTGCCCGACGACCGCACCGGCGGCGGCGGTGTGCGCGACGACGTCGGCCGGGGTGTGCCAGTCGGCGCAGCGCACACCGATGTGCGCCTCCTGCACCGCGGTCGGCGCGGTGAACGGCGAGACCGTCACGGCCGCGTTCATCAGGTGCAGCGCGGTGCCGTCCCCGCGCTCCGCCGCCAGCAGGGCCGCGGTCAGCAGCGGCCAGGTCGTCCGCTCACCGGCGATCGACCGGGCCGCGTCGAGCGCCTTCGCGCCGTCGACCGGTGTGCCGTCCGCGACCGGCAGCGGTGCCGCCTCGAGGCGGTCGATCAGCGCGTCGAACGCCCGCTCCGGGTCCCCGCCGCCGAACGGGCAGGTCGCAGGGCCCTCGGCGCGGCAGGCGTCGAACCAGGCGTCCAGCGTCTGCTCGCTCGCGACGGCGACCTCGCCCAGGAACGGCAGCGGATCGCCGAACCACAGCCCGGTGTCGACCGGGGCGTCGAGCACCATCTGCCGGACCCGGTCGGGGAACATCGTGGCGTAGACCGGCCCGACGACGGTGCCGTAGGAGATGCCGTAGTAGGTGATCCGGTCCTCGCCGAGCGCGGCCCGGACCCGGTCGAGGTCGCGGGCCACGTTGTCGGTGGACATCGAGGCCAGGAACGCCGGGTCCTGGTGCTCCGCGCAGCCGCCGGTGAACGCGGTCGCGGTGGCGAGCAGCTCCGGCAGCGGCAGCCCGCCGGGGACGGCCGGATCGGGTGCGGTGGTCGCGGCGGCCCCGGCCCGCTCGGCGTCGGTGCGGCAGCGGACCGGCCGGGAGTCGCCGACGCCGCGCGGATCGACGGCGACGACGTCGAACCGGGCGAGCACCTCGGGGGTGAAAGCGCCCGGGGCGCCCGGCAGGTCCGGCATGGTCCGCAGGGTCCCGGTCGCGGAGACCCCCGGCCCGCCCGGGTTGAACAGCAGGCTGCCCACCCGCCGGTCCGGGTCCGTCGCGGGCCGGCGGAGCACCGCCAGCGGGACCTGCTCACCCCCGGGATCGGTGTACTCCAGCGGTACCTCGACGGTGCCGCACTCCAGGCCCGGCCCGCACTCCTGCCAGCCGACCGGTGGTGGCGGTGGCTCCGCCGCGGCGGGCGTCCCGCCGCTCGCGCACCCGGTCAGCACCAGCGCGGCGACGGCGGCCACCCCGGCGAGGCGGGACGATCCGTACCCGGCCATGTCGTTCCTCCCGTGTCGACGACCGGCACCGGGGGATCCCGGTACCGGCGCCGTGCACGCCAGGAACGCCACCCGGACGCCCGGATCGGCCGACGGATCGGGAGGCTCCGACCGAAGTCGGAGGCCGCCGCGCCGCCGGACGCCGGATCAGCGGGTGATCGTCTGCTCCCGCCCGGGGCCGACCCCGATCGCGGAGACCGGCGCACCGGTGAGCTCCTCGATCCGCTGCACGTAGGCCTGCGCCGCGGCGGGCAGCTCCTCCCAGGTGCGGGCGCCGGAGAGGTCCTCGAACCAGCCGGGCATCTCCTCGTACACCGGGACGGCGTGGTGGAAGCCGGTCTGGGTCATCGGCATCTCGTCGACCCGGTGGCCGTCGACCTCGTAGCCGACGCAGATCGGCACCGTCTCCAGCCCGGACAGCACGTCCAGCTTGGTGAGGAACACGTCGGTGATGCCGTTGACGCGCACCGCGTACCGGCCGATCACCGCGTCGAACCAGCCGCAGCGCCGGGCCCGGCCGGTGTTCACCCCGACCTCGCCGCCGGTCTTGCGCAGCCAGTCGCCCATCTCGTCGAACAGCTCGGTCGGGAACGGGCCGGAGCCGACGCGGGTGGTGTAGGCCTTCAGGATGCCGATCACCCGGGTGATCTTGTTCGGGCCGATGCCGGAGCCGACCGATGCGCCGCCGGCGGTCGGGTTCGAGCTGGTCACGAAGGGGTACGTGCCGTGGTCGACGTCGAGCAGGGTGCCCTGCGAGCCCTCCAGCAGCAGCGTCTCGCCGCGCTCCAGGGCCTGGTTCAGCAGCAGCCGGGTGTCGACGATCTTGTCGGCGAACTCCTTGGACTGCTCCAGCACGGTGTCGACGACCTCGTGGAAGTCCAGCGCGCGCCGGTTGTAGACCTTGACCATGATCTGGTTCTTCAGCTCGAGCGCGGCCTCCACCTTCTGGTGCAGGATCTTCTCGTCGAGCAGGTCCGCGGCGCGGACGCCGACCCGGGCCACCTTGTCCTGGTAGGCGGGGCCGATGCCGCGGCCGGTGGTGCCGATCTTGGCCTTGCCCAGGTAGCGCTCGGTGACCCGGTCGATCGCCACGTGGTAGGGCATGATCAGGTGCGAGTCGGCCGAGATGAGCAGGCCGGAGGTGTCGACGCCGCGGCGCTCCAGCCCGGCCTTCTCCTCGATCAGCGCCTCGGGATTGACCACCACGCCGTTGCCGATGACGTTCTTGACGCCCGGCGACAGGATCCCGGACGGGATCAGCTTGAGCGCGAAGTCGCGCCCGTCCGGCGTGACGACGGTGTGCCCGGCGTTGTTGCCGCCCTGGTAGCGGACGACCCAGCCGAACTGCCCGCCCAGCAGGTCCGTCGCCTTGCCCTTGCCCTCGTCGCCCCACTGGGCGCCGATCAACACGATTGCGGGCATGTAAGAGACTCCAGTTCACACACGCTCGTCACGGCCGCGGACCCGGGCGTGGTTACCGGATTCCGCGGCGAGGAGGGTACTCGATCTGTGGTGTCGACCGATCCCGAAGCGGTGCTGCTCGCCTGCGTGCCGCAGCGCCGCCGTCGTCCGTTCTACGGTATCCGGCCCGCCGGGCGCCGGGAACGGGTACCGGCGTCACTCGCGTCCGATCCGGCGGTGCGCTCGGTCACCGTCGGCCCGCGGCCCGGCAAGGAGGCGGTCGATCCGCTGCTCGCCGAGCATCCCGGCGCCCGGCTGATCGTGCACGGCGAGGACGCCGACCTGGCCGCGGTGCTGGTCCGGCTGCTGCGGGCCGGTGCGCTGGGCACCGAGGTGGCGTACCTGCCGGTGTCCGGCCGGTCGGCGGCGGCGGCCGGCTGGGGGTTCCCGGTCCGGCCGGCCGCCGCGGCCGCGCTCGCCCGGACCGGGACCGCCCGGCCGGAGCCGCTGGTGCGCGACGACAACGGCGGGGTGCTGGCCGGCCGCGGCGAGATCCGCGACCTGTACGGCGAGGCGTACTGCGACGCCACCCGGGTGTTCCACGGCCGGGTCCCGGCGCTCGTCGTCGAGGCCGGGCCGGGCGGGGTGCGGGTCCGCGGCGGGCGCGGGGTGACGGCGACGACCGGACGGGCGATCCAGATCGGCTCCACCGGCTCCACCCCGGTCCGCGACGGCGAGCCGTACCCGCGGCCGGTCAAGCGCTGGGCCTGGTACCAGCACACCGAGCCGTGGCACCCGGTGCTGCCGGCGGCCTGAGGTCAGGCGGCGGCGGGCAGCGTCTCGCCGGGACGCCGGTGGTAGGAGTCGACGTAGGTCTGGCCGGACAGGTCGGCGATCGCGTCCATGATCTCGTCGGTGACCGCGCGGCGGATCGCCGGCGCGCCCTCCAGCCCCTCGTAGCGGCTGAACTCCAGCGGTGCGCCGAACCGGATCTCCACCCGGGCCAGCCGCGGGAACAGCCTGCCGACCGGCTGCACCCGCTCGGTGCCGCGCAGCCCCACCGGGACGACGACGGCGCCGGTCGACAGCGCGAGGCTGGCCACCCCGGTGTGCCCGCGGTGCAGCCGCCCGTCGAGCGAGCGGGTGCCCTCCGGGTAGATCCCGAAGACGCCGCCCGCCGCCAGCACCTCGCGTCCGGCGGCGAGCGCGGCGAGCCCGGCGCGGGCGTTGCCCCGGTCGACCGGGATGTAGCCGAGCGCGCGCAGGAACGACGCCATCAGGCGGCCGCGCAGCCCGCGCCCGGTGAAGTACTCGGCCTTGCCGAGGAAGGCCACCCGGCGGGCGGCGACCAGCGGGATGAAGGCGGTGTCGACGGCGGCCCGGTGGTTGGCAGCGAGGATCACCGGACCGTGTGCCGGGATCCGGTCGGCGCCGTGCACCGCGGGGCGCCACAGCAGACGGACGAGGGGCGCGAGGACGTAGCGGATGAGCAACTGCACGTGGTGGACCCCGATCACTGTGCGACGCTCGCGGTGCGGCATCGGTGCGGTCGACGGCGGCGGCCACACCACACCGTGCAGGGGGACGAGTCGTCCCCGGCGCCGAGCAGCGCCGATTCTGCTCCGTGACCGTACCGTGACGGAACCCCCACTCCCCCGATCAGCCCAAGTCGTCCCCCGGCAGCCGATCACGGAGGGCGCCCAGCGCCTCGGACCGGCTCATCCCGGTCGCCTGCAGCAGGTCGACCGCGATCGACCGGGCCTGGGCGACGAGCACCGGCACCGAGACGGCCGCCGTCCCGTCCGCCGGTCCGGTGCCGGCCTGCCGGTCGGACAGCACCGGGGAGTGCCCGACGGCGTCGAGGAACGCCGGCCGGGCCCGCTCCCGGTCGCCGTCCTGGCCGAGCTCGCGGATCAGCGCGCCGACCGCCCCGGCCAGCTCGGTGACCGCGTCGGGCAGCTCGGCCGGGATCCGCTCGCCGTCCTCCAGCGCGGTCAGGGTGCGGCGGGCGAGCACCCGCGCGTTGCGGTGCGCGTAGTCGGCCCGGTCGGCCAGCTCCCGGTAGCGGCGCAGCATCCGGCGGCGTGGCCGGTGCAGCGGTGACACGATGGCGACCTCACCGGCACCCCCGACGGCGGCGCGCAGCTCGTCGATCCCGGCCTGGGTGTCGCGGGCCCGGTGCAGCGCCCGGACCGCGCACTCCCGGTCGTGCTCGCGCATCGCGGACGCGGTGTCGGTGAGCACCGTGACCAGGTCGTCGAGCACCCGGCGGGCGGACCGGCGAACCAGCCGGATCGGGTTCACCGGGATGACCGCGGCGATCAGGATCCCGGCCAGGCCGCCGATCAGCGCGTCCACGCAGCGGTCGATGCCGCTGCTGTCCCCCGGTGGCAGCAGCGTCGTCACCAGCACCGCGGACGCGCCGGCCTGGGCGACGATCAGGTTGCCGCCGTCGAAGAAGGTGGCGAGGGTGATCGCCAGCGCGACGACCAGCATCAGCTGCCAGACCCCGCTGCCGATCTCGGCGATGATCAGGTCGCCGACCAGCACGCCCAGGCTCACGCCGACCACCAGCTCGGCGGCCCGGCGCAGGCGCGAGTTCAGCGAGACGCCGAGGCTGATCACCGCGGCGATCGGCGCGAAGAACGGCCGGTCGTGCCCGACCAGGTCGCCGGCCACCCACAGCGCGAGCCCGGCGGCGAACGCGCACTGCAGGATCGGCAGCCAGGACGCCCGCACCCGGCGCGCGCCGAGCCGCCCGCGGGCCCGCACCCGGGCCAGCGCGTCAGGCGGCACCGGCCCGCTCAGTCGATGCCGAGCGCGGCGAGCGCAGCCGGGTCGGAGTCGGCGATCAGCGTGCGCAGCCGCTCGACCTCGGCGGTCTCGCCGATCGCGGTCGCGGCGCGCAGCAGCGCCCCGCAGGCGCGCAGGTAGCCGCGGTTCGGCTCGTGCGCCCACGGCACCGGGCCGAAGCCCTTCCATCCGTTGCGGCGCAGCTGGTCGAGGGCGCGGTGGTAGCCGGTGCGGGCGTAGGCGTAGGCGGCGACGGTCTCGCCGGCGTCCAGCGCCCGCTCGGCCAGCACCGCCCAGGCGATGCTCGACGACGGGCTGGCGGCGGCCACGTCCGCCGGATCGGCACCGCCGTCCAGCTCGGCGGCGGCCGGGTCGACCGGCAGGCGCGTGGCCTCGGGCTCGAGCAGGTTGCCGTGCAGACTCATACCGCCATTGTGGCGCCGCGCGGCCCGCGGGTGGTCATCGGGGCCGGGGCCCCGACGACCGTCCCCGCAACGTCAGAGGGCCTTGCCGGCGGACTTGAGCGCCTCGCACGCCTCGATCACGCGCTCGCTCATCGCGACCTCGGCCTTCTTCAGGTACGACCGCGGGTCGTAGGCCTTCTTGTTGCCGACCTCGCCGTCGATCTTGAGGACGCCGTCGTAGTTCTCGAACATGTGCGCCACGATCGGGCGGGTGAAGGCGTACTGGGTGTCGGTGTCGACGTTCATCTTGACGACGCCGTAGGTCAGCGACTCGTGGATCTCCTCCAGCAGCGAGCCGGACCCGCCGTGGAAGACGAGATCGAACGGCTTGTCCGCGGCGCCGGAGCCCAGCTTGCCGCGGGCGACCTCCTGGCCCTGCTTGAGGATCTCCGGGCGGAGCTTCACGTTGCCCGGCTTGTAGACGCCGTGCACGTTGCCGAAGGTCGCGGCGAGCAGGTAGCGGCCCTTCTCGCCGGCGCCGAGCACCTCGACGGTGCGCTCGTAGTCGCCGGGGGCGGTGTAGAGCTTGTCGTTGATGTCGTGGGCGACGCCGTCCTCCTCGCCGCCGACGACGCCGATCTCGACCTCGAGGATGATCTTCGCCTTGACCGCCTCGTCGAGCAGCTCGGCGGCGATCTTGAGGTTCTCCTCCAGCTCGACCGCGGAGCCGTCCCACATGTGCGACTGGAACAGCGGGTTCTCGCCCTTGGCGACCCGCTCCTGGCTGATCTTCAGCAGCGGCCGGACGAAGCCGTCGAGCTTGTCCTTCGGGCAGTGGTCGGTGTGCAGGGCGATGTTCACCGGGTACTTGTCGGCGACGACGTGCGCGAACTCGGCGAGGCCGACCGAACCGGTGACCATGTCCTTGACCCGGGTCCCGGACAGGAACTCCGCGCCACCGGTCGAGACCTGGACGATGCCGTCCGAACCCGCCTCGGCGAACCCGCGCAGCGCCGCGTTCAGGGTCTCCGTGCTGGTCACGTTGATCGCCGGGTAGGCGAACTCGCCGTTCTTGGCGTTGTCCAGCATCTCGTTGTAGATCTCGGGCGTGGCGATCGGCACGGACGGCCTCCTCGTCATCGGCGGTCGCTGCTCGGCGCAGCGCGTGCTCTCCGGGTCAGTATCACGTACCCGCCCCGCGGGGGCAGTCATCCGCCGGATGGGTCTGGTCACCCCTCCGGATGCCCGGAGGGACAAGCCCGCGAAAGGCGTCGGACGTGGTCGCTAGGCTGTTGAGTGTGGAGGAGGAGCGGGCCGAGAACGCCGTCGACCGGACGCTGGGCCGGTTGCGCGCCATCGACAGCAGACCGGCGCCCGAGGGCGGCGGTCCGTTCGCGACCGCTCCGGACGGTCCCGGCGGTTCGGGCGGGCAGCCGCAGGCGCCTGCCGAGGAGAAGCCGCTCACCCTCGCCGATCTCTACCGCGACCACCGGCTGCGGCTGATGCGGCTGGCGATGCTGCTGGTCGACATTCCGGCCACCGCGGAGGACGTGGTGCAGGAGGCGTTCACCGGCCTGCACCGGCACTGGACCGGACTGCGCGACGAGACGGCCGCGGTGGCCTACCTGCGCGCCGCAGTGGTGAACGGCTCCCGGTCGGTGCTGCGCCGGCGGCGCACCGCGCGCGAGTACGTCCCGCCGCACTCGGCGAACGCCCGCTCGGCGGAGTCGCTGGCGATGCTCTCCGCCGAGCACCAGTCGGTGGTCGACGCGCTGGGCCTGCTCCCGCCGCGGCAGCGCGAGGTGCTCGTGCTGCGCTACTACGGCGGGCTGACCGAGTCCGAGATCGCCGAGGCCGCCGGGATGAGCCGGGGCACGGTGAAGTCGACCGCCAGCCGTGCGCTGGACGCGGTCGCCCGCATCATGGAGGAGCGCGCCGGCGCACCCGTGCCGCGCCGTCCGGAGGAGCCGCGATGACCGGTCCGAACACGGCGCACGACCCGTACCGCGACGAGGCCGAGCGCCGGGTCGGCGAGGCGCTGCACGCGCAGGCCCGCGGGCGTCCGATGCCGCCGCCGCCCCGGCCGGCCGGCCCGCCGCCGGTGCCGGCCCGCCCGCCGGGACGGATGCCGCCGCCCGCCGCGCCCCGCCCGGCGCCGCCGCAGCAGCGCAGGCCGGCGGCCGTCCCGGTCGCGCCGCCGCCGCCGTCGTCGGACAGCCGGGCGGTCACCGTCCAGATCCTGTGGGCCGCACTGATCGCACTCCTGGTGGGTGCGCTGCTGGGCGGCGGGATCGCACTGGTGTCGGTGCTGCTGCCGGGGGCGCTGCCCGCACTCGGCTGAGCCCGCGATCCGGTTCCCGACCGGGTGTCCGGTTCGTCCTCCGGCTGGTGACGGCGCCGTACGGGCGGCACCGGCCCGCCGGTAGCGTTGCGTGACGTGACGGTTTTCGCCACGACCCAGACGCTGGCACTCGGCCCCTCGTGGCTCGACCCGGCGGTGATCATCGAGTCCCTCGGCCCGTGGGCTCTGGCCGGGCTCGCCGCGATCGTGTTCGCCGAGTGCGGCCTGCTGCTCGGCTTCTTCCTGCCCGGCGACTCGCTGCTGTTCACCGCCGGGCTGTTCGTCGCCCAGGGCGCGATCGGCGTCCCGCTGTGGCTGGTCTGCGTGGTGCTCGTCGCCGCGGCGGTGGCCGGGAACGCGGTCGGCTACGGCATCGGCCTGCGCGCCGGCCCGGCCGTCTTCGACCGTCCGCGCTCGCGGCTGTTCAACCCGAAGCACGTGACGAGGACGCACGAGTTCTTCGAGCGGTTCGGCAACCGGGCGATCGTGCTCGGGCGGTTCGTGCCGATCGTGCGGACGTTCATCACGATCAGCGCCGGGGTCGCCCGGATGGACGCGCGGCGCTATCTCACCTACTCGCTGGTCGGCGGCGTCGCCTGGGCCGCCGGGGTGACGGTGCTCGGGTACTTCCTCGGGCAGTTCACGGTCGTGCGGGAGCGGATCGACCTGATCCTGGTGGCGATCGTGCTGATCTCCGTCGTGCCGATCGTGTTCGAGGTGCTGCGGGCCAGGGCGTCGGCGCGGCGCGGCGCGGGGGTCACCGGGGCGGCCACCGTCGCTGCTGCCGGCACCGACGTCGATCCGGCGGCCGTGACCACCCGGATGCCGGCCGTGCGCCGCCCGGGCGCCGGGGCCCCGGGGCCGGACGCCGCGGCTCCTCCGGTGCCGCCGCACACCTCCGGAGGGCAGCCGTACCGGCCGGGGACGCCCCGGCCGTCGATGCCTCCGCGGCCCCCGCGGCCCCCGCAGGCCTGAACCGGCCGCCACCCGAATCGCACCCCTTGGCCTCGCACTCCCAGCGTGGCCTCGCACCCGCTGGGACAGGTGCGACGCGTCGCACCGGGTGCGGCGACCGCTCCGCCACCGGGCCGGAGCCAGGGCCGGGGCCGGGTCCGGGTCCGGGTCGCGAGGCGCCGGGATCGGGTTGCCAGGCGTCCGGTCGTCGGCATCGGGTCGCGGGTGCGCGGGGCGGGGGGATCACAGCTCCCGGCATGCCGGTCGCCCGCGTCGGCGACATGGGCCGGCTCACCCGGTACCGGACGCGCACCCCCACCCCTGCCGCGCACCCCCTGCACACGGTGCGGGAACCCACCCGGGGTGCGACGTCCCACGATCGGGTGCGACTGCCCCGCCGGGAGTGCGACCACCCACCGACCACGCCGGCTCGCACCCCGACATCGATCCCGCGCCGTCTCCACAGGGTGCGACGACCCGCCAGGGGTGCGAGGCGCCCACCAGGGGTGCGGGGCGACCAGGCGCGCGAGGCGACCACCGAGCGACCACGAGGCGGCCGCGGTCGCTCACCAGGCGCGGGACAGGTCGGCGTGCCGCCGCACCCAGGCGTGCATGACGATCCCCGCGGCGACCCCGGCGTTGATCGACCGGGTCGAGCCGAACTGGGCGATGGAGACGGCGAGATCGGCGGCGTCCCGGATCTCCGGCGACAGCCCGGGCCCCTCGGCCCCGAACAGCAGCACGCAGTCGCGGGGCAGCTCGGTCTCCTCCAGCCGGGCCGCGCCGGGCAGGTTGTCCACCGCGACCAGTGCGAGCCCGCGGGCCCGGGCGAAGCCGACCAGGCCGGCGGCGTCGGGATGGTGGTGCACCGACAGGTAGCGGTCGGTGACCATCGCGCCGCGCCGGTTCCAGCGCCGTCGTCCGACGATGTGCACCCCGCCGGCGCCGAACGCGTTGGCCGTGCGCACGACGGTGCCGATGTTGTGGTCGTGGCCGAGGTTCTCGATCGCGACGTGGAACGGATGGGCCCGGGCGGCCAGGTCCTCGGCGACGGCCTCGCGCCGCCAGTACCGGTACGCGTCGACGACGTTGCGCCGGTCGCCCTGCTCCAGCAGCTCCGGGTCCCACCGGTCGCCGTCCGGCCGGGGCCCCTCCCAGGGGCCGACGCCGACCTGCCCCGGCACCGACCACTCGCTCGGCCCGGGCTCGGTCGGGCTCACCCCAGCTGCAGGTCCGCCAGCCCCAGCAGCGCCCGGTACGGCACTCCCTCGGCCTCGACGGCCTGCCGCGCCCCGGTGTCCCGGTCGACCACGGTGCACACCCCGACGATGTCCGCGCCGGCCTCGCGCACCGACCGGACCGCGGTCAGCACGGACCCGCCGGTGGTGGAGGTGTCCTCGACGACCAGCACCGGGCGCCCGACGATGTCCGGGCCCTCGATGAGCCGCTGCATGCCGTGCCGCTTGGTCTCCTTGCGCACGACGAACGCGTCCACCGGCTCGGCGCCGGGCTCCTGCGCGGCGGCGTGCAGCACCGCCGTCGCCACCGGGTCGGCGCCGAGGGTCAGCCCGCCGACCGACCGGTACGCCCAGTCCGCGGTCAGTTCCCGCAACAGCCTGCCGATCAGCGGGGACGCCTCGTGGTGCAGCGTGACCCGGCGCAGGTCGACGTAGTAGTCGGCCTCCGCCCCGGACGACAGCGTCACCTTCTCGTGCACGACGGCGATCTCCCGGACCAGCGCCGCCAGCCGGGCCCGGTCGCCGTGCGCGCTCATGTGCGGTCCCGGTCGAAGGTCGCCGTGATCCGCCGCAGCACGCCGCGGGGGAGCACCCCGACCAGCCCGACGATCGCCTTGTACTGCCTCGAGGGCACCGACACCACCCGTCCCCTGTCCAGGTCCGCGAGGGCCTCGTCCACGACCTGCGAGGCCTCCAGCCAGAGCGGTCCGCGCCGGGCGCCGACGTCGATCCCGGCCCGCTCGTGGAACTCCGTGCGAACGTAGCCGGGGCACAGCGCCATCGCGCGCACCCCGGTGCCCTGCAGCGAGGCCGCGACCCCCTCGGTGAAGGAGATGACCCACGCCTTGTCCGCCGGGTAGGTCGATCCGCGACCGGCGAGGAACCCGGCGACGCTCGCGACGTTGACCACGGCGCCCGCGCCGCGGTCGACCATGCCGGGCAGCACCGCGCGGGTCAGCTCCAGCACGCTCGCCACGTTGACCTGGAGCTGGCGGGTCAGCTCGGCGGGCTCGTTCTCCAGGAACGGCGCACCGAGCGCGAGACCGGCGTTGTTGACGAGCAGGTCGACGGGGGCGACGTCCGGGTCGGCGAGCCTGCGGACCACCCGCAGCCGCTGTTCGGCGTCGGCCAGGTCGGCGGCCAGCACCTCGACCGCGACGCCGAGGTCGCGGTACCGGTTCGCGGCGGCCTGGAGCCGGTCGGCGTCGCGGGCCACGAGGACGAGGTCCCGGCCGTCCGCGGCGAGGCGGTCGGCGAAGGCGGCCCCGATACCCGACGACGCACCCGTGATCATGACGGAGGGCACCGGGCAACCCTAGTCCGTCGTCCCGGCACGCACGCGGTGCGACCTGGTTACCGACCGGTTGGTGTGACCCCGGCGACAATGACGCGGCGTAACGCCGTGAGACGGACCGCTCTCGCGTGCCCGACCGTTATGCAGCCTTTACCGTCGGGGGCATGACGTCCGAGGCGCCGCCGCTCCAGCGACCGGCCGATCCGTCCTCCCCGGACGCCGGCGCACTCCCGACCGGGCCCTCGCCGCGGCACTCGCGGGTCGCCGTCGTCGGCGCCGGTTTCACCGGGCTGGCGGTCGGGCTGGCGCTGCTCCGCCGGGGCGTGCACGACTTCGTGCTGCTGGAGCGGGCCGACGACGTCGGCGGGGTGTGGCGGGACAACACCTACCCGGGCGTCGGCGTCGACACCCCCTCGCCGCTCTACCAGCTCCGCGCGATGACCAACCCGGACTGGTCGGACCTGTACGCGCCCGGTCACGAGGTGCAGGACTACGCGCGCCGGCTGGCCCGCTCCACCGGGCTGTCCCAGCACGTCCGGTTCGGCGCCGACGTGCACTCCGCACAGTGGGACGACGCCGAGGGCCACTGGCTGATCGACACCCCGCTCGGCCGGTACACCGCCGACGTCCTGGTCAGCGCGGCCGGCCTGGTCGCCGACCCGAAGCTGCCCGACGTGCCCGGCCTCCCCGATTTCGACGGCCCGGTGTTCCACTCCGCCCGCTGGGACCACTCGGCCGATCTCACCGGCCGGCGGGTCGCCGTGGTGGGTACCGGCGCCACCGCCATCCAGCTGGTCCCCGAGCTGCAGCCGCAGGTCGCCGAGCTGCACGTGTTCCAGCGCTCCCCGGCGTGGATCATGCCGAAGCCGGAGAACCCGGTCGGCCGGTGGACCCGTCGCGCGCTGGCCGCCAGCCCCACCCTGACCAAGATGCAGTTCGACCTGATCTACGCGGGCGCGGAGCTGCTCGCGGCGACCCGGCGGTCCCGGACCCTGCGCGACGCGCTGACCCGGGTCGGCAGGCGGCACCTGGCCGCACAGGTCCCGGATCCGGAGCTGCGCGCCCGGCTCACCCCGGACTTCGACTACGCCTGCAAGCGCCCGCTCGTCTCGAACACCTACCTGCCGGCGATGAGCGCGCCGAACTCCAGCCTGCACACCGGCGGGCTGGTCCGGGTCGACGGCCGCACCGTCGTCTCCGGTGACGGCAGTTCCGCCGAAGTGGACGCGATCGTCCTGACCACCGGCTTCCAGGTCGGCGCCACCGCGCCGATCGCGCACCGGCTGCACGACGCGCAGGGCCGCTCGCTGCACGACCACTGGGACGGCAACCCCCGGGCGTACCTGGGGATGACCTGCCCGGACTTTCCGAACCTGTTCCTCATGCAGGGTCCGAACGCGACCAGCGGGGCCAGCTCGACGCTGCTGTTCTCCGAGGCGCAGGCCCGCTACGTCGCCGACGCGGTCTGCCGGATGGCCGACGAGGGAATCCGGTCGATCGACGTCCGGCCGGAGATCGAGCGGCGCTGGACCGAGCGCATCCGCAGGCGCTCCGCCCGCACCGTCTACGAGACCGGCGGCTGCTCCAGCTACTACCAGAACGACGACGGCGTCAACGTCGTCATGTGGCCGGCCAACACCGCCGAGTACCAGCTGCGGACGCGGCGGTTCCGGCTCTCGCCGTTCCGCGCGCAGCGCGGCCGGACCGGTGCCGGGCGGCCGCTGGAGCCGCTGCGCCCGGTGCGGCTGGCCGCCACCGCCTGACCGGCGCCGGTCAGGGCCGCCAGGCGGCGACCTCCGCGAGCAGCGCGCCCCGGGTCGCGGCGTTCACGAACGACGCCTCCATCGAGTTCGCGGCCAGGGTCCGCAGCTGGTCGTCGGACAGGCCCAGGCCGTCCCGGGCGGCGGCGTAGTTCCGGTCGGCGTACCCGCCGAAGTACGCCGGGTCGTCGGAGTGCACCGACACCTTCAGCCCGGCGTCGAGCATCTCCGGCAGCGGGTGCAGCCCGATCCCGGGGACGCAGCCGAGGCGCACGTTCGACAGCGGGCAGACGGTCAGCGGGGTGCCGTCCCGGCGCAGCCGCGCGACCAGCTCGTCGTCCTCGATGGCCCGGATGCCGTGGTCCACCCGCAGCACGCCGAGCTCGTCGAGCGCCTCCCGGACGTAGCCGGCCGGGCCCTCCTCGCCGGCGTGCGCCACCGGCTTGAGACCGAGGTCGCGGGCCCGGGCGAACACCTCGGTGAACTTCGACGGCGGGTGCCCGACCTCGGCCGAGTCCAGGCCGACGCCGACGATCCGGTCCAGGTGCGGCTCGGCGGCGCGCAGCGTGTCCGCCGCCTCGGACGCCGGCCGGTCCCGCAGGAAGCACAGGATCAGCCCGGCCGACACGCTGCCGGCGTGCTCGTCGACGGCGTCGGTCAGCCCGCCGATGACGTCCCCGATCGGGATCCCCCTGGCGGTGTGCGCCTGCGGGTCGAAGAACATCTCGACGTGCCGGATCCCCTCGCCGGGGCAGCGCCGCAGGTACGCCGACGCCAGCTCGGCGAAGTCCGCGCGGGTGCGCAGCACCGCCATGTTGGCGTAGTACACGTCGAGGAACGACTGCAGGTCGGTGAATTCGTAGCGGGCCCGGAGGTCCTCGACGTCGCGGTAGGGCAGTGCGACGTCGTTGCGGTCGGCGAGCTCGAACACCGTCTCCGGCTCGAGCGTCCCCTCGATGTGCAGGTGCAGCTCCGCCTTCGGCAGCGGCGGGGTCCCCGTCGTCGTCATCCGGCGATCATCCCGGCCCGCCGGGGAACCCTGCCACCCCCGATCCGGAACCGGTTCAGCCGCCGGTGACGGTGGCCGTGGTGTGCGCCGACGCGGTCCGCCGCCGCGCCCGGTCCCGGGCCGCCGCGGCCGCCCGGGCACGCTGCTCGGGGGTGCGCAGGGCGCCGCCGACGAAGTGCTCGGACCGCCCGCACCCGGCGGCCGCTCCGACGACCGCTCCGACGACCCGGCCCGCGCCGGGCCGGGCCGGCAGGTCCGGCAGCCGGGACGGGGTGCGCAGCGGCTGCTGCCCGGCGGGCGCCCGGTCGCAACCGGGTGCGACGACGGGGCGACGCGGACCGGCGGGCGGCGCCGCGGGCAGCTCCGGAACCGCCGGGCCCTCCCCGGCCGGCGCGCCCGCCCGGGCATCCCGGCCCGCCGGAGCGGCCGGCCCACCGGCGACCGGCATCAGCGGCTCCCGGGTGGCGTCGGAGACGATCTGGGCACCCCGGCGCGCCGCCCGCAGCCCGGCGTCCATCACACGGCGGGGGAGCTCCAGCAGCGCCGCCGCCGGACGCGACGACTCCGGGAGCCCGATCGGGCGGTCGACGTCCAGGGCGGACTCGGCGGCCCGCTCGGTGCGCACGGTCACCGCCCGCACCCCGGTGCCCTCCAGCGTCGCGGCCAGGCCGCCGGTGAAGGCCAGCGCCCAGGCGGTGGCCGGGTCCTCGTCCGGCGCGGGCGAGGCGCCGACCGCGATCACCGTGCCGGCGCCGCGGCGCAGCATGCCGGGCAGCGCGGCGTGGGTCAGCCGCATCGTCGCCGTGATGCCCAGGTCGATCCGGGCCTGCCGGGCCTCGGGCGTCCCGGGGTCGGCGCTGCCGGTGTCCGCCGGGACCGCACCGTGCAGCAGGTCGTGCACCAGGACGTCGAGCGCGGGCGCGCCGGGGCCGCCGAGCAGCGCCTCCAGCCGGAACAGCCCGTGCCGGGTCGCGAGATCCGCGACCAGGACGTCGGCCCGGACGCCGTAGCGGGCGGCGAGCGCCCGCGCGGTGACGTGCAGCCGGTCCGGATCCCGGCCGACGAGGATCAGATCGTGTGCGCGGGAGGCCAGCCGGTCGGCCAGTACCGCGCCGATCCCGGAGCCACCGCCGGTGATGAGTGCCAGAGCCACCCGAAAAGGGTATCGAGACCCGATCGGGCTAGCGCATTCGGGTGGTCACTTCGCGTATGCGTTGATCTACGCTACGTATATACGCCCTGATCAGGACTCGATCGCGGGACGCTTGGCGTGCATGCCCTCCTCGAGCGCCGTCGCCACCTCGGCGAGATCGGCGAGCAGGTCCTGCATGCGGTCCGCGGAGATGCCGACCGGCGCCGCGGCGAGCACCCAGGCGTCCTCCGCCCAGAGCAGCTCGACGTCCTCGCCGACCGCGTCGCTGGCGTCGGCCAGTCGCGGGGTGAGCAGCGGGCGGACCGCCTCGGCGTCGCTCACGAAGGCGTACCGCTCGCCGACCGGCTCGAGCAGGTCCAGGCCGGCGTCGTCGGGGAGCGGTGCGGACGGCAGCCGCAGCTCGACCGCGGCGGGCAGCGAGTCCTGGACCTGGACCGCGCACAGCACCGAGCTGATCCGCCCGGCCTGCTCGTGGTCGAACGCGTGGGCCCGGCGCGGACCGTCCGGGGTGGGGACGTCGCCGGACACCAGGTTGCGGGCGACACCCGGCCCGCCCTGGTGGATGGTCCCGTAGCGCCAACGGCTGGGCAGCACCGGATCGGAGTCCAGGTACTCCCACTCGCGCATCGACGCCCACCGCTTCCGGTCGCGCGTGGCGCCGCCACGGAACCGGTCGAAGAGCAGCAGCCCGACGCCGACGACGACCGCGACGACTGCGATGACGAACCAGACCGACATGCCGCGGAGCGTAGTCCCGATCCGGGTGCCGAGGTGGTAGCGCCACGGCCCGGACGTGCACCTTCCGGGTGCCGATGGCTCATCCGGACGCCGGGCCGTTCCCCCCGTCGTCCCATCCGGAGCCGGTCGCCCGGGCCGCGGCCTCCTGCTTGCCGTACTCCAGTCCGGCGTCCTGGACGAGCCCGACGGCCTCGGCCGCCCGCGGCCCGCGCAGCGCCTCGGGGAGCAGGCCGGTGCGCATGGTGTCCTCCAGGCGTTCCATCGCCGCACCGGACTGCTTGAGCATCCCGTCGAGCTGCCCGAGCCTGCGGCTGATCGTCAGGCCGGTATCGGCGACCTGCCCGACGACCGCGCCGATCGCGAGCGGCAGCGCCGTCCCCGCGGTGGCGAGCGCCGCCGGCCCCGCCATGACCAACCAGGTGATCAGCCGGACCACGAGGTCGGCGATCAGGTCGCGGACGATCGCCCGCTCGGTGCCGACCATCGACGCGGAGCCGAGCACCAGCTCCGCCACGTCCCGGGCGGCCGTGGACATCGTCCGCAGCGCCTCCTGGTGCTCGGTCAGCGTCCGGCCGAACCCGGCCCCGGCCGCGCCCTCCCAGCCGGCCGCGGTGCCGCGCACCCCGTCCAGCGACGCGGCCGCGGTTCCGAGATCGGCGGAGATCCGCTGCCAGTCCTCGGCCCGGGCGGTGATCTGCACCGGGTCGCCGCACAGCTGGTCGAGCGGGACCCGCAGGATCTCGAGGTGCTCCATCGCCCACCCGACCCCGGCCCTGCCCAGCTCGCCGATCGGGTCCGCGACGTAGGCCAGCGTGTCGAGACCGGCCACCACCCCGGTGACCGCGACACCGCCGGCGTCCTGCTCCCGGATGGCGGTGCCGACGTCGTGCAGCGACGAGAGCAACCCGGCCCCGTCCAGCGAGAGCTCGCTCATCGCGGTTCCGCCACGTCGATCCCGGCAAGCTCCAGGGCGGCCCACAGGTCGGTCTCGCGGTAGCCGGCCGCGGCCTCCCGGGCGGCCGCGGACAGCTCGCGCAGCGCGCTGCCCAGGTCGTCCAGTGCCTGGGCCCCGGCGCGCATCGCCGCGGTCGCGTCGGCGGCGAAGAAGCTGCCGATCGCGCCGTAGGCGTCGGTGTCCAGCTCGGTGAGCGAGGGCCGCAGCGCCGTCACCCCGGCCGCGAGATCGCGGAGCCGCGCGGCCTGCGCGCCGAGGGACTCCGGATCGACCCGGAACCCGGCCCCCGGGGCGGTCACCGCCCGGGCCCGGAGATCAGCGGTTCCATGATCTTCTCGACCTGCCCGGCCACGTCGGCGGCGGCCTCGGCGGCGAGTCGCAGCACCGTCTCGGCGAGCCGGGCCCGGGGCATCTCCTCGGCCCGGACGCCGAGGACCAGTCCGGTCAGGTGACCGGACTGGTCCACGGTGAGGACGACCGCACCGTCACGGGTCCGTGCGGTCGCCGTGACCGTCGCGATCCGGGCCCGGGCGCTCTCGGCCCGGGCCCGGATCTCCTCGACGCGCTCGCGGTACTCGTCGAGCCAGGTTCCCGCCGGTGGGACGGCGGAGGGATGTGGACGCTCCATGCGCCGGGACGATGCCGGTCATCGTCCCGGCGCACGGCCGAGTCCGCGGATCAGTTCGCGATCGCGACCGGATCCGAGCCGGCGAGCGCCCGCCCGACGACCAGGCCGCCGGTCCCGCCGGACGCCGCCGGATCGAGATCGACCCGGACCGTGTCGCCCTCCCGGATCGTCCCGGCGAGCAGCTCGCGGGCCAGCTGGTCCCCGATCGAGGACTGCACCAGCCTGCGCAGCGGGCGCGCCCCGTAGACCGGGTCGAACCCGTTGAGCGCCAGCCACTCGCGTGCGGCGTCGGTGACGTCGAGGATCAGCCTGCGCTTGGCGAGCCTGCGCCCGAGCACGCCGACCTGGATGTCGACGATGTGGGTGAGCTCGTCGGTGGACAGCGCGTGGAAGACCACGACGTCGTCGAGCCGGTTCAGGAACTCGGGCTTGAAGTGCGTCCGGACGACGGCCATGACGGCGTCCTCCCTGGCCTCCTCGTCGAGCGCCTGGTCGGCGATCGCCTGGCTGCCGAGGTTGGAGGTCAGCACCAGGATGGTGTTGCGGAAGTCCACGGTGCGGCCCTGGCCGTCGGTGAGCCGGCCGTCGTCGAGCACCTGCAGGAGCGTGTCGAAGACGTCCGGGTGGGCCTTCTCCACCTCGTCCAGCAGCACCACGGTGTACGGCCGCCGCCGGACCGCCTCGGTGAGCTGGCCGCCCTGGTCGTAGCCGACGTAGCCGGGCGGGGCGCCCACCAGCCGGGCGACGCTGTGCTTCTCGGAGTACTCGCTCATGTCGATCCGGACCATCGCCCGCTCGTCGTCGAACAGGAACTCGGCGAGCGCCTTGGCCAGCTCGGTCTTGCCGACGCCGGTCGGTCCGAGGAACAGGAACGACCCGGTCGGCCGGTTCTCGTCGGAGATGCCGGCGCGGGCCCGGCGGACGGCGTCGGAGACGACCCGGACGGCCTCGGCCTGCCCGATCACCCGGCGGCCCAGCTCGTCCTCCATCCGGAGCAGCTTGGCGGTCTCGCCCTCCAGCATCCGGCCGGCCGGGACGCCGGTCCAGGAGCTGACGACGTCGGCGACGTCGTCCGGGCCGACCTCCTCCTTGAGCATCACGTCCTCGTGGGTGTCGATGACCGCGGTCTTCTCGGCCAGCTCCTTCTCCAGCGCCGGGATCCGCCCGTAGCGCAGCTCGGCGGCCCGGCCCAGGTCGCCGTCGCGCTCGGCCCGCTCGGACTCGCCACGCAGCTGCTCGAGCTGCTCCTTGAGCTCGCGGGTCGACTCGATGGCGCCCTTCTCGTTCTGCCAGCGCGCGGTGAGCGCGGAGAGCTCCTCGCGCTTCTCTGCGAGCTCGGCGCGGAGTGCGACGAGCCGGTCCTTGGAGGCGGCGTCGGACTCCTGGGTCAGCGCCATCTCCTCGATCTCCAGCCTGCGCACCGCGCGTTCCACGGTGTCGATCTCCACCGGGCGCGAGTCGATCTCCATCCGGAGCCGGGAGGCGGCCTCGTCGACCAGGTCGATCGCCTTGTCCGGGAGGAACCGGGCGGTGATGTAGCGGTCGGAGAGGGTGGCGGC
Source organism: Pseudonocardia sp. DxW (assembly GCF_058448985.1). Classification (NCBI taxonomy): domain Bacteria; kingdom Bacillati; phylum Actinomycetota; class Actinomycetes; order Pseudonocardiales; family Pseudonocardiaceae; genus Pseudonocardia; species Pseudonocardia sp. DxW. The sequence goes on along the minus strand of NZ_JBZFLK010000019.1, from coordinate 11,956 downwards.
GGCGACCAGCGCGGCGTCGGTGATCCGGACGCCGTGGTGCACCTCGTAGCGCTCCTTCAGGCCGCGCAGGATGCCGACCGTGTCCTCGACGCTCGGCTCGCCGATCAGCACCTGCTGGAAGCGGCGCTCCAGGGCCGGGTCCTTCTCGATGTGCTGGCGGTACTCGTCGAGCGTGGTGGCGCCGACCATCCGCAGCTCGCCGCGGGCGAGCATCGGCTTGATCATGTTCCCGGCGTCCATCGCGCCCTCACCGGACGCGCCGGCGCCGACGATGGTGTGCAGCTCGTCGATGAAGGTGATGATCTCGCCGGCCGAGTCGGTGATCTCCTTGAGGACGGCCTTGAGCCGCTCCTCGAACTCGCCGCGGTACTTCGCGCCGGCCACCATCGACCCGAGGTCGAGCGTGATGACCCGCTTGTTGCGCAGCGACTCGGGCACGTCCCCGGCGACGATCCGCTGGGCCAGTCCCTCGACGATCGCGGTCTTGCCGACGCCCGGCTCACCGATCAGCACCGGGTTGTTCTTGGTGCGCCGGGAGAGCACCTGCACGACCCGGCGGATCTCGGTGTCCCGGCCGATGACCGGGTCGAGCTCGCCCTCGCGGGCCCGGGCGGTCAGGTCCTGGCCGTACTTCTCCAGCGCCTGGTAGCTGCTCTCCGGGTCCGGGCTGCTCACCCGGGCCGAGCCGCGGACCTGGGCGAACGCGTCGCGCAGGGCGTCCGGCGTGGCGCCGTGCCGCTGCAGCAGCTGGGCCACCGGGCCGCCGGACCGGGCGAGCCCGACGAGCAGGTGCTCGGTGGAGACGTACTCGTCGCCCATCTCGGTCGCGAGCTGCTGGGCGGCGGTGATCGCGGCCAGCGCGTCGCGGGACAGCTGCGGCGCGCTCACCGAGGAGCCGGACGCCGACGGCAGCCGGTTCCCGAGCGCGGTCAGCTCGGCGCGGACGGCGTCCGCGTCGGCCCCGACGGCGGCCAGCAGCGGGGCGGCGATGCCGTCGCCCTGGGCCAGCAGCGCACCGAGCAGATGGGTCGGCCCGACATCGGGGTTGCCGGCCAGCGTCGCGGCCTGGACGGCTGCGGAGATGGCCTGCTGGGTACGGGTGGTGGGGTTGAAAGAGTCCATGCTCCGCGGTCCTCCCGGTCCTTCGCGTGGGGTTCGTGGTCGTGGGGAGCGGCACCCGGCCCGCCTGCGTCACAGTCTGCCGGGGGATGCGCCTCTCGACACCTTCAACGGCAGGAAAGTTGAGTCTGTTCCACTCAGGGCAAGGTTTTTCGGGGCCGGGTGATGCGGCGATCACGTTCGCGTACCCACGGTGGGCGTCGCACCCCGCGCACGGCTTCGCACCCATTCGGGATCGCACCCCCGCGCGGCGTCGCACTCCCGGCCCGGCGTCCACCCGACGTTCTCCCGTCGCACCCGTGGCACCCCTGGCACGGGCCGCACCCTCCGGATTCCGCCTCGCACCTCTCCCGCGGCGTCGCACCGGCTCCACGCGGTGCGGGGACCGACAGCGGGTGCGACACGGACCGACCACACCGAGCCCCGGCGGACCAACGCGGTGTCGCACCGCGGGCGCCTCGCCGCACCGGTCGGAGCCGGTGCCAGGCCGAGCCGGCGGTGCGACGCTGCACGCGGGGTGCGACGAAGCACGCGGGATGACGAAGCACGCGGGGTGACGAAGCACGCGGGGTGCGACGCCGACCGGGCGCGACGCGGACGGCGTTCGCCCCGGGCCGGGCGCGACCCAGGTCGGCGGCACCCACGCAGGGCTCGGGCCAGCAGTGCGGGATGAGCGCGGCCGGGCGCTGCGCGAGGGACCCGGGGCGTGGGCACCGGACCCGGGCGACGGCGGAGGTTCGGCCCGGCGGCGGGGACGGCGCCGGGCGTCCCACCAGCCCTTGCACCTCCACCACGATCCGGCACCCTCTCCACCAGGCGCGGGAACGGAGAAGGGGTGCGACGCGGGAGGGAAGGGGTGCGGGAGCCGAGCCGGGGTGCGACGCCGCACCGCTCCGGACGGCACCGCACCACCCCGGACGGCACCGCACCACCCCGGACGGCACCGCACCGCACCGGGTCAGCGGGAGTGCGGCCGCCCACGCAGTGCGCGGGCCGATCCCGCACCGAGGTGCGTGGTGCTGGGGAACCGGCGCCGGGGCGGGCGCGGCGCCCGCTGCGGGGTCCCCTTGGCGCCGAAGAAGTCGCCACCCTTGCGGCCCGGGTCGTCGGTGCCCCACTCCCGCCGCCGGGTGACCCGCTCCATCCGCGGGATGTGCTTGCGGCAGTGGATGTAGGCCTCCTCGACCTCGACCACCACCCAGCGTTCGGCGCGGCGGCCGGCGGCCCGGTCGCGGGCCTGCCCCGGGAAGGTCGCGCGGAAGGCGTCGTCGTCCATCACCCGGGCCCGGCCGTTCACGTGCAGGCCGATCAGCGAGTCGGTGAAGTCGACCATGAGCAGGCCGATGTGCGGGTTCTCGACGAGGTTGCCGAGGCTCGCATACACACCGTTACCGCGGTACTCGGGATAGGCGAGGGTGTGGTCGTCGAGCACCCGGACGAATCCGGGCGGTCCGGCGCGCAGCGAGCTGTCGCACTCGCCGTGCGCGTCGGCGGTCGCGACGAAGGCCATCTCCATCCGCCCGACGAACTCGATCATCCGGGGGAGCAGCCGGTCGCGGAGCTGGTCGTCGTAGAACCGGTCGGCCCGCGCGACGCTGCCGAGCTCGCCCTGGAGGGCGTGCTCACCGCTGGAGCCCGGCCGGTGAACAGCGTGTTCGGCGGTCTCCACGTCGTTCGTGGGGTGCTCCGGGACCGTCACGGGACGATCACGACCGGGGAGCACCGGGGCGGGCGTTCGCAGCGGCACGGTTACCACCGTGCCATCCGGCAGGCCCAGGACCAAACGGTCGCCGGGGCATCCGGGCGCCACGCCACGTCGGCATTCCGGCACACGGGCGCTATCCTGACCACGGCGCCACCCACGCCATGACGAGTGACCACCGTCCCCGAACGGATGATTCGTGACCGTGTGTACTTGCCCACTGCCTCACAGTGAGCTAAATGCGGCGCGACGTTCCGCCGGACGGAGGCGCTCGCGTACCCTAACCGGCGGTACGCGGACATCGATGTCCGGTGTCACCGCGGCACGGAGCACGACCGAGGAGAGTGTCCGCCAGGCATGACTGCTGACCAGCTGATCGCCGGCGACGTCGCCCCGCAGCGACGCCCCGCCTCGGAGGCGGACCGGACAGTCGAGCTCATCCGGACCAGCTTCGCCCTCGTCGAGCCGCAGGCCGAGGAGCTCGGCAAGCATTTCTACGCGACCCTGTTCGGCCGAGCGCCGGAGACCCGCGACCTGTTCCCGGTGAACATGGAGGTGCAGCGCAGCCGGCTGCTGCGCGCCCTCGTGCACGTCGTCCAGATGGTGGACCAGCCGGACGACCTGGTGCCGTTCCTGCAGCAGCTCGGCCGCGACCACCGCAAGTTCGGCGTGCTCTCCCAGCACTACGACGCGGTCGGTGAGGCGCTGCTGTCCGCGATCGCCACCTTCGCCGGCGAGAACTGGACGCCGGAGATCGAGAAGGCCTGGACCGGCGCCTACGGGATCGTCGCCGACGCCATGCAGCAGGCCGCCGCGGCCGAGCGCGGGCCGGCGTCCTGGCTGGGCCGGGTCGTCGACCACCGCCGGATCGGCTGGGACCTGGCCGTCGTCACCGTCGCCACCGACCAGCCGGTGCCCTACCAGGCCGGGCAGTACCTGTCGGTCGAGACGCCGCACCGGCCGCGGCTGTGGCGCTACCTCTCGCCCGCGAACTCGCCGCGCCAGGACGGGACGATCGAGTTCCACGTGCGCGCGGTGGAGAACGGCTGGGTCAGCCGGGCCATCGTCGCGCACAGCCGGGTCGGCGAGACCTGGCGGATCGGCCCGCCGATGGGCCGGATGGCCGTCCCGTACAACAGCGAGCGCGAGCTGCTGATGGTCGCCGGGGGCACCGGGATCGCCCCGATGAAGGCGCTGCTCGACGAGGTGCGGCAGCGGCCGCGACCGCCGCGCACCCAGGTCTTCGTCGGCGGGCGCACCTGGGAGGACCTCTACGACTTCACCGCGCTGCGCAAGCTGTCCTACAACTTCCCGTGGCTGGACGTCATCCCGGTCGTCGAGCACGAGGACGAGCCGTCGGGGGCCGAGACCGGCACCCTGGCCGACGTCGTGACCCGGTTCGGCGCGTGGAGCGACCACGACGTGCTGGTCTGCGGCTCGCCGGCGATGATCCGGTCCACCGTCTCCCGGATGCTGGTCGCCGGGACGCCGCTGGACCGGATCACCTACGACCCGTTCACGATGGACTGAGCCGGGGCCGCCGGCCCGGAGCGCTAGAACGCCTCGGTCGTCCGGACCGACAGCACGTGCAGGGAGCGCGAGCCGGTGAAGGCGTCCCGGCCGTGCAGGAACCGGTAGTTGTCCAGGATCAGCAGGTCACCGGCCTCCAGCCGGAACCGCGGGGCGGCCTCGAACGCGGTCGCCAGCAGATCGGCGTACTCCTCGATCCGCGCCAGGTGCGCGTCCCACTCCGGCTCCCGCGGAACCGGGAGCGCGTAGTCGCTGGCCCGCACGGCACGCCGGCCGCCGCGGGTGTGCTCGACCATCCGGCGCAGCAGCGGGACGGCCGGGACACCCCGCGGCGGGTTCACCCGGCTGCCGAAGAAGTCGACGTCGTGACCGGTCAGGAAGCGGTGCAGGCCGGGATGGTCGGTGGCCAGCCGGTCGACCAGGGCGTACCCGTCGACCAGCACCGAGTCGCCACCGGCCGGCGCCGGGGACGAGCAGTGCATCAGCAGGACGTCCTCGTCCGGGTCGCGCAGCCGCACGGTGCGGCCGTGCACGTCGCCCTCGAGGTACGCACCGTCGTTGTGCAGGCCGAGCACGGGCGAGTCGGTGCCGCCCTGCGGCCGGATCCCGAACAACTCCCGCAGCCGACCGCCGAGCACCGTGGCCGCCGCGACGACCAGGGCCTCCGGGTCCTGCCCGGCGCCCGGTACCCGCACCACGCCGTCCGCCTCGAGCACCGCGCGGGCACCGGCGAGGGCGGCCGCACGGGGCACGACGCCGGTGCCGTCCACCAGGTCCTTCAGCTCGGGCCGGGACTCGCCCCGACGCCTCCCGTCGGTACCGGTCTGCGCCACGGTGGGCCTCCGTTCGTGCCGTTCAGGTGCTGTCGCACCAGTCTGGCAGGAACGATCCGTTCTCAGTACTGGCCGGACGGACCGGTCCAGCGGCGCTCCAGGGCCCGGCCCAGCGCCGTCACCAGCAACGCCGTGCCCACCACGGCGGCCGCGGGCAGCAGCACCAGCTGCGGCGCGTTGAACAGGAACTGCCTGCCCTCGGCGAGCATCGCGCCCCACTCCGGGGTCGGCGGCTGCGGGCCGAGGCCGAGGAACGACAGCCCGGCGACCGTCAGCAGGATGTTCGCGAACCGCAGGCACAGGTGCGACAGCAGCGGCCGGGTCAGGTTGGGCAGCACGTGCCGGAACGCGATCCGGGCCGGGCCGGCCCCGATCGCCACCGCACCCTCGACGTACTCGCGGTTCCGTTCGCGCACGACGAGCTGGTAGGTGAGCCGGGCGAACGGCGTCCATCCGGCGACGACGATCGCGATCAGCAGCGTCCACAGGCCCGGCGCCCCGCCCGACGCGGCCACCACCACCAACCCGATGAGCACCGCGGGGACGGCCACCAGGACGTCGATCGTGCGCTGGAACAGCTGCCCGGCGGCCCGGCCCGCCCACCCGGCGAGCACGCCGAGCAGGGTGCCGATCAGCGCGCACAGCGCGAGCGCGACGAGCGTGAAGCCGACCGAGATCCGGGCGCCGACCGCCAGCCGGGCGAGCATGTCCCGGCCGAGCTGGTCGGTGCCGAGTGGATGCTCCGGCGAGGGGCCCGCGAACCGGGCGCCCAGGTCGTTGGCGGTCGGGTCGAGCGGCAGCAGGGCGAGCAGCACCAGCGCGCCGAGCAGCACGACCGCGCCGATCTGCAGTGGCCGCCGCACCCGATCGCCCCATCCCTCCGTCACGTACCCGCGTCCGGCCATCGCCTCCGCGCTCATCGGACCGCGCTCATCGGACCGGGCTCATCGGACCGCGCTCCGGGCCACCGGATCGAGCGACAGGGCGAGCAGCTCGGCGAGGATCCCGGCGAGCGCCGCGACCATGACGACCGCGAGCAGCCCGGCCTGGACGACCGGGAGGTCCTGACCCAGGACCGCGTCGTAGAGCAGCCTCCCGAGCCCGGGGACGGCGAACAGCACCTCCACGACGACCGAGCCGCCGAGCAGCCCGCCCAGGAACAGCCCGGACATCGAGGCGACCGAGGTCAGCGCGAGCCGGCCGCCGTGCCGCCAGAGCACGATCCGGTCGGACAGTCCCTTCGAGCGGGCGACGGTCACGTGCGGCCGGGCGAGCGCGTCGACCGTCTCGGCGCGCACCAGCTGGGCGGCCAGCGCGGCCGGGAACGCGGCGAGGGTGAGCACCGGCAGCACGGCCTGCGCGGGCGTGCCCCAGCCGGTCGCCGGGAGCAGCGGGAGGGTCACCGCGAACGTCAGCACCAGCACCGTCCCCAGCACGAACTCGGGCACCGCGACGCCCAGCACCGATCCGGTGGTGAGCGCGCGGTCGAGCCGGCCGCCGGGGCGCCGGGCGGCGCGCACCCCGGCCGGGATCCCGACCAGGCCGGCGACGACGATCGCCGCGACGGTCAGCACGAGCGAGACCCCCAGCGCGGGCCACAGCAGGCCGGACACCGGGGTCCGGGTCACGTAGGAGATGCCGAGGTCGCCGGTGAGCAGTGCACCGGACCAGGCGAGGAGCTGGTCGAGCCAGCTCCCGTCGAGGCCGTACTGCTCGCGCAGCGCCGCCAGCACGACCGGATCCGGCTCGGCCTCCCCGGTGCGGCTGCGCAGCACGGCCAGCGCGGTGTCCTGGCCGGAGAACCGGGGCAGCAGGAACACCAGCACCGCCGCCGCGACGAACACGAGCGGCAGCGCCAGCAGCCGCCGGACCAGCAGGGCGGTCACGCCCGGGTCATCCGGTCCTGGCCAGCCCCGGCACGACCAGGGTCTTCGCCAGCGGGTCGACGGTGTAGCCGGCGACCCGGTTCCCGACGCCGTTGGCGCGGGTGTGCACCAGCGGCACGCCGACCGCGTCGGTGTTCAGCTGCTCCGCGGCCCGGGCGAAGATCTCCTGCCGGGCCTGCGGGTCGGTCTCGGTCGCGAGCGGCGCGATGAGCGCGTCGAACTCCGGCGAGCAGTACCGGTTGATGTTGTACGAGCCGTCGCAGCTGTAGTCCGAGGTCAGGGTGGCGCCGGCGTCCGGGACGTCGATCAGGTAGCTGCGCGAGAGCAGGTACATGTCGTAGTCGCCGCCGAGCAGCGCCGACTCCCGGGCGTCGTAGTCGCCGACCTGGATGTTCGCCTCGATCCCGGCCGCCCGCAGCATCTCCTGCACCGCGGTCGCCAGGGTCGGCAGCTCGGCGCGGGTGCTGTAGGTGCCCAGCTCCACCCGCAGCGGGTTGTCCGGGCCGAATCCGGCCTCGGCGAGCAGCTGCCGGGCGCGGGCCGGGTCGGCGGGCGGCGGCGGGTCCTGCGATCCCCAGCTGACGGCCGGGCCGAACAGCTCCGAGGCGGGCACCGCGGACCCGGCGAGCGCCTGCTCGCCGAGCGCCGTCCGGTCGACGGCGGCGGTGACGGCCTGCCGGACCCGGATGTCGTCGAACGGCGCCCGCGACTGGTTGAGCAGCAGCGACGCCGTCCGCGGGGCGGCGACGGTCTCGTTGGTGTACTCGTCGCCGGTGAACTCCAGGGCCGCCGCCTCTGGCAGCTCCTGGGCGATGTCGGCGTCCCCGGCGCGCAGCGCGAGCGCGCGGGCCGACGGGTCGGGCACGAAGTTCGCGGTGATCGCGGCGAGCTGCGGCCGCTCGCCCCAGTAGGTGTCGTTGCGCTCCAGGGTGACCGACTGGGTGCCGTTCAGCTGGGTGATCGTCATCGGGCCGGTGCCGGTGCCCTGCACCGCCGGCGGTGTCGCACCGAACGCCGACGGCGCGAGGATCGCGGCGTTCGCGCTGCTCAGGCGCAACGGCAGGATGGGGTCCGGCGCGGTGGTGGTGATCCGGACGGCGTCGGCCCCGTCCGCGGCCGCCGCCAGGCCGATGCCGCGCAGCGCGCGCGGCGGCGCCTCGACGCCCGCGGTCCAGTTGAGCGCGGTGGCGACGGCCTCGCCGGTGAGCGGCTCGCCGTTCTGGAAGGTGACGTCCGGACGCAGCTCGAAGCGCCAGGTCCGGGGATCGTCGGCCTGCTGCTCCCAGCCGGTCGCCAGCGCGGGGCGCGCCTCGCCGTCCGCGCCGGAGGCGACCAGCGACTCCGTCACACCCAGCTGGGACAGGACGAACGCGTCGTCGGTGTCCACCGCGTAACCGGCCCCCGGGCCGAACGCCATCGCGAGCGTCAGCTCGCCGTCCGGGACGATCTCACCCGTTCCGCCGCCCGGGCCACCACAGGCGGTGAGTATCGCGGCACTCGCGGCGAGTGCCGCGGCGACACGGAGTGGGGAACGACGGCGTCGTGCGACGGCGACCGGAACGGCGGGCATGCGATGGGTCCTCTCCGGCGCCACGGATCAGGTGTCACCCGGCGCCCGGAAGATCCTCGGAAAGGGTGAGCAGATGGTCAAGCAAGTGCTGGCATGCGCATATCTACCTACTGCCATCGAGTCGCTGCTGCAAGAGCCGACCTGATACCACTTGTCCGTGCTCCGCAGCCTGCTCCGCCGTCCGGCGGATCCCGAGTCGGACCCGCGCCCGCCGGCGCCGCCGCGCGCCGGCCGCTGGGCCCGGTTCGGCGCGCTCCCGCCCGTCATGAAGCTGCTGATCTCCACTCAGTTGGCTTTCAACGTCGGCTTCTACATGGTCCTGCCGTACCTGGCGACGCACCTGGCGGAGGATCTCGGGCTGGCCGCGGCGGCGGTCGGGCTGGTGCTGGGCCTGCGCACGTTCAGCCAGCAGGGGCTGTTCGTCGTCGGCGGCGCGCTCACCGACCGGTTCGGCGCGAAGCCCGTCGTGCTCGTCGGCTGCGTGCTGCGTGTGATCGGTTTCATCCTCCTCGGCGCCGCCGGAACGCTGCCCGCGGTGATCGGCGGGGCGCTGCTGACCGGATTCGCCGCGGCGCTGTTCTCCCCCGCGGTGGAGTCGTCGCTGGCGCGCGAGGCGGGCGAGCGCGAGCGGGCCGGGGAGGGGCCGCCACGGACCGAGGTGTTCGGGATGTTCGCCGTCGCGGGCCAGGTCGGGACGGTCACCGGGCCGCTGGTCGGTACCGCACTGCTGCTGGTCGACTTCCGCACCGCCTGCCTGGTCGCGGCGTTCGGGTTCGTCCTGGTCGGGCTCGCGCACTGGCGCTGGCTGCCGTGGCGGACCGCGGAGCGGGCCGGTTCCCCGATCCTCGCGGGCTGGGGCGAGGTGCTCGGCAACCGCCGGTTCATGGTCTTCGCCGCCGGCTACTCGGGCTGGCTGCTCACCTACAACCAGCTCTACCTGGCGCTGCCCGCCGAGCTGGAGCGGGTCGACCGGACCGCGGCGCTCGGCTTCCTGTTCGTGATGATGTCGGTGCTGGTCATCACGCTGCAGCTGCGGGTGACGGGCTGGTCGCGCCGGCTCGGCGCCGGCCGGGCGGTGGTCCTCGGCTTCTGCCTGATGACCGCGTCGTTCCTGGTGGTCGCGGTCGCCCGGCTGCTGCCCGACCTGCCGGGATGGTGGGTGCTCGCACCGGCCGTCACGATGGTGCTGCTGCTGACTTTCGGCGAGATGTTCGCGGTGCCGGTCGCGCAGGACCTGGTGCCCCGGCTCGCCGGGGAGCGGCGGCTGGGGGCGCACTTCGGGGTGCTCGCCTCGTTCGGCGGGCTGATGGTGCTCATCGGGTCGACCACCGTCGGGGCGCTGCTCGATCCGGCGTTCCCGCCCGCGCTGCCGTTCCTGGTGCTGGCGGCGGTCCCGCTGGCGGGGGCGCTGGTGCTCGGCCTGCTGGCGCGCCGGGGCGCGCTGGCCGCCGCCTGACCCGGCGTGCCCGGCCCGGCGCGCTCAGTCCGGTGGGGCCGGCCGCCAGCGGACGACGGCCTGCCGCCGGTCCACCGGGACCAGGTCGCGACGGTAGGAGCGGTGCACCGCGGCGGTGGCGTGCGCGGCCGCGGCCCGGACGGCGTCCAGCTCGGCGGTCGTCTCCTCCAGCCGGGCCCGCAGCTCGTCGACCAGCTGCTCCAGCTCGATGATCCGCTTCACCCCGGCGAGGTTGACGCCCTCGTCCTGGGAGAGCCGCTGCACCTCGCGGAGCAGGGCGATGTCGCGCTGGGAGTACCGGCGCCCGCCGCCGGCCGCCCGGCCCGGGCTGACCAGCCCGAGCCGGTCGTAGCTGCGCAGCGTCTGGGCGTGCAGCCCGGACAGCTGGGCCGCCACCGAGATGACGAAGACCGGGCTGTCGTGGGCGACGCCCACCGCCTCCTCGTCCGGGTCGTCCGGCCGCCGGGAGCCACCCGGGGGTCGTCCGGATCCGGCCACCGCACTCACCTCCTGGCGTTACCGAGCAGATCGGCCCGTGGGTCGTACGACTTCGTCGCCTCGGCGTAGGCCTGCAGCGCCGCGGTCGCCGACTCGTCCAGCTTCTGCGGCACCGCGACCTCGACGGTGACCAGCAGGTTGCCCTTCTTGCCGTTCTTGCGCTCCACCCCGCGACCGGCGACCCGGAACGTGCGCCCGCTGGCGGTCCCGGCCGGGATCTTCAGCGAGACGGTGCCGTCGAGGGTGGGCACCGTCAGCGTGGCACCCAGCGCGAGCTCGGGGAAGGTCACCGGGACGGTGAGGGTGAGGTCGTCCGGGTTCTTCTTCGAGCGGCCGAACAGCCGGTGCGGCGTGACGGAGATGGTGACGTACAGGTCCCCGGCGGGTGCCCCGCCGCGGCCGGGCTCGCCCTGACCGGCGAGCCGGACCTTCTGCCCGTTGTCCACACCGGCCGGCACCCGGACGCTCAGCGACCGGGTGCGGGTCGAGACGCCGTCGCCGTGGCACTCGGGGCAGGGGTCGTCGATGATCCGGCCGGTCCCGCGGCAGTCGCGGCACGGCTCGGAGAACGAGAACGCGCCCTGGCTGCGGCTGACCAGCCCGGCACCGGCACAGGTGGGGCAGGTCCGCGGGGCGCTCCCGGGCCGGGACCCGGTGCCGCCGCACCGCTCACAGCGCCCGGGCGAGGACAGCGTGATCGGGACGGTGGCGCCGCGCACCGCGTCGTCGAACGAGATCGTCAGGCTGCTCTCGACGTCCTGCCCGCGGCGGGCGCCGGTCGGGCCGAAACCGCCACCGCCGCCACCGCTGTTGTTGCGGGCCGCGCGGCCGAAGATGTCGCCGAGGATGTCGCTGAAGTCGCCGGATCCGCCAGCGCCGCCACCCGCGCCCTGACCGAACAGGTCGTTGATGTCGAAGCCGCCCGGGCCGCCGCCCGCGCCGGGACGGCCGCCGGCGCCGCCGGGGAAACCGCCGCCGGTGCCGAAGCCGCCGAAGCCGCCGCCACCGGCGAACATGGCGCGGGTCTCGTCGTACTCCTTGCGCTTGGCCTCGTCACCGAGCACGCCGTAGGCCTCGGACACCGCCTTGAAGCGGGCCTCGGCCTTCTCGTCGCCCGGGTTCGCGTCCGGGTGCAGCTCGCGGGCGAGCTTGCGGTACGCCTTCTTGATCTCGTCCTGGGACGCCGTCGAGGAGACGCCCAGCTCGCGGTAGTAATCCTTCTCGATCCAGTCGCGCTGGGTCACCCCGCCTCCTTCCCGTTCACGCCCGCGGTGCGGCGGGTGCGTCCCCGCATCCCGCCGCACCGCGCGGCAACGTCCCTGTTCACACCGGTCAGGCCCGGTCGTCCCCCCCCGGCCCGGC
>NZ_JBZFLK010000018.1:0-144775 GCF_058448985.1 Pseudonocardia sp. DxW | reverse complement strand
CTGTTGAGTTCTCAAAAGACACCCGCACCACACCACCGGCCTCACAACCGGATCCGAAGGCGGATCGCCTTGACCCCACCACCATAAACACCCGACAAACTCGGACATCCACCGGGGGGACCATCTGGCCAACGGGGCCTGTTGACCGGGCTCTGCGGCCCGTTCTGTCCGGCTCACTCGCTGACCTGGATAAAGTTACAGCAGCGCTCAGGGCCCGTGAACAGGGGGGTCCCCTTTCGATGTCGCCGCAGGTCAGAGGCCATGTCCGTGCCGTCCGGAGCCGTCCGGAGCCGTCCGGAGCCGTCCGGAGCCGTCCGGGCCGGTCGGGAGTGGGCCGTGGGCCGCGGCGAGCAAGGGGGCGACACACGCAACGCGACACAGACAAGGGGTGCGACGGCCGGAGACGACCACCAGGCCGGCGGCGCCACCCCGGACCGAGGGCCGACGATCCCGGGTCGACGACCGCGGCAGAGCTGTTCAACCCAATTCCTGCCCGGATCCGGGCAGAATCCTGGCCTTTCACGCGTCGTGCGGTCAGTATCGGTCCGTGGATCCGGATCTCGTGCGGCACGTCGTCGTGACGACCGGTCTCCCGCAGGAGGTCGCGGCCCGGGTCGTGGCCGACGTCGTCGCGCACTTCACCGAGACCACCGAGCAGTTCGTCCGGCGCAGACACCGCGAGCTGCAGGCCCGCGGCCTGCACAACGACGCGATCTGGCCCCGGATCGGTGCCGAGCTCGGCGCCCGGGTGGTCGCACCCGGCGAGGTGTCGGCGCGTCGCCTGCGCAGGATCGTCTACGGCTGAGGAGGACGTCGCGTGTGCGGCATCGTGGGTTACGTCGGGTCACGGGAGGCCGCCCCCGTCCTGCTGGACGGGCTGGCGCGCCTGGAGTACCGGGGTTACGACTCCGCGGGTCTGGCGCTGGTGCACCGGCGGAAGGTGACGGTGCGACGCACCGCGGGCCGGGTGGAGGACCTCCGGAACCTGGTCGGCGAGAACCCGCCGCGCGGCCGGACCGGGATCGCGCACACCCGGTGGGCCACACACGGCGAGCCCAGCGACCGCAACGCCCACCCGCACACCGACACGGCCGGGCGGATCGCCGTGGTGCACAACGGGATCATCGAGAACGCCGACGCACTGCGCACCGCGCTGACCGCCCGCGGCGTCGTGCTCGCCTCGGACACCGACAGCGAGGTGCTGCCGCATCTCGTCGCGGAGGCCCTGGACGCCGGTGCCGGGTCGCTCGCCGAGGCCGTCCGCTCCGCCCTGACCCAGGTCGAGGGCACCTACGGCCTGGTGGTGCTCGACGCCCGGGCACCCGACGAGCTGGTCGTCGCCCGCAACGGGAGCCCGATCGTGCTGGGCGTCGGCGACGGCGAGATGGTCGTCGCGTCCGATCTGGCCGCCGTCGTGCGGCACACCCGGCAGGTCGTGTTCCTCGACGACGGCGAGCTGGTCACCGTCCGCGCCGACGGCATCGACGGCTCGACCCGCATCGCCCCCACCACCGTGGACGCCGACACCGGCGACTACGCACTCGGCGGGCATCCGGACTTCCTCGCCAAGGAGATCGCCGAGCAGCCCGACGCGGTCCGGCGGGCGCTGGCCGGGCGGCTCGACACCCGGTTCGCCACCACCCGCCTCGGCGGTCTCGAGCTGGACCCGCGGGACCTGCGCGGGGTCCGCCGGGTGCTGTTCCTCGGCTGCGGCTCCGCCTACTACGCCGGCGAGATCGGCGCCGGGCTGGTGGAGGAGCTCGCCCGGATCCCGGCGGCGGCCGAGCCGGCCGGCGAGTTCCGGTACCGGAACCCGGTCGTCGACCCGGACTGTCTCTACGTCGCGGTCAGCCAGTCCGGCGAGACGGCCGACACCCTCGCGTCGGTGCAGGAGCTGCGGCGCAAGGGCGGCCGGGTGATCGGCGCGGTGAACGTGATCGGATCGGCGATCGCCCGCGAGTGCGGCAACGGGATCTTCCTGCACTCCGGGCCGGAGGTGTCGGTCGCCTCGACGAAGGCCGTCACGAACATGGCCATCTCGTTCGCGATGCTCGCCGTGCTGCTCGGCCGGGTGCGGGACCTGTCCGTCGCCGACGGCCGCCGGCTGGTCGAGGGACTGCAGGCGCTGCCCGGGCAGATCGCCGGGATCCTGGAACGGGACGGCGAGATCGCCGAGATCGCGAAGCGGCACGCCGGCGCGTCGTCGATGTTCTTCGTCGGTCGCACCCGCTGCCGCCCGGTCGCCCGGGAGGGCGCGCAGAAGCTCAAGGAGATCTCCTACATCCACGCCGAGGCCTACCCGGCGTCCGAGCTCAAGCACGGCCCGCTCGCGCTGGTCACCCCGGAGATGCCGAGTGTCGTCCTGATCCCCGACGACGAGCTGCTGGCCAAGAACATCGGCACGGTCGAGCAGATCCGGGCGCGCGGCGGCCCGGTCGTCGCGGTGACCGACGCGGAGCTCCCGGACGGGCTCGCCGACGACGTCCTGCGGGTGCCACGGACCGAGCCGGAGCTGGCCCCGATCCTGCTCGCCGTCCCGCTGCAGCTGTTCGCCCGCCATCTCGCCGTCGCGCTGGGCCGCGACGTCGACAAGCCCCGCAACCTGGCGAAGTCGGTGACCGTGGAGTGAGCGACGACGGGCCGGTGCGGGTCGACTCGGTGCACGTCGCAGCCGAACGGGGTGCGCCGATGGTCACGGTCGACCGGGTCGAGGCGCGCGCCGGGCAGGGCCTCGTCGGCGACCGCTACCTCGGGACCCGGCACCGGCACGTCACCGTGCAGAGCCGCACCGAGCTCGACGCGGCCGCCGGGGCGCTCGGCGCGCCGGTCGGGTCCGGCCGGACCCGGCGCAACATCACCCTCGACCGGGGCGCGGTCCCGACCGAGCCGGGCAGCCGGATCGTCGTGGGCGGACCGGACGGCGTCGTGCTGGAGGTGGTCCGGCGCGCCGCACCGTGCCGGGTGATGGAGACCGCGGTCGGGCCGGGCGCGCGGCGTGCGCTGCACGACCGGGGCGGTGCGGTCTGCCGGATCCTGACGTCGGGGACGATCGCCGCCGGCGACCCGGTCACCGTGACCGGCCCCGGCACCGCCCGTCCGTGAACCGGCGCGGACCGGCCGCCGCACCGTCTCCTCCGTGACGGAGGGCCGCGTCGCGCGTTGAACCCGTCCGGGGGACCACGACGGAGGGAGGCGGTGCGGGTGCGGAACAGGACGGTGCGCCGGGCCAGGTCCCGGGCCGGAGCCGCGGCGCTGGCTGGGACGGTCGTGCTCGCCGTCGTCGTGACCGCGGGTGTCGCGACGGCCGGGACGGAGGCCGAGACCGGCGACGTCGCGCAGCGGACGCACGCCGAGAAGCAGGTCGCCGGCACACCCTGCTCGGTCTCGGCGCGGGCCTGCGTCGACCTGGAGTCGCAGCGGGCATGGCTGATCACCGACGGCGAGATCACCCGCGGCCCGGTCCCGATCACGTCCGGCGGAGCCGGTCAGGAGACCCCGACCGGGCACTCGTTCCGGGTGTACCGCAAGGAGGCCGACCACCGCAGCGGCGAGTTCGAGTCCCCCGACGGCGGCCCGGCACCGATGCCGTGGTCGGTGTTCTTCGCCGACGGCGGCATCGCCTTCCACGGCGGTGACCGGGACCGGGCGTCGGCGGGCTGCGTGAAGCTCGACCTCGACCAGGCCCGCGCGTTCTACGCCGACCTGCAGGTCGGCGACCGGGTCCAGGTGCTCAACGCCTCGACCGAGCGGGCGGAGCGGGAGAAGCTCGCCGCGGCCTGACGCCCGGACCCGCCCGGCCGAGCCGCCGGGCGTTGCCCCGCACCCGGGTGCGGATCGGCGCCAGCGCGCGGGCCGCCGTGGCCGGCCCGGGGACCGACGTCCCGGCGACGACCGCGGCCCGGGTGAAGGCGTCGACCTTCTCGGCCCACATGCGGGTCAGCTCGCGCCGCTCCCGCGGCCCGGGTGGCCATCCGCCGGTGACCAGCCGCGCCGTGCGGTGCGCGATCACCACGGGTGCGGTGACCGCGATCTCGGCGATCGCGAGCCAGGCCCCGGCGAGCGCGCCCGGGGCGGGAGGACGGAGCGCGGGGACACGAGAGGTACGGGCCATGAGCCGGACGGTAGCCCGGACCCCCGACAGTCACCGTCCGTGGCGCAACGGACCGCCGGTCACCGAATGCCCTCGACCGGTCACCGCCGGTCGCGCCGTGACACCCCCTTCCTCGTTAACGATGCCTCGCGGGGCGCCGACACGGAACCGACCGCGACCCCGGGGAGGACCACCGCATGCCCGTCGAGACGTTCTGGGACGGCCTGGAACGGCGCATCGCCACCGGCGACGCGCTGTCCGGTGGGCTCGGGGGGCTGACCCCGCCCGACGGTGTGACGCCCGAGGCGCTGCGCCGGGTCCTGGACCTGGAGGCGCACCACCTGCGCGATCCCGATCTCGCCGGACGGCCCGCGGCACTCCCCCAGCAGCTGCTGGCCCGTGCGGTCGCCACCGGCGAGAACGCGCTGGCCGGGGCCGCACGCCGCCGGATCGAGACGCGTGGCCTGCTGGTTCTGGCGACCCGGTGGCGGACCCGGCCGGCGTCGGCGGCGCTGCGCCGGATCCTCGACGGCCACGGCGACGCCGTCACCGGGCTGGTCCTCGAACCGGGCGGCCGGCTGCTGTCGGTGGACGCGTCCGGGGCCGTCCTGGCCTGGGACACGACGACCGGTCTGGCCGCCGGGACCGATCCGGTCGCGGGGGCCTGCGGCCCCCGGCCCGCGCTGGGATCACCCCGGGCCCGCGCGCTCGCCGTGTCCGACGACGGCGGGCTGGTCGCGGTCGCGGGTGCGGGCGACGTCGTCCGGGTGCTGGCCGCGCACGGCGCCGAGGTCGGGACGCTCACCGCCCCCGGCGCGGACCTCGGGGTGCTCGTCTTCGCGAGCACCGCCGGCGGGGCCACCCGGCTGGCCGGTGGAGCCGCGGACGGCTCGGTCCGGATCTGGGACGTCATCGGCGGCAGCCCGGTGACCCTCACCGAGGGACACACCGGGCCGGTCCGGGCGCTCGCCGCCTGCGGGCCCGGCACCGTCGTCTCCGGCGGCGCGGACGGTGCGCTGCGGATCTGGGACGTGTCCGCCGGTTCGCTGCTCACCGGCCTGGACGGCGACGCCGCGGTCACCGGGCTCGCCCGCACCGGGCCCGCCGAGCTGCTGGTCACCACCGAGGACGGCGGGGTGCACCTGCTCCATCTCGACGCGGGCGCGCCGGAGCGGCCGGAGCGGCTCGGCGGGGGCCCGGCCGCGACGGCGGCCGCCGGGGGCACCGGGAGTGCGCTGGTGGCGCGGGCGGACGGCGCCGTCGAGCTGTGGCGGACCGGTGGCGGCAGCGCGGGTGGCAGCAACGCGCGTGACAGCAGCGCCGACCACCCCGGCGGCGTCCGGGGTGGCACCGGGAACAGCAGCCCGGACGGTGCCGGTGGCCGTGGCAGCGCCGACGACGGCACCGAGGCGGCCGCCGGGGCCGCCGGACGTCCCGGCGGCGCGCCGGTGGTGCTCACCGGCCACGGTGCCGCGGTGCGGGCGGCCGCGCTGAGCCCCGACGGCACGATCGCCGCGACCGGCGACGACCACGGCCGGATCCTGTTGTGGGACACCACCGGCGTCGACGGTGGCGGGGACCGGCCGGGCCTGCCGGCCGCGGTCGGCGCGATCGCCGTCACCGGGGACCTGGTCGTCTCCGCCGCCCGGGACGCCGGGGTGCTCCTGGCCCGCGACCGGCACACCGGCGACGAGCGCTGGCGGTGCTCGACGGCCGCCGGGCACGTCTGGTCGGACACCGGCGGCAGCCGGCTGTTCACCGTCGCCGGCGGCAACGCACACCGGATCGACGAGCGGCACGCGACCACCGGCGTCCGTGCCGGATCGGTCGGGGTGAACGGCGCCGTGCTGACCGGGCGGGGCACGCTCGTCGTCGTCGGCGGCAGCGGCCAGGACGCCGACCGGGTCGCCGTCGCGGACGCCCGCACCGGCCGGGAGTTCCGCTCGGTCCGGCTGCCCGGACCGGTCCGCCGGGCCGCGCTCACCCCGGGCGGCAGCACCGTGCTGCTCGGTTCGGACACCGCCCTCGTCGTGTGGCGCACCGCGTCCGGCGAGCTGCTGGAGGCGCCGCTGCCCGGCTCGCAGCTGGCCGGCGTCGCGCTCGACGACGACGGCTGCCACGCGGTCGCCGCCGACGCCGACGGCCGGGTGCACGTCTGGACGGTCGGGGCGGCCGCCGTGACGACGCTCCGGGCCGATCCGGTGCTGCTGCGGGCGGTGGCCGGCCTGGCCGGGCACCGGGCCGTCACCGCGGGCTCCGGCGGCAGCGTCCTGCTGTGGGACCTGGCCGGTGCCGAGCTGCTCGGCCGGGCCCCGCTGGACGCCCCGCTCACCGCGGTGGCCGCGGTCGCCGGCACGGTCGCCGTCGGCGACGCCTGCGGCGACACGCACTGCCTGGACGTGCTGGAGGGGGCGCCGCTGCCGGCCGGCACGATCCCGGAGCAGGGCACCCGCGCGGCCGCGATCCCCGGACAGCGCGCACCCGGGCAGGGCGAGCCCGGCGGCACGGCGGCGGACCGGCCGGGGTCCGGGCCGGTGCCCGCAGCGGCGGGCGCCGAGCCGGGAGATCCGGCAGCGGGCGCGGCCGATGCGCAGGAGGGCGAGCGGGCGGACTCCGGACCGGCAGGGGCAGGGGAAGGGGAGCCCGCGGAGGCGGGGCCGGCCACCGGCCGGACCCCGCTGCTCCGCAGGCTGCTGCGGAGCTGACCCCGGTCAGGACGGCAGGATGTACCCGCCGAACTTGTCCCGCAGCGTCTTCTTGGAGAACTTGCCGACGCTGGTCTTGGGCACCTCGTCGATGAACTCGACGGCGTCCGGCAGCCACCACTTGGCGACCCGCGGGGCCAGGAAGTCGATCAGCTCGTCGGCGGTGAGCTGCTCGCCGTCCTTCACCACGACGCAGGCCAGCGGGCGTTCCACCCACTTCTCGTGCGGGACGGCGATGACCGCCGCCTCGGCGACCTTCGGGTGCGCCATGATCTCGTTCTCCAGCTCCACCGAGCTGATCCACTCGCCGCCGGACTTGACCAGGTCCTTCGTGCGGTCGACGAGCTTGACGTAACCGAGCCGGTCGACCACCGCGACGTCCCCGGTGCGCAGCCAGCCGTCGTCGGTGAACTGGCCGCCGTCGCCCTCGCCGCGGTAGTACTCCCGGGCGATCCACGGCCCGGCGGCCTGCACCTCACCGGTGGACGTGCCGTCCCACGGCTGCTCCTCGCCGGTGTCCGGGTCGGCGATCCGCAGCTCCACCAGCGGGACGGCCGGGCCCTGCAGTGCGCGGACGTCGGCCCGCTCGTCCTCGGACAGCTCGTCGTGCGCGGCGCGCAGCACCCCGAGCGCCGCCAGCGGCGAGGTCTCGGTCATCCCCCAGCCCTGCAGCAGCGGCAGCCCGGTCGCCTCGCGGAATCCCTCGGACAGCGACCTCGGCACCGCCGAGCCGCCGCACAGGATGGCGCGCAGCGACGACACGTCGTACTCGCCGAGCTTGGGCAGCAGGCCCATCCAGATCGTCGGGACGCCGGCCGCGAGGGTCACCCCGTGCTCGGCGACCAGGGTGAGGATCGCGTCGGGGGTCATCCCGGGCCCGGGCAGCACCAGCGACGACCCGGCCAGCAGGCAGCCGTAGGGCAGGCCCCAGGCGTTGGCGTGGAACATCGGGACGACGGGCAGCACCACGTCGCGCTCGCGGAGCCCGACGCCGTCGGCGAACAGCGTCGCCAGCGAGTGCAGCAGCGTGGAGCGGTGCGAGTAGACGACGCCCTTGGGGTTGCCGGTGGTGCCGGAGGTGTAGCACATGGCGGCGGCGGTGTTCTCGTCGTCGACGGTGAACCGGCCGGTCACCGGGGACGCGGCGGCCAGCAGCTGCTCGTAGTCCGACACCCGGGGGTCGTCCGGGATCTCGGGACCCGCGCCGTCGTCGATGACGACGATGTGCCGGACCGTCTCCAGCCGGTCGACGTGCGGCCAGAACACCCCCAGCAGCGACCGCTCGACGAACACGACCTCGTCGCCGGCGTGGTTCGCCACGTACACCAGCTGGTCGGGGAACAGGCGCAGGTTCAGCGTGTGCAGCACCCGGCCGGTGCACGGCACCGCCAGGTAGAGCTCCAGGTGCCGGGCGCTGTTCCAGCAGAACGTGCCGACCCGGCCGTCCGGCGAGATCCCGAGCGTGTCGAGCACGGTCGCCATCCGCCGGACCCGGACGGCCCAGTCGGCGATCGTGGTCGTCTCCGTCGTACCCGCGGGGGTCGCGGTGATCAGTTCCTTGTGCCCGAAGTACTGCTCCGCGCGATGGAAGATGTGCGGCAGCGTGAGCGGGCGGTCCTGCATCAGTCCGAGCATCGGTGCTCCTGGCGACGTGGTGTCCGGTGAGGTCGGTCACCGCGAGATTACCGCCGCCGCGGCGGGACCGGATGTTCCGGGCGTTCCGTACGGAGCAACGTGGGTACGCCTCCGGGCCAACGGGCGTCCCGCCGTGCCACGGACGGAGCGGGTGTCCTAATCTTTCCCGGTGCCCGCCGCCCGATCGGTTGGCGGACATGGTCGATGGGTCGAGCAGCCGGCCCGGCGTCCTCCGTCGGAGGACGGTTTCGCGCACGTACGAGGTGCCGCGGGCCGCGCCGGGCGGTACCCCCGACCTGCGCCGTCCCGGCCGGCGGAGGTCAGAGATGTCGACCGGAGTCTCGGGGCGCCGGGTCCTGCACGGATGCCGCGACGACCCCGCGTTCCGAGCGACCCGCTCGGCGTACCTGATCCTCGATCGCGACCTGTGCATCGTCGCCGCGAACCCCGCGTACTGCGACGCGACGTTGCGCGCGCCCGGCGAGCTCACCGAGCAGCTCATGTTCGAGGCGTTCCCGGACAACCCGGACCTGCCGGGGGCCGACGGCGTCGCGAACCTGACGGCCTCGCTGGAACGCGTGCTGCGCCACGGCCGTCGCGATCCGATGCCGGTGCAGCGCTACGACGTGCCCGGCCCGTCCGGGACGACCGGCTTCGTCGAACGGGTGTGGCTGCCGGTGAACTCGCCGCTGCGCTGCCCGGACGGGCAGGTGATCGGGATACTGCACCACGTCGAGAACGTGACGGGCCTGCTGACCGGCGGTGCCGGGGACGGCAGCGGCGCCGTGGCGCTGGCCCGCGCGCTGGACGCCGAGAACGCCGTGCTGCGCGCCCGGTTCGACCGGCACACCAGCATCGAGCAGGCCAAGGGCATGCTGATGGCGCAGCGCCGGTGCACCGCGGACGAGGCGTTCGGCCTGCTCCGGACGATCTCGCACGAGACCAACACGAAGCTCTACGCGGTGGCCGACGCCCTGCTCGCGGAGCTCGACGGCTAGCCGGGTTCAGCCGCGGACGACCAGCACCGGGCACTGCGCGTGCCGCAGCACGGCCTGCCCGACCGAGCCGAGCACCAGCCCGGCGAGCCCGCCCCGCCCGCGCGACCCGACGACGACCAGGCCGGCGTCCGCCGAGCCCTGGACCAGCGCGTGCGCGGGCCGGTCCTGGACGACGACGCGGTCCACCTCGACGTCCGGGTACTTGCCGGACCATCCGGCCAGCCGCTCGGCGAGCAGCGCCCGCTCCTCGGTCTCCCATGCCTGGTGGTCGACCAGGACGGCGACCGCCGGATCGACGACGACGTCGGACCAGGCGTGCAGCGCGCGCAGCCGGACCGCGCGCCGGGACGCCTCCTCGAACGCGATCCCGACGGCGGCCTCGCCGGCCGGCGACCCGTCGACGCCGAGCAGCACCGGCAGGCCGGAGTCCGGCGCCCGGTCGCCGCGCACCACCAGCACCGGCGACTCGCCGTGCGCGGCCAGCGTCACCGCGACCGAGCCGACCAGCAGCCCGGTGAACCCGCCCAGCCCGCGGCTGCCCACCACGGTGAGCACCGCCGAGCGGGACTCGTCGGTGAGCACCTGCCCGGGATAGCCGGTGCGCAGCTCGGTGCCGATCTCGACGCCCGGCGCCGCACCGGCGGCCACCTCGGCGGCCACCTCCAGGGTTCCCCGCAGCGACGTCACCACCTGGTCCATGTAGGCGGCGGTCAGGCCCATGTCGTGCCGCGGTGCGGCCGGCAGCGGGGTGAACACCGCGACCAGGCGCAGCGGGACGTTCCGGGACGCGGCCTCGGCGGCCGCCCAGCGGACCGCGTCGAGCGCGGACTCCGACCCGTCGACACCGACCACGACCGGCCCGGTCTGCTGTGCTGCCATGCTCGCGCTCCTCCCCCGGCGGCCGGTCGGGTCCGGTCCGCCCGGTGTCCAGGATGGCACCGCGCGGCCGGTCCGCGCCCGGGCCGTCCGGCCCCACGGCGGGGGACCGACGGTCCCGTCGCGGATGCCCGCAGTGGACCGTTGCGGCACGATGAGTGACCGCACGTCGATCATCGGAGGCGACATGACCGAACCCCGCCCGACCGGTCCGGCCCGGCCAGGGGGCACGCTCACCGGCCGCTACCTGCTGGTGCTCGGGGACGACCTGCTGGGTGACGACGACGCGGCGGCCCGGACCTGTGTGCAGGAGCTGACCGGGCTGGCCGACGTCACCAGCAGCCGGGACGCCCCGGCCGGCGCCCATCCGGTCCTGCTGGCCCGGCTCGGGGTCGCGGTCGCCGAGCTCGACCCGGAGCGGCTGCGGACCGCCCGCGCGGACCCGCGGCTGGTCGCCGTCGAACCGGAGCGGGTCCAGCGCGCGCTGGGCACCGGACCCGGCGTGTCCGCCGAGTACCTGCGGGGCTTCGCCGACGCCGCCACCTTCCTGCGCGACCGGGCGGCCGCCGGCGAGACCGCCGGGGCGCCCGCGCCGGCGCAGTTCGCCGACACCGACCAGCTGACCTGGGGGCTGCAGGCCACCGGCGTCGACGCGGCGACCGAAACCGGCGCCGGGATCGGCGTGGCCGTGCTGGACACCGGTCTCGATCTCGGCCATCCGGACTTCGCCGGCCGCGACATCGAGTCCCGCTCGTTCGTCGACGGGCAGCAGGTGCAGGACGCCCAGGGGCACGGCACGCACTGCGTCGGCACCGCCTGCGGCCCGCTCGCCCCGGGCTCGGGCCGCCGCTACGGCGTCGCGCACGAGGCCCGGATCCTGGTCGGGAAGGTGCTCGGCGACGACGGGTCCGGCACCGACGCCGGGATCCTCGAGGGCATCGAGTGGGCGATCACCAGCGGCGCGCAGATCGTCTCGCTGTCGCTCGGCGCGGACCTCGACGAGGTGTCCGCCGCCTACGAGAACGCGGGCCGGCGGGCGCTCGACGCCGGGGTGCTGATCATCGCCGCGGCCGGGAACAACGCCGAGCGCTCGGCCGGGAACGTCGGCTTCGTCGGCGTCCCGGCGAACAGCCCGTCGATCATGGCGGTCGGCGCGGTGGACGCCGCGCTCGCGATCGCCGACTTCTCCGCGGCGAGCTCGGCGGTCGACGGCGGGCAGGTCGACATCGCGGGCCCGGGGGTGGACGTCTACTCGTCCTGGCCGATGCCGCAGCGCAACGACACGATCTCCGGGACGTCGATGGCCACCCCGCACGTGTCCGGGATCGCCGCGCTGCTGTCCCAGCGCACCGGGGCCCGCGGCCGGGACCTGTGGACCGGGCTCACCCAGGCCGCACAGCGGCTCCCGCTGCCCTCGGGCGACGTCGGCGCGGGACTCGTCCGCGCGGTGGGTGGCTGAGATGGCCCGGGTGCTGGTCTCGGTCGCCCCCGGGCACGAGCCGGACGACGTGGCCGCCGCCTGCGCGGCGGCGGGACTGCAGGTGGAGAAGGTGCTGCACGCGGTCGGCGTGGTCGTCGGGACCTGCGACGACGAGCACCCGCCGGACCTGGCCGGGCTGCCCGGGGTGGGCGGGGTGGAACCGGACGGCGAGGTGCACCTGGACCGGTGATCGACGGTCGTGGAGCGCCGCGCCCGCCGGGCGGCCGGAGCGCTCCACGACTGGTGATCACGCCCGGGCGGCCAGCCGGGCCCGGGCCAGCTCGTGGGCGACGGTGACGGTGTCGGTGCCCCGCCCGGCGGCCTCGTCCAGGATCCGGACCGCGGTGGTGCCGATGGCGTCGATCTTCTCCTCGATACCGTCGTCGCTGCCCAGCACCTCGGCCTCGCAGACGATCACGCCGCCCGCGTTGGCGACGAAGTCCGGGACGTAGTCCACCCCCCGCGCGGCGAGCACCGCCGCGCCGCTGTCACCGGCGAGCGGGTTGTTCGCGCCCGGCACGACCGCGCGGGCGCGCAGCGCGTCGAGCACCGCCGGGGTGAGCACGCCGCCCGCCGCGCACGGGCAGAGCACGTCGGCGTCGGCGGTGAGGATCTCGCCGACCGGCATCGCGACGGCGCCCGCGCCGCGCGCGGCGCGCACCCTGGCGTCGTCGGTGTCGGCGACCAGCACCTCGGCACCGGCCGCGCGCAGCAGCCCGACCAGCGCGGACCCGACCTTGCCCAGGCCCTGCACGGCGATCCGGCGGCCGGCGAGCCGGTGCCCCTGCCGTCCGAGGGTGGCCTCGACCGCGCGGAGGACGCCGCGGGCGGTGAACGGCGACGGATCCCGCCGCGACGACACCACCGGCACGTCCCGGGCCAGCACCTCCATGTCGGCGGCGTCGGTGCCCATGTCGGCGCCCGGGATGTAGCGCCCGCCCAGCGCGGCGACGTGCCGGGCGTGCACCGGCAGGAACGCTGCCTTGGCGGCCGGCGTGGCCGTGGCGTCGATCACGCTCTTGCCGCCGCCGAGCCGGAGCCCGGCCAGTGCGGACTTGTAGGTCATGGCGCGGGCGAGCGCCATCGCGTCCCGGACGGCGTCGTCGAAGCTCGGGTAGGCGCGCATCCGCACCCCGCCCAGCGACGGCCCCATCGTGGTGTTGTGGATCGCGACCACCGAGCGGATCCTGGAGTCCGGGTCGCGGACGGTGGTCAGCTGCTCGAACTCGTCGGCGTCGGCGGGCCGGGGTGTCGGAAGGACGGCGGGCAGGCTCATGGGATCTCCACGGGGCGGCGGCAGCGGCGGTCCGGGGTCGGGACCGCCGGAACCAGTGCAGCGCCCGGGCCGCGGGCGGTGCAAGATCCGGACGCGAACGGGCGGGCGACACGCAACGAACAGCGGTTCCGGGGCCCGGCGGCGCCGGATCGTTGTGCGGCCCGGATTATCCGGTCGACGGGAGTCGCCACAGCACCTACCGTGGTCGGTGATCGCACGGGCCGTCATCCATCCGGCCCTGATGCCGGTCGCGCCGGGCGCCGCCCCGCGACCCGCCCGGCGCCGTCCGCACGACCGGACGGCGCGACCGGGCACCGACCTCCGACGAATCGACCACGACCGTGCACGCCTCACTGCTCCGACCCGACGACCCCTCCGTCCGCGACGCCGTCCACCGGCTCACCGCCGAGTTCGCCGGCCACCGGCTGCCCGCCCCGCTCGTCGAGAGCGTCGTGCGGGGCTCCCGCGACGATCTCGACTCCGTCCCCGCGCCCGCGCTGCCCGAGATGGTGGAGCGCCTGGCCCGGCAGCGGCTGATCGAGCACGTGGGCTGACCCGGCGCGGGCGCCGGGCGGCTCGGCGGGCCGGTCAGGAACCGGCCCGGTCCCCCAGCCGGCGCGCCCCGGCCGCCCGGCGCCGCATCGCCGCGCCGGCCAGCTCGTCGTCGACGCCGACGTAGACGTGCCCGTTCTCCTCCCGGACCGGGAACACGGTGATCGGCCGGGTGGCCGGCGGGCACAGCGGCTCACCCGAGCGGTAGTCGAAGACGCTGCCGTGGCAGGAGCACAGCAGGCCCTCGTCGGTCACCTTGCCGCTGGAGAGCAGGCAGTCCAGGTGGCTGCAGTAGTTCGAGGTGGCGTGCACCTCGCCGTCCGAACGGGACACGGCCACCTCGACGTCGCCGGCGAAGAAGCGGCGGACCACCCCCTCGGGGACCTGGCCGGACCGGGCGATCTTGTGGAACTCCACGATGGACTCCTCGGGCGGTGTGCTCAGGCGGAGATGCCGTCGAGCAGGTCGAACAGGTCGGTGTCGTCGTCGGCGAGTGCGGCGGCCGGGACCGGCTCGCCGAGCGCGATCAGCTGCCGCACCGCGGGCACGTCGCCGCCCCGCTCGACGGCGAAGGCCGCACGCACGCGGCCGTCGGTCCGGTAGAAGGCGGTGAAGTCGCCGTCGGCGACGCTGCCCCGCACGACGATGTCGGCCGCGGCCGGCGGGTGGCCGACGACCTGCAGGTTCAGCTCGAACTGGTCCGACCAGAACCAGGGCTCGCCGGGATCCTGTGCGGGCAGGCCGAGCAGCTCCCGCGCGACGGCGGTGCCGCCGGTGGTGGCGTTATCGACGTGCTCGACCCGGACGAAGCCGGAGCCGGCGGCGCGGGTGGCGACGTCCCCGGCGGCGAACACGCCGGACGCGGACGTCCGGCCGGTGCCGTCGACGACGATCCCGCCGCGCACCGGATCGGTCGCGATGCCGGCGTCGCGGGCCAGGCCGTCGTTCGGCACCGACCCGACCGCGACGACGACCAGATCGGCCTCGACCGGCCCGCTCGCCGTGCCGACCAGCACGCCGCCGCCGGTCCGGGTGACCGACGCGATCTCCTGGCCGCAGCGCAGGTCGACGCCGTGCGCGCGGGCCAGGTCGGCGCAGAACCCGGCCATCTCGAGGCCGACCTGGCCGAGCATCGGCAGCACGCCGGCCTCCAGCACGGTCACCGCGATGCCGCGCTCCCGGGCCGTCGAGGCGACCTCGGCGCCGATCAGGCCGCCGCCGACGACGACCAGCCGTTCGACGCCGGGCAGCGCGTCCCGCAGCCGCGTCGCGTCGTCGACGGTGCGCAGGTGCACGATCCGCTCCCCCGCCACGCCGGGCAGGGTCCGGGCCCGCACGCCGGTGGCGAGCAGCACCGCGTCGGCCGCGACGGTGTCGCCGCCGGCCAGCGTGACGCCGCCCGGCCGGACCGCCGCGGCCCGGGCGCCGAGCCGCAGGTCCACGCCGTTCGCTTCGGCCCAGGCGGGGTCGAGCAGCACGAGATCCTCGGGCGGGGTGTCGGAGCGCAGGAACTCCTTGGACAGCGGCGGGCGCTGGTAGGGGGCGTGCGGCTCGTCGGACAGCATGGTCACCGGGCCGTCGAAGCCGCGCCGGCGCAGCGTCCGCACGGCGGTGACCGCGGCCTGGCCGGCACCGACGGTGACGAGGCTGCGGGGCAGGTCGTTCATGATTCCTCCTGGCTGCGCGGGTGCGCGCTGACTTCGACGACGCCGTCGACCACCCGGACGTCGTGCACCGGCTGGCACTCGTCGCGGCCCTCGGCGCGGCCGGTCTCCGGGTCGAACGCCCACTGGTGCGCCGGACAGACGACCCGGCCCTGCCAGAGCGCACCCCGGGCCAGCGAGCGGCCCTTGTGGACGCACACGTCGTCGAGGGCGAACACCCGGTCCCCGACCAGGAACAGGGCGACCGCCCGGTCCCCGACCTCGACGCGGGTCCGGCGCCGGCGGGCCAGGTCGGCGACCGGGACGGTGGCGATCCAGTGCGCGGTCTCGGTGTCGCTCACGGGCTGCTCCCGGGATCGGGCCGCGGCGGGTGCGCGGGGCACCCGCCGCGGCGGAGAGGTCAGCGGCCCGGCGCGACGTAGGTGTCGTAGAGGGCCCGGGTGTAGGAGAAGCGCATCTCCGCGCCCCACCGGACGAACCGCAGGCAGCGCTGCTGCAGCTGCGGGGTGTCGGCGTGGTCGAGCACGATCTGGAAGCCGCGCTCGCCGTGCACCTCGTCGGAGGTGATGTGCAGGTCGAAGAACTCGATCTCGTCCTCGGTGAACCCGTAGGTCTCGCGCAGCGGCACGATCTGCCTGCGGTAGATGCCGGGGACCTGGGACTCCAGCCCGACGACGAGCGCGGCCGTCGCGACCACGAAGTGCTCGCGCATCGCGACCGCGTAGCACCACGCCTGCAGGCCGCGGGTGACCGCGTTCATGTTGTCCGGGTTCTCGATGCGCTCCTTGCTGGTGCCGCACGCCTCGCCGAACCGGATGAGCAGGTCGGTGTGCCGGATGTCGGCCAGTTCCTCCTCGTACATGTTCTGGAGGGTGAAGTCCTTGGCGTCGGCGCAGTGGTCCGGGGTGTTGCCGTAGATGTAGCCGAGGTAGTCGGCGAACGGGCCGACGTAGTGGTAGTGGTTCTCGGCCCAGCGCGCGAAGTGCTCGCGGGTCAGGCTGCCCTCGGCCCAGGCGGCGCTGAACGAGGCGTTCTTCGCCTCGCGGCCGGTGATGGCGTCCTCCAGCGCGGCGCGGAAGTCCTCCCGGGAGAGCAGGGCCGGGGTGGCGTCGGCCGTGGCCTGGTCGGCGGTCAGGGTCATGACGAACCCTCCAGATGATCGGGTGGGGTGGGAACCGGGCGGGTCCTGCGGCGGGCCGTCACGGTCGCCGTCCGTCCTCGGTAGCACCGACGGTATGCGGGCCGGTGGCCCGGTTCCCTGGTCAGAGGGCACAAGTAGGCCGGGAACCTTGCAGCACTGTGCACCCTGCGGGCACCCTGCGCGGTCGCCCCCCTGCACGACGACGGCCCCGGTGCCGCAGGGGTCGCCCTGCGGCACCGGGGCCGGCCGGTCACCGGGTCAGAACAGGAGCACCGCGACCACGGTGGAGAGCACCAGCCCGGCCATCACCGGCAGGAAGCAGCGGCGGGCCAGCTCGATCGCCGGGACCCGGGTCACCCCGGCCACCACGAGCAGCGACGACCAGGCGATCAGCACGCCGCCGCCGGACCAGATCGATCCCATCTGGCCGATCGCGGCGAGCGTCGCCGGGTCCACACCGGCCGCCGGCGCCAGCGCACCGGCCAGCGAACCGGTGAGCGGCAGACCGGAGAAGCCGGATCCGTCGAGCCCGCTGAGCAGACCGACGGCGAGCACCCCGAGACCGACGATCAGCGGGCTGGTGGGGATGAGCCCCTGCCCGGCCACCACCAGGTCGACCAGCAGATCGGGTGCGGTCGCCTCCTCGGGCAGCCCGAGGATCGACGGTGCGAAGTCGGCGCTGCCCAGGAAGAAGAACCCGGCGATCGGCAGCACGACGCCCATCGCCCGGAACGCGAAGACGAGACCGTCGGTCATGTGCTCGCCGACCGAGGTCAGCGCGCCGCGCGGACCGTCGAGCGTGACGCAGACCAGCACCACGAGGACGACCGCGAGGCCGCCGACCAGGGCCGCACCCGATCCGCCCTGCACCGGCGGGACCACCCCGAGCTCGCCCAGCACCAGGTAGACGATCATCAGGCCGAACGCGATCGGCACCGCCGCCGCGAAGAACCGGGACAGCCGCTCGGTGCGGGCGTCGAGCGGGGCCGGCCCGTCGCCGGGCACCGGCCCGCCGGGGCCGTCCGTGCTCACTGCGCCGCCGGGGCCGTCCGTGCTCACTGCGCCGCCGGGGCCACCAGGCGGCGGCACGTCGGCACCGCCCGCCGGGCCGCCGACCGTCGAGCCGACGGCGATCCGCTGCCCGGCCTCGGCGGGCACCAGCGGCTCGGCGTCCGGCGCTGCGCCGGTGAGCCGCCGCCGCAGCCGCCGGAGCAGCCCGGTCGACGGCCGCGCCCCGGCGACCACCCCGGACTCCCACTCCTCGAGGTTCGCGTCCGACGGTGCCCGCATGTGCCGGGCGAGCAGCACGGACATGATCACCAGCGCGGTGATCCCGGTGACCAGGGACAGGACGAACGCGACGTCGGCGACCCGGTCCGGATCGGTGCCCGCCGCCGCGGCGGACAGCCCGGGCGCCACCCCGATGACGTAGTCGCTGGACAGCGCCATGCCCTGGCCGGCGACGGCGATCGCCATCGCCGCCCCCATCGCCGGGAGCCCGGCCCGGATCGCGGCCGGGACCAGGATCGCCCCGATCAGCGGCACCGCGGGCGTCGGCCAGAAGAACAGGCTGATCGCGAAGGTGACGACGATCAGCACCCCCCACGACGACCAGCCGCCGCGCATCACCCGCTGGAACGGGGTGACCATGCGCTGATCGGCGTGCATCGCGCGGAGCGCACCCAGCAGCGCCGTCACCGTCGCGATGATGAGGAAGATGTTGAACAGTTCCGCGGCCGCCGTCAGCGTCGCGTTGAAGATCGACTGGACGGCGACGATCGGATCGCCGGTCATCGTCCATGCGGTCCCGACCGTCGCGAGCAGGGCGGGGACCAGGATGTTCCTCCGCGCGATCATCACGCCGAGGATCAGCAGAACCCCGCCCAGATAGACCCAGTGTGCAGCGGAGAGAGCCACCGCGGCCTCCTTCCCGCCGGTCACCGGCGGTGATGTGTGGTGGTGTGACCGGACACACTCACAGCAGGGCGATCGCTCATCCAGGCCCACAGTGCACAGCCCGTTGATTTCCGTTTGTGCACGTTGCCGTTACGGCACAGTGCACTGGCCGGGCCGCCCGGACTGTGCAGGTTTCACGTAGTCGGCGGGATCCGGGCGGTGGATCGTGCCCGCATGACCGTGCTCGCGCCCGCCCGCCCGTTCCCCGCGTCCGACCGCGTCCCGGCACTCGGCGCCGACGGCATGGTGTCCGCCAGCCACCCGGCGATCAGCCGGATCGGCGCCGAGGTGCTCGCCTCCGGCGGCAACGCGGTGGACGCCGCGCTCGCGATGGCAGCGCTCGCCTGGATCGCGCTGCCCGGCCAGAACGGGCTGGGCGGGGACACGTTCGCGCTGGTCCGCGAGCCGGACGGGCAGGTCGGTGCGTTCTGCGGGAGCGGTTTCGGACCGGACGGCGCCACCCCGGACCGCTTCCCCGGACCGGCGCTGCCCCGGCACGGCGCGCTGTCGGTGGCGGTCCCCGGCGCGGTCGGCGCGCTCGCCGCGCTGCACGCCTCCGGTGCGACCCGGCCGCTGACCGAGCTGTGGGCACCGGCGGCCCGCGCCGCCGCGGCCGGGCTGCCCTGCACCGCCCGCACCCGCGGCGACATCGAACGGCACCGGGAGCGGCTCGCCGCCGATCCCGGCACGGCCGCGGCGCTGCTGCCCGGCGGCAGGGTGCCCGCCGTGGGGACCCGGCTCGCCCATCCGGAGCTGGCCCGCTCGATCGCCGCGGTGGCCGCCGATCCGGCCGGCTTCTACACCGGCGGGCTCGCGGACCGCGCGGTCGCCGCCCTGGTGGCGGCCGGGGCCCGGTTCTCCGGGGACGAGTGGGCGGCGTCCGGCCGGGTCGTCCCGGAGCCGGCGCTGCGACGGCGCTACCGGGACTCGTGGGTGCACCAGACGCCACTCCCGACGCCCGGCTGGATGGTGCTCGACCAGCTCGCCGTCTGCGACGGGATACTGCGCGACGGCGGAGAGGCCGCGGCCCCGCTGTCCGCCGAGGCGGTGCACTGGCTCGCCGGGGCGGCCACGATCGCGTTCGCCGACCGGTTCCGCACCGCCGGACCGGACCGCACCGGCCCGGACCGCGGCGGCGACCCGGCCGCCGTCGCGCAGGCCAGGGACCGGATCCGGGCCGGTGACCTGCCCGCCCACGCCGGGGCCCGCCCGGACGGCGACACGACGTCGATGGTGGCCGTCGACGCCGAGGGCCGCGCCGTCGGGCTGATCGGCTCGCTGGCGTTCACCTTCGGCGCCGGGGTCACCGTGCCCGGCACCGGCATCGTGCTCAACAACCGGCTCGGCCGCGGCGCCTACCTGATCCCCGGGCACCCCAACGAGCTCCGCCCGCGCCGCCGCCCGCTGCACACCCTGAACTCGTGGCTGGTCACCGACGACGACGGCCGGTTGCGGCACGTCGGCAACACCCCCGGCGGGGACGGCCAGGTGCAGTGGAACACTCAGCTGGTGTCGCACCTGCTCGATCACGGCGCCGGCCCGCAGGACGCGGTGGACGCACCCCGCTTCTCGGTGTTCCCGGGCAGCGACGCGGGCGATCT
This sequence comes from Pseudonocardia sp. DxW, assembly GCF_058448985.1. Classification (NCBI taxonomy): domain Bacteria; kingdom Bacillati; phylum Actinomycetota; class Actinomycetes; order Pseudonocardiales; family Pseudonocardiaceae; genus Pseudonocardia; species Pseudonocardia sp. DxW. Next base: position 124,801 of record NZ_JBZFLK010000018.1, on the reverse strand, counting down.
CGGCGCGTCCGCCGAGCTGCGCTGCGAGGACCGGCTCGGCCCGGAGGTGCTGGCCGGGCTGGCGGCCCGCGGGCACCGGGTGGTCCCGGTCGGCGACCGGGGTGCCGGCGGGAGCGCGCAGGTCGTGTCGGTCGACCACGACAACGGCTGCCTGGTCGCCGGTGCGGACTCCCGCCAGGAGGGGGTGGCGCTCGGTGTCTGAGCGGCGGGGGCCCGCGCCGCAGGGGCGCTACCTGCCGGCGCTGGTCGCCGGCGGGCTGGTGCACAGCGCGGGGATGACGCCGCGCCGGGACGGGCGGCTGGTCGTCACCGGCCGGATCGGGGACGGCGTGGACCCGGGCACCGCGACGGCCGCCGCCGGGCTGGCCGCCGGGAACGCGCTGACCGCCTGTGAGATCGCGGCCGGCGGCGCCGACCGGATCGACCGCCCGGTCCGGATGACCGTGTGGATCGCCTGCGCCGGGCCGCACGCCGGGCTGTCCGCGATCGCCGACGGCGCGTCGGACGTGCTGGCCGCCCGGTTCGGCGCGGACCGGCTCCCGGTGCGTGCCGCGGTCGGCGTCGCGGCGCTGCCCGGGGACGCCCCGGTCGAGGTCGAGCTGACCCTGTCGCTGCGCCCGTGACGACCGGGGCGCCGGAGCGGGTCCGCGCCGGGAACCGCGCACCGGCCGTCTTCCTGGTGATCGGGACCTTCGCGAGCACGATCGCGAACACCCTGGTCGCGGTCCCGCTCGCGACGATGACCACGGACCTGGGCGCGCCGCTGTCCGCGGGCACGCTCGTCGTCGTCGCGTTCAACCTGACCTGTGCCGCGGCGCTGCCGCTGGGCGGCTGGCTCGGCGACCGGCTGGGCCGCCGCCGGGTGTTCCTGATCTCGATGGTCGGCGTCGCGGCCGGGGCGACCGGTGCGGCGCTCGCACCGTCGCTGGCCGTGCTCGTCGCGTTCCGGATGGTCCAGGGGGCGTCCGGGGCGCTGGTGCTGCCGACCGTCCTTGCTCTGCTCACCTCGGCCGTCGGGCCGGAGCGGCGCGGGCGCGCGGTGTCCTGGTGGGCCGCGGCCAACGGGGCGGGCCAGGCGGCGGGCCCGGCGGTCGGTGGGGTGCTGACCGATCTCGCGGGCTGGCGGTCGGTGTTCGTGGTGATCGTGCCGTTCGCGCTGGTCGCTCTGGTCGGTGCGTGGTGCACGCTGCCGCGGGCCGCCGGGCGCCCGGTGCCGCTGGAGGCCGGTGGCGCGCTGACGCTGACCGTCGCCGTCGTCGGTGTGCTGACCGCGGCCGCCGCGGCGGGTGCGGTCGGTCCCGGCTCCCCGGTGGTGTGGGTGGCGGCCGGCGCCGGGCTGCTGTCGCTGGTGGCGTTCCTCGTCGTCGAACGCCGGGTACAGCGGCGGGGCCGGCAGCCGTTCGTCCCGCTCGCGCTGCTCGCCGACGCCCGGTTCGCCCGGTCCGCCGTGGCGGCGCTGGCCCAGATGCTCGCGCTCACCGCGACCCTGCTGACCGTCCCGCTGTACCTGGTGTCCGGGGCCGGCATGTCCGTCCGGGACGCCGGGCTGCTGGTGGTGACGCTGCCGCTGGCGATGACCCTGCTCGCGCCGGTCGCGGGGCGGCTGACCGAGCGCCGGAGCCCGCGGTGGGCGCTGCGCAGCGGACTGTTCCTGCTCGTGGCCGCGCAGCTCGCGCTCGCCGGGCTGCTCACGGGCGGCGCCGGCGCGCCGCTGCTGGGCGCCGCCTGCGCGGTCGTCGGTGCCGGGATGGCGCTGACCCAGACGCCCGCCGCCGCCGGGGCGGCGCGGTCGGCGCAGGAGGCCGGGTCCGGCTCCGGGCTCGGGGTGTTCAACGCGCTGCGCTTCGTCGGGGCGGCGCTCGGCGGGGTGACGGTGGCTCTGGCGATCGGTGACGGCCCGGCCGGGCGCGGCCCGGCTGCCGCGGTCGCGCTGGTCTGCGCGTCGGCGGCGGTGTGTGCGCTGGCCGCGAGCTTCACCGGGCGGATCCGGGACGGGGACGGGCGGGTCTGACGGGCGGTGCGGCGGGCACGGCGGGCCGGCCTGCACGCACGGCGGCCCCGCACCCGGACGAGGTGCGGGGCCGCCGGGGTACCGGTCAGGCCGGGACGGCCCCGGCCACGTGCTGCTCGAAGGCGGCGAGCGCGGCGGCGCCGACCGCCTTGTCCTGCTCGCCGTTGCCGCCGCTGATCCCGACCGCGCCGACCACCTGGCCGTCGTGCACCAGCGGGAAGCCGCCGACGAACACGGTGAACCGGCCGGTGTGCATGTGCTGGATGCCGAACGCCTCGTTGCCGGGCAGCGCCGGCCCGTCCGGCGCCTCGTTGAACAGGTGGGTGGCGCGCTGGTGACCGGCCGCGGTGAACGCCTTGGCGATCGCGATCTCGACCCCGGTCAGCCGGGCGCCGGTCATCCGGTGCAGGGCGATCGGGTGCGCGCCGTCGTCGGCGACGCAGATGGTCTGGCGGACGCCGATGCGCTCGGCCTCGGCCTCGGCCGCTCGCAGCACGACGAGCGCGTCGTCGAGGGTCAGGCGGTGGATGGTCTGCACGGATGCCTCCGGTTCTCAGGGGGTGAGGTAGACGGTCTTGGTGTCGGTGACGAAGTCGAGCGCCTGCCGGCCGCCCTCCGGGAACGCACCGCCGGAGGACGCCTTCCAGCCGCCGAACGGCGGTGCGACGCCGTTCCCGGTGGTCGGTCCGTTGATCTTGACCAGGCCGTACTGCGCCTCGGCGGCGAACCGCTGGGCGACCGCCAGGTCGGTGGTGTGGACGGCGGTCGCCAGACCGTGCGTCGAGGCGTTGAGGATGGTGAGCGCCTCGTCGATCCCGGCGATCGGCGACACCGTGCAGAACGGGCCGAACACCTCGCCGGTGACCAGCGGGTGCCCGTCCGGCACGTCGGTGAACAGGGTGGGCGCCACCCAGTGGCCGCCGGGATCGCGGTCCGGCACCGTGCCCGTGGTGGCGACCACCCGGGCGCCGTCGGCGACGGCGCGGTCGTGCAGCGCGGTGAGCCGGGCGAACTGGGCGGCGGTCGCGACCGGGCCGGTCGTCGTCGCCGGGTCGTCGCCCGGCCCGACCCGCAGCGCCCGGACCCGCTCGGCGAGCCGCGCCATCAGGTCGGCGGCCACCGGCCGGGCCACCAGCACCCGGTCGGTCGACGTGCACGCCTGCCCGGTGAGACCGAACGCGCCGGTCGCGATGTCGGCGGCGGCCCGGTCGAGATCGGCGTCCGCGCACACCACGGCGCAGTTGCGGCCGCCGAGCTCCAGCTGCAGCCGGGCCTGGCCGTGCGCCTGCTCCCTAATCAGCGCGCCGACCGCGTCCGAGCCGGTGAAGCTGACCGCCCGGATCCGCGGGTCGGCGAGCAGCCAGGCCATCGCGTCCGGATCGTGGCCGTGCAGCACCGGCAGCGCGTCCGCGGGCAGCCCGGCCTCGTGCACGATCCCGGCCAGCCGCTCGCCGACCCCGGCGGTCACCGGGGACGGCTTGAACACCACGGTGTTCCCGGCGGCCAGCGCCGGGGCGATCTTGCGGGCGGCCAGCGAGACCGGGAAGTTCCACGGTGTGACGGCGAGGACGACGCCGAGCGGGCCGCGCAGCGTGTAGGCGACGGTGCCCGGCGTCTCGCTCGGGAAGGTCGTCCCCTCCACCTGGAACGCGAGCTGGGCGGCGAGCCGGAACTGCTCGGCGGCCTTGCCGATCTCGCCGCGGGCGGCGGCGACCGGCTTGCCCTCCTCGGCGGTCACCAGCGCGGCGAGCTCGTCGCGGGCGGCGTCGAGCCGGTCGGCGACCGCGCCGAGCACGGCGGCCCGCCGGGCGGGGGTCTCGCGGACCCAGCCCGAGCCGGACGCCCGGTCGACGGCGTCCCGGGCGTCCGCGGCGGTGGCAGGCCGGAACCGGGTCACCACCCGGTCCGGGGCGGCCGGGTCGGTCGTCCGGTGGTCCGCGGACGCGGCACCGGAGCCGGGAAGAGTTGGTGCGGGGTGCACGAAGAACCTCCGGCGGATTGTGGAGTATGACGGCTACCGGTGATTGTGGGTGCGGGCCAGCATGGCCTGCACTGGACGAAGTGCAGCCGCCCACGGATCGGATATAGGCAGATGGCACAGACCGAGCAGCCCGACCGGCCCGGCCGGGGCGCGCCCACCGCCGCCGTCGACCCGCCGGACACCGTGACGGTGGCCGATCTCCTGGCCGAGCCGTTGCTGCGCAACACGCTCGTCGCCGGCCGGGACGGCACGTCCGGGATCGCCCGCTGGTGCGTCCCGCTGTCCGAGCTCGACGACCCGGCCGACGGCGGGCCGGAGCCCGAGGCCGGTCTGGTCGTGCACGCCGCCGCGGAGCGGGTGCGCGGCCCCGCCGGCGAGGCCGTCGTGCACCAGATCGCCGCGGCGGGCGCGGTCGCGCTGCTGGTGCGCCTCGATCCCGGCGACGCCGCACCCCCCGCCGAGCTGCAGGAGTACCTGCCGCAGGCGCGGGCGGCGGCCGACCGGATCGGGCTGCCGCTGGCGCTGCTGCCGCCGACCGCCGGGTTCCGGGCCGTCAGCCATCTGGTCGCGACGAAGGTGCTGGCCCAGTCCACGCACGTGCTGCAGTACAGCGACCGGGTGCACCGCTCGCTCGGCGAGATCCTGGCCCGCGGCTCCGGGGTCGGTTCGCTGGCGCACGGCATGTCCCGGATGGCGGGCACCCCGGTGATCGTGGTCGACCCGGACGGCGCGGTGCTCGCCCACGAGTCGGCGGGCGGCCGCCCCAAGCCCCCGCAGGAGCCGGTCGTCGCCGTGCTGCGCCGGCTCGCCGACGGCTGGGGGCCGGGCCCGGTGGAGTCCGTCGCCGTCGACCTGGGGACGGCCGGTGACGGGGACGGCGCCGTCGTCCCGCTGGCCGTGCCGATCACGATCGGCGGCGAGCCGTGCGGCCTGGTCGCGGTGCTGGAACCGGTCGGCGCGCAGGCCCACGACCGGGCGCAGCGCCGGATCGTCGCCCAGGAGGGTGCGGTGCTGATCGGCGCCGAGATGCTCCGCCTCCGCTCGATGACCGAGGCCGAGGAGCGGACCCGCGGCGACTTCGTCGTCGACCTGGTGCACGGCCGGTTCGCCGACGGCCAGCAGCTGGTGGCCCGGTCCCGGCACCACGGCTTCCTGCCGGACCGCACCTACGCGGTGCTGGTCGCCGAGCCCGATCCGCCGGTCGCCGACGACGCCCGCGCGGTGCGCCGCTTCCAGGCCGCCGCCCGGGCCGTGGAACGGCTCGGCCGTCCCGGCGACGCGCGCACGCTGGCCACCCAGCTCGGCGGGAACCTGGTGGTCGTCGCGCCGGCCGGCACCGGATCCGACGACATCCGCGAGCTCGCCGGTGCGGTGGCCCGGCTGGTCCAGGACCGGCTCGGCGGGACGGTGCGGGTCGCGTTCGGCTCGGAGGGGGCCGGGGCGGGCGGGACCGCGGTCAGCTACCGGGAGGCGCGCACCGCGCTGTCGCTGAGCCGCCGGGTCGACGTGCCCCCGGTCGTCGGCTACGAGGACCTGCGGATCTTCGTCGCGCTGCGGGAGCTGGCCGACTCGGCGAACGGCCGCCGGTTCGCCGAGGAGGTGCTCGCCCCGCTGCGCCGCGCCGACGGGCACCAGCGCAGCCTGGAGAACGTCGTGCTCGCCTACATCGCCGAGTCCGGGAACCTGAACGCGGCGGCCCGGCGGCTCGGGCTGCACCGGAACACCACGCTGTACAAGCTGGACCGGGTGTCCCGGGCGATGGGCATGGACATCCGGTCGGCCGACACCCAGTTCATGGTGTGGCTGGCCCACCACGTCGACACCCTGACCCGGGTCACCGACGACCTGGACGCGGAGCTGGCGCCGCCGCCGTCGGAGGACCTCACCGGGTGATCCCCCACCGTCCCGCGAGCGCCCGTCCGCTCTGAGCGGAACGGCCGCGACACTCCGCCCGGCCGCACCTAGGCTCCGACCCGTGGAACCCCGGCCGACCCCCGAACCGCTGTGGCGGCACCTGCTCGGCGACCAGCTCCGGGCGGCGCGCCGCCGGCGCGGCGACACGCTGGAGGAGACCGCGCGGCGGGCCGGGATCTCGCCGCAGTACCTCTCCGAGATCGAGCGCGGGCGCAAGGAGCCCTCCAGCGAGATGATCGCGGCGGTGGCCGGGGCGCTGGAGCTGACGCTGGCCGAGCTGACCCGCGCGGTCGCCGGGACGCTGCGCGGGCCGACCTGCCGGGCGGCGTACGCACTGGCGGCGTGAGGGCCGGGCTCACCGGTCCGCCAGGACGGTGTCGAGCAGCCCGTACTCGCGCGCCGCGGCCGCGGTGAAGATCCGGTCGCGATCGGTGTCGGCACGCAGCGTCGCGACGCTCTGCCCGGTGTGCCGCGACAGGATCGACTCGATGTCGGCCCGGATCCGGACGAGCTCGTCGGCCTGCAGGATCAGGTCCGGGATCGTGCCGCGGCCCTGCGCGGCGGGCTGGTGCAGGATCACCCGCGCGTGCGGCAGCGCGGCGCGCTTGCCCTCCGCGCCCGCGGCGAGCAGCACCGCGCCGACCGCGACCGCCTGCCCGACGCAGGTGGTGGCGACCGCCGGGCGGATGTGCCGCATCGTGTCGTAGATCGCGAGCATCGCGCTCGGGTCGCCGCTGTCGCAGTTGACGTAGAGCTGGATGTCCCGCTCCGGGTCGTCGGCCTCCAGGTAGAGCAGCTGGGCGATCAGCGCGTTCGCCACCCCGGAGTCGATGCCGGTGCCCAGGTAGACCACCCGCTCGGTGAGCAGGTGCGAGTAGACGTCCATGATCCGCTCGCCGCGCGGGTTCTGGGCGATCACGTTCGGGATGGTGTAGCTGCTCACCGGACGGCCCCGAAGCCGGCGGGCAGCGAGCTGCGGCGCGGCGCGATCTCGTCGAACCGGGAGACCACGGCGTCGACGAAGCCGTACTCGAGCGCCTCGGTGGCGGAGTACCAGCGGTCGTGCAGCGAGTCGGTGAAGATCCGCTCGATCGGCTGGCCGGTGTCCCGGGCGATCAGCCCGAGCACGGTGTCCCGGGTGTGCCGCAGGTCGTCGGCCTGCAGCTCGATGTCCACCGCGGTGCCGCCGATCCCGGCCGAGCCCTGGTGCATCAGGACCCGGGAGTGCGGCAGCGCGCGCCGCTTGCCGGGGGTGCCCGAGGACAGCAGGAACTGCCCGGCGCTGTAGGCGATCCCGAGGACCAGCGTGGACACGTCGCACGGGACCAGCCGGATGACGTCGCGCAGCGCCAGCATCGCCGGGACCGAACCGCCCGGCGAGTGGATCCACAGCGCGACGTCGCTGTCCGGGCCGGTCGCGGCGAGCGTGATCAGCTGGGTGGCGAGCAGGGTGCCGTTGTCGTCGTCCAGCGGGCCGTCGAGCACGAGGACGCGCTGGTCGAACAGGTCACGGCGGGCCCGCTCGTCGAACAGTGGGGTGTCGGTCATGGGCCCACCGTGCCGGGCGCGGTCGCCCGATGGTCGGGGTTCTGCCGACGGCAGCTTCGCCCAGGGCGTAACCGCGGGTCAGGGATGCAGTCCGGCGAACAGCAGGGTGGTGTAGGTGGCGACGACGTCGTCGGTGTCCTCGTCGGCGCTGCCCCTGATCCAGCCGCTGACGCCGTTGAGCATGTCGAGGATGCCCAGCGCGGCCAGGGTGGGGTTGAGCTCCCGGAACTCGCCGCTGCGCATCCCGGCGGCGAGCACGTCGCGCACCCGGCGGTGGTAGTAGTGCAGGTAGCCGTCGATGTCCGCGCGGTGCTCGGCGGTGAGCGCCGGCCGCTCGTGCAGCCCGACCAGGTACTCGACGTGCCGGTGCAGCAGGTGCCGGACGTGCGCCCGGACGAGCGCGGTCAGCCGCTCGGTGGGGGTCCCGGCGGCGTCGAGCAGCGGCAGGTTCTGCTCGACCGGTTCCCGGGTCACCGTCAGGCAGATCGCGTAGAGGATCTCCTCCTTGGAGGAGAAGTGGTGGTACAGGCTGGCGCTGCGGATCCCGATGGTGGTGGCGATGTCGCGCATCCCGACGGCGGCGTAGCCCTGGTCGGCGAAGATCCGGGCCGCGGCGCTGACGATCTCGGTCCGCCGCTGGGCGGTGGGCTTCCTGCGGCCGGCCGGTTCCTGCACGGGTCCCAGTGTGGCGGGCGGCCGCGGCGACGGCGCCGGAAGGCCGGTCATCGGGCGACGGCCGGCGCGGTGCGCTCGACGTGGAAGTCCGCGAGATCGGCCTCGTGCGTCATCCGCCAGTAGTCGACGACCTGCCAGGGCATCGTCGAGACGATCCGGCCGTCGGCGTTGCGGTACCAGTTGGTCATCCCGGGATGGGTCCACAGCATGCGGGCGTGCGCCTCGTCGTGCCGGCGGGTGTACTCGCGCTCCACCTCGGCCCGCACCTCGACGGCCCGCAGGTCGTCGCGGACCATCCGGCGCAGCAGGTCGACGATGTAGCGGACCTGGCACTCGGCGACGGTGATGAAGCTGCCGCCGTGGCCGAGTGCGGTGCCCGGGCCGCAGGTGAGGAACAGGTTGGGGAAGCCGGGCACGGTGATCCCGAGGTGCGCGTGCGCATCCTGCGGTCCCCAGACGTCGGCCAGCCGCACCCCGGCCCGGCCCCGGATCTCGATCGGCCACAGGAAGCGGTGCGTGTGGAAGCCGGTGGCCAGGACGATCACGTCGGCCCCGGTCACCGTGCCGCCGTCGCCGACCAGGCCGGTCGGGGTGATCTCGGCGACCCCCTCGGCGACCAGCTCCACGTCGTCCCGGCGCAGCGTGCGGTACCAGCCGTTGTCCAGCAGCATCCGCTTGCCGAACGGCGGGTAGCCGGGCAGCGACTTCGCCACCAGGTCCGGCCGGCCGGCCAGCTCGGACTCCAGGTAGCGGGTGAAGACGCGGCGGTGCGCGTCGTTGACGGCGTTGACCGAGCGGTCCGGGTGCACCCAGTCCGGGTCGACCTGCAGGCTCGGGTGGACCCGGTCGTTGAAGTTCCACGCCAGCCGGGCCCGGTACCAGCCCCGGTAGTACGGGACCCGGTTCATCAGCAGGTGCACGGCCTCGTCGATGCGCTCGAAGTAGACGTCGCTGGGCGCGATCCACTGCGGCGAGCGCTGGTACACGGTCAGCGCTCCGGCCGTGTCCGCGATCGCCGGGACGACCTGCATGGCGCTGGCACCGGCCCCGACGACGGCGACCCGGCGGCCGGTCAGGTCCAGGCCGGACGGCCACCGGGCGGTGTGGAAGATCGGCCCGGTGAAGGTGTCCAGGCCGGGGATCTCCGGCACCCGGGGCCGGTTCAGCGCCCCGGTCGCACTGATCAGCACGGACGCGGTGACGGTGTCGCCGTCGGCGGTGCGGACCGTCCAGGTCGCGTCCTGTTCGTCGTAGTCGGCGGCGACGACCTCGGTGCCGAACCGGATCACCCGGCGCAGGTCGTAGGCGTCGGCGATCCCGCGCAGGTACTCCTCGACCTCGTCGCGCTTGCCGAAGTGGGTGCCCCAGTCCCGCGGTGCGAAGGAGTAGGAGTAGAGGTGGCTGGGCGTGTCGACGCCCGCTCCGGGATAGGTGTTCTCCCACCAGCCGCCGCCGACCTCGGTGTTCTTCTCCAGCACGACGTGCTCGACGCCCGCCTCGCGCAGCCGGATCGCGGCCAGCATGCCGGACACGCCGGCCCCGATGATCACCGCGGTGATGCCGGTCGGCCCGATCGGGACGGCCGGGGGCCGGGTGAAGCCGAGGTCCTCGGCGAGCATCTCGGCGTAGTCGGGCGTCGCCGGCTCCCCGTTGGCCAGGCTCAGCAGCTCCCGCATCAGCTCGCCGGTGGGGGCCGGGATCGCGACCGGGGCGCCCTGCTCGTGCGCGAGGACGGCGTCGAGCACCGCCTGCCGGATCTCGGCGGCCACCTCGGGTGCGAAGCCGCCGGAGTCGTTGTCGTCCATCCCCCGGCTGCGGGTGGGCCGGTAGGGCTCGGCCAGCCACCGGCGGTCCCCGGTGAGCTGCACGAGCACCGGAAGCAGCGAGGGCAGGTTGGCGTGCTCGAGCGCGCGGGCGAGCTCGGCGCCGGTGGTCGCGGACATGCGCTCCCCTACGGTCAACTTCAATCTAACAGTGGATAGGTTAGGTCGCCCCGCCTCCGGCGTCCAGTGTCCGGTCCTGCCGTCATCTGGGCTCTTGACACCCCCGGGGGAGTCGCAGCAGTATCGCCGCCAGAAACCTAACTGTGGATAGGTAGGAGTTGGCGATGGAGCTGACCGAGGCCATGCGGACCGTGGGTACCTGCCGGTACTTCACCGACCAGCCGGTTCCGGACGAGGTGCTGCACCGGGCGTTCGAGGTCGCGCGGTTCGGCCCGCAGGGCGGCAACCGCCAGCCGGTGCGCTGGGTGGTGGTGCGCGACGCCGCGCGCAAGCAGGCGCTCGCGGACCTGTACCTGCCGATGTGGAAGGCCTATCTCGGTGCCATCGGGGACGGCACGGTCAACGTCGGCGCGCTACCGAAGACCGTGCGGGACGCCGACCACTTCGCGGAGAACCTGGCGAGGGTGCCGGCGATCGTCGTCGTCTGTGCCGAGATCGACGGCCTGCACCCGACCGACCTGGAGCTCGACCGGCTCTCCGTGGTCGGCGGCGCCTCGATCTACCCGACGGTGCAGAACCTCTGCCTGGCGCTGCGCGACCAGGGTGTCGGCTCGGCCGTCACCACGCTGCTCTGCCACCACGAGGAGAAGGTGCGCGAGCTGCTGGAGGTCCCGGACGGGGTGCTCACCGCCGCGCACGTCGCGATCGGCTACCCGGCCAAGGGCTTCCCGAGCAGGCTGACCCGGTCCGCGGTGGAGGACACCGTCTCGGCCGAGACCTACGGCAGGCCGCTCTTCGCGGCCTCGGCCGTCTGACCGCCCGCCCGACCGCACCAGCCCGAAGGACTCCCCCGTGGCCGATCTCGCCCCGCACCACCGCACCCTGCTGGGTCGCGCGACCATCGGCGACCAGCTGCGCCGGCACGCCAGGACCCGGCCGGACAAGGTCGCGTTCGTCGCCTACGCGGTCGACGGCACCCGCACCGAGACGACCTACGCGCAGCTCGACGAGCGCGCCAACCGGTACGCGCACCTGTTCACCTCGCGCGGCATCGGGCACGGCGACCGGATCGCGTCGATGGCGCGCAACAGCGTGGAGGTCGTCGCGGCCTACTACGGCGCGCTGAAGATCGGCGCGGCGTTCACCGGCGTCAACCCGCTGTACCGGGAGGCCGAGATCGGCCATCAGCTGCGGCACAGCCGGGCCCGGCTGGTGCTCACCGACGAGGCGTTCGCCGGGCCGGTCGCCGCCGTGCTCCCCGACGGCGCCGGGCAGCTCGGCTACGGGCCGGAGCTCGACCCGCTGCTCGCCGCCCGGCCCACCGACGAGCCGGTGGCCGATCTCGACGAGAACGACGTCGCGCTGGTCGTCTACACCTCCGGCACCGAGGCCGCGCCGAAGGGCGTGCTCATCCCGCACCGCAACTACCTCGCGTCCACCGCCCCGGCGTGGGGCTGGGGGCTGGCGACCGGGCCCGACGACACCTGGCTGTTCGTGATGCCCTTCCACACGATCGCCGGTCTCGGCTCGATGACCAGCCTCACCCTGATGGGCGCCACCCTGGTGCTGCCCGCCACGGCGGACCCGGCGACCGCGGTCGGCATCATCGGCCGGGAACGGGTCACCGTGATCGCCCAGACGCCGACCTTCTACATCGCGCTGGCCGGGCAGGACGGGTTCGGCCCGGAGTCGGTCGGGCAGGTCCGCCGCTGCATGACCTACGGCGGGCAGATCCCGCCGCACGTCATCGAGGCCTGGTCCGCCGCGGCGCCGGAGGTGCTGTGGGGCACCTACTGGGGCCAGTCCGAGCTCTCCCAGCTGGGCACGGTCGGCTTCTTCCGCACGCTCGACGACGTGCCCGGCGGCGACCCGACCTGGATCGGGAAGCCGGTCACCCACCTGGAGATCCGGGTGGTCGACGCCGAGGACCGGGACGCCGAGGTCGGCGAGCTGATCTGCCGGACCCCCTCGGCGATGCTCGGCTACCTCGACGATCCGGAACGCACCGCCGAGGTGTTCCGGGACGGCTGGGTGCGCACCGGGGACATGGTCCGGATCGACGCCGAGGGGAACCTGTTCTTCCACGACCGGCTCAAGGACATGATCAAGTCGGGTGGGATGAACGTGTCCAGCCAGGAGGTCGAGCGGGTGGTCCACGAGCACCCGGCGGTCGCCAGAGCGGCGGTCGTCGGGATGCCGGACCCGTACTGGTCGGAGGCGGTGACCGCGTTCGTCGTCGTGCAGCCCGGCCGGGAGCTGGAGCCCGACGAGCTGATCGCGCACTGCCGGGAGCGGCTGGCCGTCTTCAAGGTGCCCAAGGCGGTGCACCTGGTCGAGGAGCTGCCGGTCGATCCGCAGGGAAAGATCCTCAAGCGCCGGCTCCGGGACGGCGCACCCGCCTGAGCCGGGCCGGGCCGGGCGGTCACGGCCCGGTGCCGATCCGGTCCAGCTCGGCCAGGTCCTGCCCGGTCAGCACGGTCGCGGCACCGGCGGCGTTCTCCCGCAGGTGCGCCACCGACGACGTGCCGGGGATCAGCAGGATGTTCGGCGAGCGCTGCAGCAGCCAGGCCAGCGCGACCGCCATCGGGCCGACGCCGCGGCGGGCCGCCACGCCGGCGAGCAGCGAGGACTGCAGCGGGGTGAACCCGCCCAGCGGGAAGAACGGCACGTAGGCGATGCCGGCGGCGGCGAGCTCGTCGATCAGGTCGTCGTCGGTGCGGTGGGCCAGGTTGTAGAGGTTCTGCACGCAGGCCACCGGTGCGATGGTCCGCGCCTCGGCGACCTGCTCGGGGGTGGCGTTGCTGACGCCGAGCCGGCGGATCAGGCCGTCGCGCTGCAGCTCGGCGAGCGTGCCGAACGCCTCGGCGAGCGAGCCGGGCCGGGGACCATCGGCGTCGCCGAGCCGGAGGTTCACCAGGTCGAGGGTGTCGACGCCGAGACCACGCAGGTTCGCGGTGACGGCCTCGCGCAGCGCCTGCGGATCGCGGGCGGGCGGCCAGCCGCCCTGCGCGTCGCGGGTGGCGCCGACCTTGGTCGCGATCCGCAGCTGCCCGGGGTAGGGGTGCAGCGCCTCGCGGATCAGCTCGTTGGTGACGTGCGGCCCGTAGGCGTCGGCGGTGTCGATGTGGGTGATGCCGAGCTCGACGACCGCGCGCAGCACGGCCAGCGCGCCGTCGCGGTCGGCGGGTGGGCCCATCACCCACGGGCCGGCGAGCTGCATCGCGCCGTAGCCGAACCGGGTGACGGTCAGGTCGTCGCCCAGTTCCCAGGTGCCGCCGGGGAGTGCGGTGGAGAGCGTGCTCATCGGGCTGCCTCTCGTCGTGCGGGGGTGGCGCCGGCCGGCGCCCTGCTTCACGCATGGTCGGGCAGCTCTCCGATGGGAAGCAGGCACCTGGAAGTGCGTAGGGCACCCGGGGGGGAAGCAGGTGGGGATGGCGACGACGACGGCGGCGGAGCGGCGGGCACGGGCCAGGGTGGAGTACGACGCCTTCCTGGCGGTGTGCCCGAGCAGGCAGCTGCTCGACCGGATCTCCGACAAGTGGGTGACGCTGGTCCTCTGCGGACTCGGCGATGGGCCGCTGCGGTTCTCCGAGCTGTCCCGGCAGCTGGCCGGGGTCAGCCAGAAGATGCTCACCCAGACCCTGCGCTCGCTGGAGCGCGACGGCCTGCTCACCCGCACCGCGACGGCGACCGTGCCGGTGACCGTCAGCTACGAGCTCACCGACCTGGGCCGGTCCCTGCACGGGGCGATCCGCGGCCTCAAGGCGTGGGCCGAGACGCACATGGACGACGTGCTCGCCCACCGGGCCGCCCACGACCGCTGAGCCCGCCGGGGGTGGTGGCCCGGGGTGGCTGCACCGCGATCGCGGCCGACCGATGAGTCCGTGCCGCGGCGGCGGTCCACCCGGTGAACAGCCCACGACCGAGGGGACCCGCCATGACCACGAACGCCCGGCCACCCGTCGTCGACGCCGAGACCTGGCAGCGCGAGCTCGCCGCGCTGCGGGTGCGGGAGAAGGCCGCCACCCGCGAGCTCGACGCGATCGCCGCGCAGCGCCGCCGGCTGCCGATGGTGCAGATGCCCGACTACCTGCTCGACGGCGTGGACGGCCCGGTCCGGCTCGCCGACGTCTTCGACGGCCGCTCCCAGCTGATCGTCTACCACCACATGTGGCACCCGGGTGCGCAGTGGCAGTGCGGCGGCTGCACCGGCTTCACCTCGCAGTTCACCCGGCTGGAGTTCCTCGCGAACATCGACGCCCGGTTCGTGGTCGTCACCCAGGGGCCGATCGACGAGGCGCTCGCCTACGCCGAACGGGTCGGGAACACGATGACCTGGTACTCCACCGCGAACAGCCCGTTCGGCGCCGACGTCGGCGCGCCGCCGGACGGCGGGTTCGCCGTCAACGTCTTCCTGCGCGACGGCGCGGACGGCCGGGACACCGTGTACCGGACCTGGCACACCGACGGGCGCGGCACCGAGCAGCTGTCCTACACGTTCCCGCTGGTCGATCTGCTCCCCTACGGCCGGCAGGAGGTGTGGCAGGACTCGCCGGACGGGTGGCCGCAGTCGCCGACCTACCACTGGTGGCCGGACTCGCCGGACATCGCCGCGGCCTACGGCGGCGCCCGGACGTGAGGTCGTCCGGGCGCCGCCGGTGCGGGCTCAGCGCGGGCGCCCCGCGACGCCGGCCGCCGACCGGGCCCGGACGTCGTCGGCCGAGCAGAAGCCCCGGCCGGACCGCTTGAGGCACAGCAGCCCGAGGAGCCGGCCCCGGTCGTCGACGACGGCGAGCCGGCGGGTCCCGGCCCGGCGCATCTCCCGGTGCACCGCACCGAGATCCGCGCAGGGCCGGACGACGCGCCCGGCCAGCGCGCCGAGCCCGGCCGCGGCCGCGCGGGGATCGGCGGTCGCCAGATCGGCCCGTTCGACCACCGCGCGGAGCACGCCGCGGTCGACGACGAGCAGGGCGTGCACGTGCTCGTCGCGGAACATCCGCCGGGCGGCGGCGACCGTGGTGCCGGGCGGGCACACCTTCGGCTCCCGCAGCATCCCGTCCGCGACCCGCCGCGGCTGCACCGCGACCGGTTCGGCGAGCGTCATCCCGCTGCGGGGTCGGCCGCCGCCTCCACCTGGACGAGATTGTCGGAGTAGACCCCGGCGTTCCCGAGCTCGTTGTGCCGGTCCAGGGTGATGGTGTTGACGGTGCTGCCGGACGCCTTGTCCTGCCAGTGCCCGACGTTGGCCATCACCAGGCCGGGCAGCACGATGTCCTCGACCACCGCCGGCCCGCGGAACTCCCCGCGGTCGTTGAACACCCGGACCGGGTCGCCGGTGGCGATGCCGCGCTCGGCGGCGTCCACCGGGTGGATCCAGACCCGCTGCTCGCCCTGCACGTCCTGCTTGTCCGCGGCGTTCGCGTACTGGCTGTTGAGGAACGCGTGCGGCTTCGGCGAGACGATCGAGAGCGGGTAGCGCTGCGCCAGCTCCGGATCGGAGGCGGCGGACTCGAACGGCGGGACGTAGTCGGGCAGCGGGTCCAGGTACCCGCCGGGCTGGAACGCCTCGTACATCGACCGCCACACCGGCACCACGAAGTTGCCGCCCTCGGCGAGCGAGGACCGGAACTCGCACCTGCCCGACGGGGTCGGGAAGTTGCCCTCCGCGTGCGGGGCGCGCTCGTGCGGCAGGCCGACGTTCAGCCGGGCCCAGCCGGTCTCGACCAGCGAGTCGTAGGTGATGCCCTGCAGCGCGGGCGCGTCCCAGTCGTGGAAGTCGCGCAGCATCTGCTCGTCGGTGCGGTCCCAGTAGTCGTCGGTGAAGCCCATCGTCGCGGCGAGCCTGCGGAACAGCTCGGAGTTGGGCACGCACTCCCCCGGCGGCGCGATCGCCGGCTGGTTCAACGAGATGTAGAGGTGCCCCCAGGTGACCATGATGTCGAGCTGCTCGGCCTGCATCGTCGCGGGCAGCACCAGATCGGCGAACTTCGCGGTGTCGTTGACGAAGTGGTCGCTGACCACGGTGAACAGGTCCTCGCGGGCGAGACCGGCCATCGTCTTGGCCTGGGCGGGACCCTGCGAGACCGGGTTGGAGTTGTAGACGAACAACGACATGATCGGTGGGTCGAGCTCCATCTCACCGGTCAGCGCCATGCCGAGGTCCAGCTCGTTGATCACCCGGGTACCCTCGGGGATCCACTCCGGCATGCAGATCTTGTCGAACAGCGTGGGGAACTCCCAGATCGGCATCTCCATGGTGCCGCCGCCGACGTGCCGCCACGCCCCGACCAGCGCCGGCAGGCAGGTGATGGCCCGGATCGCCTGGCCGCCGCCGCGGCTGCGCTCGATCGCGACGCCCTGCCGGATCGCCGACGGCTGGCTGGTGGCGTACTCGCGGGCCAGCGTGCGGACGTCGTCGGCCGGGATCCCGGTGATCTCCTCCACCCGCTCGGGCGGGTACTGCGCGGCGCGTTCGGCGAGCTCGTCGAAACCGACCGTGTACCGCTCGACGTAGTCGGTGTCGACCAGCCCCTGCGCGATGATCTCGTGGATCATCCCCATCGCCAGCGCACCGTCGGTGCCCGGCCGGATCGGGATGTGCCAGTCGGCCTGCCGGGCGGTGCGGGTCCGCACCGGGTCGATGACGACGATCTTGGCGCCGTTCTCCTTGCGGGCCTGCAGCAGGAACGGCCAGCCGTGCAGGTTCGTGCTGGTCATGTTCATGCCCCAGACGATGATGTAGCGCGAGTGCGCCATCGACTCGATGTCCAGGCCGCCGGTGCCGCCGACGGTCATGTGCCAGGCCGTCGACGACCCGGACTCGCAGTAGGTCTTCTCCGCGACGCTCGAACCGAGCCGGTTGAAGAAGGCGTCGCCGGAGGTCAGGCCGTTGATGACACCCTGGTGCCCGAGGTAGGCGTGCGGCATGATCGCCTGGCTGCCGTACCGGGCGATGATGTCGGTCCACCGCTCCCGGATCTCGGCGAGCGCCTCGTCCCAGGTGATCCGCTCGAACTCGCCGGAGCCCTTCGGCCCGACCCGGCGCATCGGGTGGAGCAGCCGGTCGGACTGGTAGTGGTGCTCGGGGAAGTTCTTGAGCTTCACGCACAGCCCGCCGCGGGTCATCGGGTGGTCGGGATCGCCCTTCACGTCGACCAGCCGCCCGTCCTCGACGTGGAAGAGCATGGCGCAGGTGTCGGGGCAGTCGTGCGGGCACGCCCCGCGGACGATGGTCAGTTCGCGTCGTTCGGTGCCGGATTCCGGGGCGAGCGTCATGGTGGGACCTCCGCGTCAGGGACTCCTCGGGACACCCAGTCACGCAGCACGCCGTGTCTGCGCCATTGCGCATCTGTAACGCCCTGTAAATTGCACCCGGTGTCGTCGGGAACTATCCGCAACTGCAGATGGTGGTGAATACGCGCACGGATCACATACGTTTCGTCCAGGTAAAACGCACCGGTGAGGCGGCCGTCGGGCTGCGATACCGGCATTTGCAGCTGTCCGCCGAACGGAATCCAGGATAGCTTCGGAGTCGCTCGGCACGCAGTTTTCCACACCGCCCACCGCAGAAAAGAGGCACCGGGATCATGACTCCGATCCGCACCGGCGAATACGCCCGATCCACCGCCACCGCGCAGGACTGGGAGCCCTTCGTGGTGGGCGGCGAGGCCATCGGCGAGGTGCACTGGATCCGCACCGAGGGCGCCGAGGGCGCCACCCTGCACGTCGGGCTGTGGCGTTCCGAGCCGCAGAGCTTCCCCTACCCGTTCACCGCCGACGAGACCATCCACGCGCTCGACGGCGAGCTGGTGATCGACCTGGTCGACAGCGGCGAGCAGGTGGTGCTGAAGCCGGGCGACATCGCGTCGTTCACGAAGGGCACGAAGTCGACGTGGACGGTGACCGAGCCGTTCCGGAAGCTGTTCGTCATCAGCGGCTGAGGCCCGGCGTCGTGTGCTACACGGTCAAGTCCATCGAGGACGTCCGCCGGCTGGTCCTCGCGACCAGGGGGCTGTCCGGCCTCGCGAACGGCCCGACCCTGGTGACCCGGGCCTGCCGGCGGATGTACGAGCTGGTCGACGCCGACGTGGCGGCGATCGCGCTCGACGACGGCACCGGCACCCTGGTGCTGCGCTCGGTGGAGGGGACGGCGCTCCCCGACGTCCGGCTACCGGCCGGCACCGGGCCGGGCTGGCGCGCGCTGGACCGGTCGATGCCGGTGACCACCGCCGACTGCGCGGGCGAGCCGCCGGACGAGCTCGTCACGGCACTCGTCGCGGCCGGCGTGCAGGGCCTCGCCGCGGTGCCGCTGACCTTCGGCGACTCCGCGCTCGGGGTGCTGTTCGCCGGCGCGCGCGGGCGCCGGATCGCGCCGCGCACCACCCTGCTGATGACCGAGTTCGGCGCGTCGCTGGCCCCGCTGCTGGTCACCGCGCTGCGCGCGGACCGGGCGGGGCGGCTCGCCGTGGAGGAGGAGCGGCAGCGGATCGCCCAGCAGCTGCACGACACCGCCGGCCAGCTCCTGTTCCAGATCTCGATGTCGGCCAAGGAGATCCAGCTCTGCGCCTGGAGCGACCCGGACGGCGCGGCCGGCGCGGCGCGGTCCATCGAGAGCACCGCCGCGCAGGCGTCGAGCCACCTGCGGGAGGCCATGCACAGCCTGCTCCCGGCCACCGACGCGCTCCCGGTCACGCTGCGCCGGGACGCCGCGGCGTTCGCCGCGCGCACCGGGATCGCCACCGAGGTCGTCACCCTCGGCACCCCCGCGCACACCGGCATGGCCCGGGAGGCGGTGCTGGTGTCGGTGCTGCGGGAGGGGCTGCACAACGTCGAGAAGCACGCCGGGGCCGCCGCCGTGCTGGTCTCGCTGGTCTACCAGTCGCACCAGGTGACGCTCGCGCTCTCCGACGACGGCAAGGGCATGCCCGAGGGCTTCGCCGTGAACCCGCTGCCGGGCCGCTCCCCCGGGCTGGGGATCCCCGGCCTGCTGCAGCGGGTGGCCGGCGCCGGCGGGGTGCTGCGGATGGACCGCAACGACGACGGCGGCACCAGCCTGCGGGTGTCGCTGCCGCTGGTGGACCCCCGATGACGTCCGGCACCCGGCGCCGCTCGGTGCTGATCGCCGACGACCATCCGCTCGTCGCGCACGGGATCGAGCGGGTGCTCGCCGCCGACGAGTTCGACGTCGTCGCCGCCTGCCACTCCGGCGCCGAGGCGCTGACCGCCGCCCGGCGGCTGCGGCCCGAGCTGGTGCTGCTCGACGTCCGGCTCGGGGACATGAACGGCGCCGACGTCTGCCGCACCCTCGGCAACCAGGTGCCCGGCGCGAAGGTCGTCGTGCTCACCGCGTTCGGCGACACCGACAACCTGCGCCGCTGCCTGGAGTCCGGCGCCGCCGGGGTACTCCTCAAGGGCACTCTCGACCTGGACCTGACCGCCGCCCTGCACGACGTCGCCCGCGGGCGGATGGTGATCGATCCCGGGATCGCCAGGGCGCTGGAGACCGCGGGCGGGATCCTCGCCCCGGACGGCCGCGCGGTGCCCCCGCTGCGCCCGCGCGAGCTGGAGGTGCTGCGCCTGATGGCAGCCGGGATGACGACCCGGGACATCGCCGCCGAGCTGGCGCTGAGCCTGAACACCATCCGGACCTACACCCAGTCGCTGATGGCCAAGCTCGACGCGCACACCCGGGTGCAGGCCGTCGTGTTCGCCCAGCAGATGCAGCTGATCTGAGCCGGGAGGGCCGGTCCGGCTCGGATCAGTCCGGGGCCACCCGCAGCGCGTCCTTGTCGTGCTGGACGATCTGGCTGCCCGGGGACACCCCGGCGACGCAGGAGTACCAGACGGCGTGCCGGCAGCCGGTGGCCCGGCGGTCGATCACGACCTCGTCGGCGGACCGGATCGCGAAGTACGGCCCGATCCGGTCGACGACGGTCTCCGGGGCGCCCGCGGCGACCGTCGCCACCGCGGTGTTCTCCGGGACGTCGAGCACGTAGAGGACGGTCATCGCGGCGCCGCCGCCCAGTCCGCGGCCCGCTCGACGATCAGCTCGGCCTTGCGCGCGAGCAGCTTGCCGAAGCTCGGCTCCGGGGCGCCGACGACGTCGAGCAGCGCGTCGATGGTCAGGTTCGCGTCCAGGTCCTCCTGCGGCGTGACCGGCCGCATCGCCCGGGTGATCTCGAAGAAGTAGCCGTTGGGGTCGTGGGTGTAGATCGACTCGATGGTCTCGTGCCGGATCTGCATCTGCACCGGCCACTCGCTGTCGTCGAGCCGGCGCCGGTACTCCAGCAGGTCCTGCTCGCTCTCCACGTGGATCGCCAGGTGCCGGGAGCGCACGAAGAACTCCGGGACGTCGGCGCCGAAGCGGGCGTACGCGTCGCCCCGGGCGCCCGGCGCGCCGCCGACCGAGGGATCGGTGCCGAAGTAGTAGAAGAACGCGATCCGGTCGTCGTTGCCGATGTCGAAGAAGAAGTGGACGAAGTCCGGGTGCTCCTCGGGACCCCAGCCCGCCGCGCAGATCGAGTGCACCACCGGGAAGCCGAGGACGTCCCGGTAGAAGCGCACGGTCCCCGCCGGGTCGAAGGTCGGGAACGCGACGTGGTCGACGCCCCGCACCCGGTGGTCCAGCTCGGTCATGTCCTGCCTCCGTCGTGCCGCGTTCCGGTGCGGCCGACGGTACGAGTGTTAAACGACCGAGTCAACAGTTCGACCTACTCGTCGAGAAGTCGCTCCAGGTGGTCCAGGTCCTGGCGGAGCAGCTTCAGCGCCGCCGCCGGGCCGTCGCCGTCCGGGACCCGGTCGTCGGCCCGCTGCAGCGCGCCGACCGCCATGTCGGCCAGCCCCTCGGCGACCACCGCCGGATCGTCGCGGCCGCCCGGATGGAACCACCAGGCCACCCAGTTGCACATGCCCAGCACGCCGAGCGCCGCCAGCCGCGGATCGACCGGGCGGAACCGGCCGGCCCGCACCCCCTCGTCGACCACCCCGGACACCACCGCGAGCACCGAGCGGCGGCTCGCGGTGTAGGCCGCGGTGAGCTCGGCGGGCAGCTCGGCCTCCGAGCGGATCAGCAGCCGGAACCGCTCCGGCTGCCGGGTCTGCCGCGCCACCAGCACCGACACCACCCCGCGCAGCTTGCGGACCGGATCCGGGTCGGTCCGCTCGACGACCTCCGCGAGATCGGCCAGCGGACCCTCGGTGACCTCGGAGACCAGCTTGGCGAGCAGCTCGTCCTTGCTGCGGACGTAGTAGTAGAGGGCCGGGCGGGTGATCCCGAGCGCGTCGGCGATGTCCTGCAGACTGGTGCCGGCGAACCCGCGCTCGGCGAACAGCCGGGTGGCGTGCTCGTAGATCTCGTTCTCCACGAGCTCGCGGCGCGCGGTGTTCGCCCGGGCGCCACCTGACCTGCGGGGAGCACTGGCACTCATGGGGCCCGATCGTAGAGGTGGGCCCCGCCCGGCCACCCGGCCGAGCGCGGCCGGGCGGTGTGCATCCCGCCCGGCCGGGTAGCCGGCCGGGCATGAGCACCCCCTCCCTGCTGACCCGGATCATCGATCGGCTCCGCGGCCGCGGCCCGGCCGAGGACGTCGAGCCCGACCCGAACCTGGCCAACACCCGTGACACCGGCGGCACCGGCTCCGAGGCCGGGGATGCACCGGGCACCACCGGCACCGGGGTCACCGGCGGGTACGTGGGCCGGATCGCCGGGCGCGACGAGGGCTACGCAGGGCAGACCGGCGCCGAGGCCCGCGCCGAGAGCCATGCCGAGGACCATGCCGAGGACCATGCGGACGGTCCTGCCGAGCACCGGGCCGACCGTTCTGCCGGGAGCCGCGCCGACGGTCCGGCCGGGCACCGGGAGCGCCGGGCCCGGATTCGGCGCGCGCACAGCGGGTAGCGGGACACCATGCCCGCTTCGACGCAGAACCGGACCGAGACCACCACCGGACCGAACGACGCTAACGGCCCGTCCCGCCCGAACGGCACAGACCTGCCGGTGCTCTCCCGCGCCGACACCGCCCGGCTGCTGGGCACCGCGCTCGGCCCGATCGTCGCGCAGGGGGTGATCGCCCGCCGGCCGAAGGTCGTCGCGGCCGCGGGCCGGCTCGGCACCGACGACCGGTCGGTGCGGCTGCTGCAGCGGCTGCGCGGCCGCTACGGCGACGGCCCGGTGCGGGTCCCGGTACCCGGCAGGCCCAGCGCGCTGGTGCTCGACGCCGCCGGGGTGCGCCGGGTCCTGGAGGACGGGCCGGAGCCGTTCACCCCGGCGTCCTGGGAGAAGCGCGGCGCGCTCGGCCACTTCCAGCCGCACGGCGTGCTCATCTCGCAGGGCGCCGCCCGCGCCGAGCGCCGCCGGTTCAACGAGGCCGTGCTCGACACCGGGTCCCCGCTGCACGCGCAGGCCGGTGACATCGCCGCCGTCGTCCGCCAGGAGACCGGGCAGCTGCGCGACGACGCGGTCCGCACCGGGGCGTTCGACTGGGACGCCTTCGTCGTCGCCTGGTGGCGGGTCGTGCGCCGGATCGTGCTCGGCGACGGCGCCCGCGAGGACCACGAGCTCACCGACACGCTGACCCGGCTGCGGCGCCGCGGCAACTGGTCGCACCTGGCGCCGCGCAGCGAGCAGCTGCGGGAACGCTTCGCCTCCGGGGTACGCAGCCACCTGCGGCGGGCCGAGGAGGGCAGCCTCGCCGCCCGGATCGCGCAGACCGCACCCGACCCGGACGACGGCACCACCCCCGAGGACCAGATCGGGCACTGGCTGTTCGCCTGGGACCCGGGTGCCGCGGTGACGCTGCGCGCGCTGGCGCTGCTCGCCACCCATCCCGAGGTGCGCGGGCGGGCCCGCGCCGAGATGGCGGCCGAGGGACCCGCCGACCGGCCGCGGGAACTGTCCGTGCTGCGCTCGGCGGTGCTGGAGTCGACCCGGCTCTGGCCGACCACCCCGCTGCTGATCCGGGAGTCCACCGCGGACACCGACTGGCCCGGCGGCACGCTGCCGGCCGGCACATCGCTGCTGGTGCCGACCTGGTTCCTGCACCGCGACGACCGCCGCCGCGACGACGCCGACCGGCTCGACGTGCAGCAGTGGCTCGACGGCAGCGCCCGCGACGACTGGATGCTGACCCCGTTCAGCGGCGGGCACGCCGCCTGCCCGGGCCAGGAGCTGGTGCTGTTCGTCGCCTCGACGGTGCTCGCGACGCTGCTGGAGGACCATCACGCGGTGCTGCTGCCGCCGGAGTCGTTCGACGCCGGGCAGCCGCTGCCGCGCGGGCTCAACCCGTACGCGCTGCGGTTCGGCCTCGCCCGCGCCGCGGCCGGGACGGGTTTGGAACGCTGATCCCCGGTCATCCGGGGAGGGTGCGTTCCACCTCAGAACCCGCCCCGGCCGGTGTCGCCGGAACCGGCCGGATCCTCGATCCGGTTCCCGCCCCGGACGGTGCGCCCGAGCCGTTCCCGGTGACCGCGGCGACCGTGCTCGCCGCACTGGTCGACGCCGGCGAGCTCGACCTCCCGCTGCCCGGGTCCGGCGCGACGGCCCAGCGCTGGGCCCGGCTGGCCGGGCTCGGCCGCCGCGACCTGTCGGTGGCCCGGCTCGCCGAGGGGCACACCGACGCGGTCGCGATCCTCGCCGGGTTCGGCCGGACCGCCCGCCCCGGCGCCCGGCTCGGGGTGTGGGCGTCCCGGGCCGGCGGCGGTGCCCGGATCGGCCCCGGCACCGGCACCGGCGGGCCGCGGCTGACCGGCACCCTCCGGTTCTGCTCCGGCACCCACGTGCTGGACCGGGCACTTCTCGTCGCCGGCGCGGACGACGGGAGCACCCGGCTGGTGGAGCTCGACCTGCACGACCCGCGCGTCGAGCGGCGCGCCGGCAGCTGGCGGGCGCCCGGGATGGCGGCCGCCGACACCCACGACATCGTGCTGCACGACGTGCCGGTCCCGCCGGGCGCCGTGCTCGGCGGCCCGGACGCCTACACCCACCGGCCCGGGTTCGCGCACGGCGGCGCCGGGGTGGCCGCGGTCTGGCTCGGCGGCGCCGCCGGGATCGTCGACGAGATCGCCGCCGCGCTGCGGCCCGGGACCGGCGGGCCGGGATCCGGCGACCCGCACCGGCTCGCCGCGCTCGGCGGGATGCACGCCGCCGTCGCCGCCGCCGACGCGCTGCTGCACGCCACCGCCGCGCGGATCGACGCCGAGCCGGACGATCCGCAGCACGGCGCGGTCGCGACCGTGCGGGCCGCCGTCGAACGGGCCTGCCGCACGGTGCTCGACGCCGCCCCGGAGTGCGCCGGGGTGAGCACCCTCGCCGGATCCGCCGGGCTCACCGCCCGGCTCGCCGACCTGCAGGTCTACCTGCGCCAGCACCATGGCGACCGGGACCGGGCCGAGCTGGGCAGGCTCCTGCTGGGCGGGGCCGCGTGATGGAGCCGCGGCACACCGCGGACGTCTGGGAGGACGCCGCCGAGACCCTCGCGCACCGCGAGCTGGACCCGTCCGGATTCCGCAGGCTGGTCGTGGTCAGCGCGCACCCCGACGACGAGACCCTGGGCGCCGCCGGGCTGCTCCGCGCGGTCGCGGCCGCGGGCGGCACCGTGGAGCTGGTGCTGGCCAGCGACGGCGAGGCCGCGCTGCCCGAGGTCACCGGCACCGACCGGGCCGCGCTGGCCCGCACCCGGCTGCGCGAGCTGGCCGACGCGCTCGCCGCGCTGGAGGTCCCGGCCGCCGTGCACCGGCTCGGGATGCCCGACTCCGGCCTGCGCACCGACGAGCTGACCGCGGCGCTGGGCCCGCTGCTGGCCGGCGCCGACGCGTGGATCTCGCCGTGGCGGGAGGACCCGCATCCCGATCACGCCGCCGTCGGCCGGGCCTGCGTCGCGGCCGCGCCGGTGTCCGCGCACGGGTTCGGCTTCCCGATCTGGGCGCGCACCCGGTTCGACCCGACCGATCCGGTGGTCCCCTGGGACCGCGGCTACCGGCTGCGGCTCTCCGAGGCCGACCGGGCGGCGAAGCGCCGCGCGCTCGACGCGCACGTCTCACAGCGCACGGTCCCGCCCGGCGGGCACCGCCCGGTACTCTCCGCGGCGACGCTCACGCACTTCCTGGGCCACCGCGAGATCTACTTCCGGGAACCGTCCGCGGACGGCGCGCCGATCGAGCTGTTCGCCGGCCTCTACCGCGACGGCGCGGACCCGTGGCAGGTGCGGACCTCCTGGTACGAGCGCCGCAAGCGGGACGTGCTGCTCGCCGCGCTGCCCCGGGAACGCTACCGGCTGGCCGCCGAGCCCGGCTGCGGGCTGGGCGAGCTGACCCACGCACTCGCCGGGCGCTGCGACCGGCTGGTCGCCACCGACGCCGTCGAGGAGGCGGTGGCGGCCGCCGCGGCGCGGGTCGCCGGCCTGCCGTCGGCCCGGGTGTCCCGGTCCGACGTGGACGACCCGCGGGCGCTGCCGGACGGCGCCGACCTGGTCGTGCTGTCCGAGCTGCTCTACTACCTGCCGCCGGAGCGGATCGACGCGGTGCTCGACCGGGCCGCCGCGGCGCTGCGCCGGGACGGCGACCTGGTGGTGGCGCACTGGCGGCAGTGGCCCGCCGAGGCCCCGGCCGACGGTGCCGCCGTGCACCGGCGGATCGTCGGCGACGACCGGTTCACGCCGCTCGTCGAGCACCTCGACGAGGACTTCCTGCTGCACGTGGTGCGCCGCCGGTGAGGCCGGTCGAGGCCGTCGGCGTGCTGGTTCCCGCGCACGACGAGGCGGCGACCGTCGGCACCTGCGTCCGGTCCGTGCTCACCGCGCTGGACGCCGTCCCCGGGCTGCGGGTGCGCGCGCTGTGCGTGCTCGCCGACCGGTGCTCGGACGGCACCGCGGACCGGGCCCGGGACGCGATCGCCCGGCACCCGGCCGGCGCCCGGGTGCGGCACGCCGTGCTGGAGACCCGGCCGGGCGAGCCGGCCGCCCCGATGGGCGCGACCCGGGGCCGGGCCGCGGACGCGGTGCTCGGGCTGCTCGGGCCGTCCGGCACCGGGCCCGGCCGGACCTGGCTGCTCAGCACCGACGCCGACTGCACCGTGCGGCCCGGCTGGGTGCGCGGCCACCTGCTGCGCGCCGACGCCGGCGCGGACGCGGTGATCGGCGGGGTGGTGCTCGACCTGCCCGGTTACCCGGTGCCGCCCGGCGAGCCGCCGCCACCGGACCGACCGGTGTACGCGGCGAACCTCGGGGTGCGGGCGACCGCGTACACCGGCGTGGGCGGCTTCCCCGAGATCGACTGCGGGGAGGACCACGGGATCGTCGCCCGGTTGCGGGCCGGCGGGTACCGGGTGCTCCCCGGCCCGGTCGACGACGTCCGGACCAGCGCCCGGACCACCGGGCGGGCCCGCGGCGGGCTCGCCGACCTGCTGGCCCGGCACGCAGGTGTCGAACCCCGGGCCGCGGGTAGCCCGGTGGCATGAACGCGCCCGTCACGACGGCCGGGCTGCTGATCGTCGGCGGCGGCCCCGCCGCGCACCACGCGGCGATCGCCTACCGCGAGCACGGCGGCCCCGGCCCGGTCCTGCTGGTCTCCGACGACGACACCCCGCCCTACTTCCGGCCCCCGCTGTCCAAGGAGCTGCTGCGCGGCGGGACCGACGGGCCGGACCTGCTGCTCCCCGGCCGGACCGGGGCCGAGGTCCGCACCGGGCGGCGGGTCGAGTCGCTGTCCGTCACGGACCGGCTGGCCCGGCTCGACGACGGCGGCACCGTCGCCTTCCGGCAGTGCCTGCTCGCCACCGGATCGGCGGCCGCCGCGCTGCCGGTCCCCGGCGCGGACACCGCGCTGTACCTGCGCACCCTCGCCGACGCCCGGACCCTGGACGAGCGGATCGGGTACGCCGGATCGGCGATCGTCGTCGGCTCCGGGTTCATCGGCTGCGAGGCGGCCGCCTCGCTGGCCCGGCGCGGGCTGCGGGTCACCGTGTGCAGCGACGAGCGGGTGCCGCAGGCGGCCCGGCTCGGCGACGCGGTCGGCGACCGGCTCGCCGGCTGGCTGGCCGAGGAGGGCGTCACGCTGCGCGGCGGCGCCGAGGTCACCGGGATCGGGACGACCGCGTCCGGCCGGGTGGTGCAGCTGCGCGACGCCGAGCCCGAGCTCGCCGACGTGGTGCTGGTCGCGGCCGGGGCGACCCCGCGGGCCGGGCTCGCCGAGGACGCCGGGATCGCGGTGCGGTCCGGCCGGGTGGTCGTCGACGAGCGGATGCGCAGCTCCGCCCCCGGCGTGTTCGCCGCCGGGGACGTCGCGCTGGCGTACAACGCCGCCGCCGGCAGGCACCTGGCCGTCGAGCACTGGGGGGAGGCCGAGGCGATGGGCACCGTCGCCGGGACGACCGCCGCAGGCGGCGACGCCCGCTGGGACTCCCCGCCCGGGTTCTGGACCGTGATCGGCGACCGCACGCTCAAGTACACGGCCTGGGGCGACGGGTTCGACGAGGTCGCGCTCGAGTCGCACGACGGCGGCGGGTTCACCGCCTGGTACCGGTCCGGCGGCGTCGTCTGCGGGGTGGCCACCCATCTCGCCGACGGCGACCACGAGCGGGGCACCGAACTCGTCCGGCGCGGGGCGACGTCGACCGGACGGCCGGACGGCCGGTGACCGTCCGCAGCGGAGTCGCCCGGCCGTGGTCCGGCCGGGGCACCGCGTTGCCGGGGGGCCGTCGACTGTCCTAGATTCGCCCCGAGCACCCGGGGCCCAGCGGCCCCGGGGGCGTCGCCCCGAGGCCGGACCGACCGGCCCGCTTCCCGGGCCCGCCCGCGACGGCCGGGCCGGGGAGTCCGACAGCGCACCAGGGCGCTGCCGGTCACGCGCCCGGTCCCGGGTCCCGACGACGCGTCGTCCGCCGGGACCGCCGTGGCGCCGCCGGCGGCCCCGCGGAGGTCAGATGCGATCCGGAGCCGAGGCACGGGCGTTGCGCGCCGTCCACGACGGCCCGCTGTTCCACGCGACCCGGTCCCCGTACCTGATCCTGGACCGGGAGCTGCGGGTGCACGCGGTGAACCCGGCCTACCACGCGGTGACCCAGCGCGAGCCCGGCGAGCTCGACGGCCGGCTGCTGTTCGACGTGCTGCCCGACGATCCGCAGCGGCCCGGCTCGGACGGCGTCGCCCGGCTGACCGCGTCGCTGCTGCGGGTGCTGCGCAGCGGCGAGCGGGACCACATGGGCCTGCAGCGCTACGACATCCCGGCGCCCCGGGCCGGATCGGGGCACCTGCGGAAGCTGTGGGTGGCGGTGAACTCGCCGGTGCGCGACGCGGCGGACCGGACGATCGGGGTCCTGGTGCACGTCGAGGACGTCACCGAGCTGTGGGCCCGGCGGCGCGGCGGGCCGCTCCCGGAGCCCGGGCCCGCGGACGGTCCGGCGGACGGGCCCGCCGCGGACCCGATCAGCGCGACCGCGCTGGCCAGCGAGGTCGCCGCGGAGAACCGCAGGCTGCGGCACCGGTTCGACCGGCACGTCGTGATCGAGCAGGCGAAGGGCGTGCTGATGGCCACCCGTGGCTGCGGCCCGGACGAGGCGTTCGCGCTGCTGCGCGAGCTCTCCCAGGTGACGAACAACAAGCTGTGGCAGGTGGCCCGGACGGTGATCGACGAGTCGATCGGGAGCGGCGCGGGCTGAGAACCGGCGGAGTGGACCGGCCCGGACCGGGTATGCGGGGCGGATGACCACGCCGGACACCGCGGTGATCGACGTCGACGGGACCCTCGTCGACACCAACTACCAGCACGCGATCGCCTGGTCCCGGGCGTTGCGCCGGTTCGGCCGCACGGTGCCGCTGTGGCAGCTGCACCGCGCCGTCGGGATGGGCGGCGACCAGCTCGTCCCGGCCGTCGCCGGGGACCGCTTCGAGGCCGAGCACGGCGACGAGGCCCGCGGCGCCTGGAAGGAGGAGTTCGAGCCGCTGCTGCCCGAGGTGACGGCCCTGCCGGGGGCCCGCGAGCTGCTCGCCGACCTGTCCGGCGGGTACGGCCTGAGCGTGGTGCTGGCGAGCTCGGGCGCACCCGAGCACGTGCACGCCTACCTGGAGCTGTTCGACGGCCGCTCGCTCGCCCGCGAGTGCCTGACCCGGGACGACGTGACCCGGACCAAGCCCGATCCGGAGCTGGTCCGGGTCGCGCTGCGCCGGGTCACCGGATCGGCCGGGTTCGTCGTCGGGGACTCGGTGTGGGACGTGCGTGCCGCGGTCGGCGCCCGCTGCCCGGCCTACGCCGTGCGGACCGGCGGCTACGGCGACGACGAGCTGCGCGGGGCCGGCGCGCAGGACGTGTTCGACTCGCTCGACGAGCTGCGCGGCGCGCTCCCCCGGATCCTGCGCGGCTGACCGGGGGCGCGCCGGGCGGGCGGCGATGACGTCACGCAACGCATCTCTTGACAGCGCCGGGCCCGCCGCGGTCCCATTTTGGTGCGCAGTGCACATCGAGTTGCGCACTTCGCAACATCCCCCGGGACGGGCGGCGAGGCCCGGAGCCGGCATCCCCCTCCCGTCCGAGGAGCACCGCCATGACGACCGGTGAGCTGCCGACCCCCGTCGAGCAGGAGCGCGCTCTCCCGCCGAGCCTGCGGGAGACCCTGGCCGGCCACTACTACATCGATCCGCAGATCTTCCGCGCCGAGCAGGACCGGATCTTCCACACCGGATGGTTCTGCGCGGTGCTCGCCGCCGACCTGGAACGGCCCGGGCAGTACGAGACCGTCCAGATCGGACGGGAGAGCGTGCTCGTCACCCGGCGCCGGGACGGCCGGATCGCCGCCCACCTCAACGTGTGCCGGCACCGCGGCGCCCGGCTGTGCACCGAGGAGCGCGGCGAGGTGCGGCGCTCGTTCCAGTGCCCGTACCACGCCTGGACCTACGGCCTGGACGGGAAGCTGGTCGCCGCCCCGAACCTGTCCTCGATGCCCGACGTCGACAAGTCCGACTGGGGCCTGCACGGGGTGCACGTGCGCGAGTGGCTGGGCTACGTGTGGCTGTGCCTGGCCGAGACCCCGCCGTCGTTCGACGAGACGGTGATCGGCGACGTCACCGCCCGGCTCGGCTCGCCGGACGCGATCGTCGGTTACGACGTGGCGAACCTGCGGCTGGGCCGCCGGGTCTCCTACGACGTGGCGGCGAACTGGAAGCAGATCGTCGAGAACTTCATGGAGTGCTACCACTGCGCGACGATCCATCCCGAGCTGACCGAGGTGCTCCCCGAGTTCGCCGACGGACTCGCCGCCCAGTACTTCGTCGGGCACGGCGCCGAGTTCGGCGAGGGCGTCGAGGGGTTCACCGTGGATGGCTCGGCCGGTCTGGAGCGCATCCCGGGCGTCACCCCCGAGCAGGACCGCCGCTACTACGCCGTCACGATCCGGCCGCAGGTGTTCCTCAACCTGGTGCCCGATCACGTCGTGTTCCACCGGATGTTCCCGCTCGCCCCGGCCCGGACGCTGGTCGTCTGCGACTGGCTCTACCTGCCCGGCGTCGTCGCCTCCGGCGCCGACATCGAGCGCTCGGTCGAGCTGTTCCACCGGGTCAACCTGCAGGACTTCGACGCCTGCGAGCGCTGCCAGGTCGCGATGGACTCGTGGGCGTACCAGAAGGGCGGGGTGCTGGTGCCCGGCGAGCACCACATCGGCGAGTTCCACGACTGGGTCCGCGGCCACGTCGGCTGATCCGGTGGCCGGGCGGCCCGCGGGCCGCCCGGCCGTGCCCGGCCCGCTCAGCGGAAGACCACCGTGCTGCCGCCGGAGAGCAGCACCCGGCGGTCGCAGTGCCAGCGCACCGCGCGGGACAGCGCGAGCGCCTCGGCGTCCCGGCCGATCGTCTGCAGCGCGGCCGGATCGTGCGTGTGGTCGATCCGGATCACCTCCTGCTCGATGATCGGGCCCTCGTCGAGGTCCGGCGTGACGTAGTGCGCGGTCGCGCCGACCAGCTTCACCCCGCGCCGGTACGCCTGGTGGTAGGGCCGCGCGCCCGTGAACCCGGGCAGGAACGAGTGGTGGATGTTGATCGCCCGCCCGTGCAGCGCCTTGCACGTCCCGTCCGAGAGCACCTGCATGTACCGGGCGAGCACGACCAGCTCGGCGTCGTAGGACTCGACGGCGCGCAGCAGCCGCGCCTCGGCCTCCGGCTTCGTCTCCGGCGTGACCGGGACGTGCAGGAACGGCAGCCCGGCCGACTCGGCCATCGGCCGCAGGTCCTGGTGGTTGGACACCACGGCGACGATCTCGGCGCCCAGCGCCCCGGCCCGCCAGCGGTACACCAGGTCGTTGAGGCAGTGCCCGAGCCGGGACACCATGACCAGGATCCGGGCCGGAGCGGCGTCGGAGAACGCGAAGTCCATCCCGAAGCCGGTGGCGACCGGCTCGAACGCGGCCGACACCGCGGCCAGGTCCACGCCGGCCGGGGCGGCCACCCGGGTGCGCAGGAACAGCCGGCCCGAGACCGGATCGTCGAACTGCTGGTACTCGCCGATGTCGCCGCCGTGCTCGTAGAGGAACGCGCTGACCGCGCGCACGATCCCGGTCCGGTTCGGGCAGCTGAGGGTGAGGACGAACGAGCTGGTCACGGTGGGCTCCCGCCTGGATATACAGCTGATGTACGAGTGATGTGCCATGGGGGTGGGGGGTCTACGATCCGGTGCGTGACCGTGCTGCCCGACGTCGACGAGCCGGAGTACGCCTCGCTGGCCGACCGCGCCTACGCCGTGATCCGCGACCGGCTGATCATGCTGGACATCCCGCCGCTGGCCCCGATCGACGACAGCGCGCTCGCCCGCTCCCTGGAGGTCGGGCGCACCCCGGTGCGGGAGGCGCTCAAGCGGCTGGAGACCGACCGCCTGGTGCACTCCTACCCGCGCCGCGGGACGTTCGCGACCGGCGTCGACATCACCGATCTCGCCTACATCTCCGAGATCCGGGTGCAGCTCGAGCCGCTGGCCGCGCGGCGGGCCGCCGGGTACGCCGGGCCCGCGGTGCTCGACGGGCTGCGGGAGACCGCCGACCGGCTGGAGCGGATCGACGTCCGGTCGCTGGACCGGGACGCGCTGATGCGCTGGGACCTGCACGTGCACCGGCTGGTGTACCGGGCCGCGGGGAACCCGCACCTGGAGGACACCCTGATCCGGTACGACAGCCTGGCGACCCGGATCTTCTGCCTGTTCCTGGACCGGATGACGCACTTCGACCGGCACGTCGGCGAGCACGTGGCGCTGCTGCGGGCGGTCGCCGGGGGCCACGCCGACGAGGCGGAGCGGCTGGCGCGCGAGCACGTCGTGGGCTTCGAGCAGGCGGTGCGGGCCGTCGTGTGAGCCCCGGTGTGAGCCCCGGTGTGAGCCCCGGTGTGAGTCCCCGTGTGAGCAGCGTCCTCACCGCCGGATCCGGGTCATCCCCGGGTCGAGCAGCGGCTCCGCCGCCACCGTCGCCGGAATCGTCCGGTCGAACCAGCGGATCCCGACCGGGCTCCCGACCGGCAGCCCGGCGGGCAGCCAGGCGTAGGCGACCGGGAAGCCGAGGGTGTGCGCGAACGCCGCCGAGGTGACGTACCCGGCCGGTTCGCCGTCGACGAGCACCGGCTCCTGGCCGAGCACGACGCTGCACCCGTCGTCGACGGTCAGGCAGGTCAGCCGGCGGGTGACGGTGTCGTCGCCGACGCCGGCCAGCGCGTCCCGGCCGACGAAGGCGGTCTCCTTGCTGCGCACGGCGAACCCGAGCCCGGCCTGGTACGGGTCGTGCTCGCTGGTCATGTCGGTGCCCCAGGACCGGTAGCCCTTCTCCAGCCGCAGCGAGTTGAACGCGGCCCGCCCGGCGGCGACGGCGCCGAGCGGGCGGCCGGCGTCGAACAGCACGTCCCACAGCTTCCGCCCGTACTCGGCGCCGGTGTAGATCTCCCAGCCGAGCTCGCCGACGTACGACAGCCGCATCACGGTCACCGGGATCCCGGCGATGTGCGCGGACCGCGCCCGGAAGAACTTCAGGCCGTCGTGCGAGAGGTCGTCGCCGGTCAGCGGCTGCACCAGGTCGCGGGCCAGCGGCCCCCAGACCCCGATGCAGCAGGTGCCGCCGGTGATGTCGCGGACGCTCACCCCGGGCTCCCCGGCCGCGGCCCGGCGCAGCCGGTCGACGTCGAGATTGCCGTTCGCGCCGACCTGGAAGAGTTCGTCGCCGAGCCGGGCGACGGTGAGGTCGCTGCGGATGCCGCCGGCGTCGTCGAGCATCAGGGTGTAGGTGACCGAGCCGACGGAGCGGTCCATCGGGCCGGTGGTGAGCCGATCCAGGAACGCGCAGGCAACCGGCCCGGCGACCTCGATCCGGGTCAGCGGCGTCATGTCGTACAGCCCGGCCGCGGTGCGGGTGCGCCACGCCTCCACCGCGACGACCGGCGAGTGGAACATGCCCGACCAGGCGTCCCGCTCCGGGGCCCGCCAGTCGGGCGGCAGCTCCGGCAGCAGCGCGGCGTTCGCCTCGTACCAGTGCGGGCGCTCCCAGCCGCGCGCCGGCAGGAAGAACGCGCCCAGCTCGCGCTGCCGGTCGTGGAACGGGCTGGTCCGCAGGTCCCGCGGCGACGTCCGGGGCTCCAGCGGGTGCAGCACGTCGTAGATCTCGACGAAGTTGCGCTGCGCGGTCTCCTCGACGAACGGGTCGGTCGTCTCCACCTCGTCGAACCGGTGCACGTCGCAGCCGTGCAGGTCCAGCTCGCTGCGCCCGTCGACGAGCAGCTGCGCGACCGCCCTGGCGACGCCTGCCGAGTGCGTCACCCACACCGCCTCGGCGATCCAGAACCCGGCGACGTCGGCCGACTCGCCGATCAGCGGGCCGCCGTCGGGGGTGAAGGAGAAGACGCCGTTGAACCCGGACTCGACCTTCGTCGAGCGCAGCGCGGGCAGCAGCTCGCGGCTGTCCTCCCACGGCCCGGCGAAGTCCTCCTCGGTGAAGGGCAGCATCGAGGGCTGCACGCTCTCCGAGGTGGTGCCGCCGGTCTCCGGCAGCTCGGACAGCGACACCGGCATCGGGCGGTGCGCGTAGGAGCCGATCCCGATCCGGTCGTCGTGCTCGCGGAAGTAGAGATCGGCGTCCTGGTGGCGCAGGATCGGCAGCCGGGCCTCGGTGTCCGGGCCGTTGCGCCCCACCAGCTCCTCGACCCGGCCGGTGCGGGCGTACTGGTGGGCCAGCGGCAGCAGCGGCACCCGCATCCCGGCGAGCCGCCCGAGCTCGCGGCCCCAGAACCCGGCGCAGCAGACGACGACGTCGGCCGGGATGTCGCCCCGGTCGGTCCGCACGCCGGTGACCCGGCCGCCGGCCTGCGCGATCCCGGTGACCCGGGTGGAGCCGTGGAACACCGCGCCGCGGGCCCGGGCCCGGGCGGTCAGCGCGACGACGGCGCGGGTGGCGCTCGCCAGCCCGTCGGTGGGGGTGTGCAGGCCGCCGAGCAGTTGCCCGGGATCGAGCAGCGGGTGCAGCCGGGCGCACTCCGCCGGATCGACGACGGCGGCGGGCACACCGCGCGCGGTCGCCCAGCCGTGCCTGCGGTGCAGGTCGGCGAGCCGCTGCGGGGTGGTGGCGACCTCCAGGCCGCCGACCTGGTTGAAGCACCGGCCCTCCGGTACGTCCAGCCCGGCGAGCTTCTCGACGGTGTAGGTGGCGAACGCGGTCATGGTGCGCGAGGCGTTGGTCTGGAAGACCAGCCCGGGCGCGTGCGAGGTGGAGCCGCCGGTCAGCGGCAGCGGGCCGCGGTCGACGACGGTGACGTCGGTCCAGCCGCGCAGGGTCAGCTCGTCGGCCAGGTTCGCTCCGACGATCCCGGCTCCGATGATGACGACACGAGGGTTCATGGGGTGCTCTCCTGGTCGGTCCGGAACTCCTGGGCCGCGTCGAGCAGCCAGGCGGTGAGGTGCCCGGCGAACGACGGGCGGACGTGCACGAGCAGGTCGTGGCCGGGCCGGAGCACGACGAGCAGCACCGGGGCGTGCGCGATCGTGGTCTGCGCGCACCGCCCGGCGCCGAACACCGAGGGATGGGTGTCCAGTGCGCAGCCCAGCGCCAGCAGCTCGCGGGTGAGCGGGCCGCGCACCCGCAGCGCGGTCCACTGCCCGGACACGTCGGTCGCGGCGCCGTGCGGGCCGAGCGCCGCGCGCAGCGCTGCCTCCGCGGGGCCGCCGCTGATCAGCCACTCGTCCGGGCCGAGCCAGACGATCCGGCCGTCGGCGGTCGCGGTCCAGGTGTTCGGCCGGGCCGGTGGGGCGGCGCCGAGCAGCGCGGCGACGGCGTCCGCGGCCGGGCCGAGCGGGTCCAGGCGCAGGTTCGTGAGGCGCCCGGGGGGTGCGGCGGTGACGGTGAGCGCACCGTCTCCTCCCGCGGTCAGAACCGGGTGGCCGGTTGCCGGGTCAGCCGTCACGGCGGGCTCCTTCGGGATCGACGAGGACGGGAGCGGTGATCCGGGCCGGGACGAGCGAGCCGCCGCACGGCACGTGCACGACGTCGCCGATCCGGTCCCGCCCGCCGGCGAGCAGCGCCAGCGCGAACGGCCGGCCCAGCTCGGCGCTGCGGTAGCTGGAGGTGACGTGCCCGAGCATCGGCACCGGCGGCGGGGGCGGCACACCGTCGGCCCGGAACTCGACGATCTGCGAGCCCTCCGGCAGCCGGGTCGCCGCGTCGGTCGGCAGCAGCCCGACCAGCTGCCTGCGCAGCGGATCGAGGTTGGCGGCCCGGCTGAAGGAGCGCTTCCCGACGAAGTCGGCCTTCGTCGCCGACACCGCCCAGCCGAGCCCGAGATCGTGCGGCGAGACGGTGCCGTCGGTGTCCTGGCCGATGATCGGGTAGCCCTTCTCGGCGCGCAGCACGTGCATCGTCTCGGTGCCGTACGGGGTGATCCCGTACCGGGCGCCGGCGGCGACCAGGCGCTCCCACACCGCGAGCGCGTGCCGGGCGTCGACGTTCACCTCGTAGGCCAGCTCGCCGGAGAACGAGATCCGGGCCAGCCGGACCGGCACCCCGTCGAGCGCGGTGTCCCGCCAGGTCATGAACCCGAACGCGGCCGGCGCGACGTCGCAGCAGGGGAACACGTCCGCCATCAGGTCCGCCGAGCGCGGCCCGGCGACCGGGAACACCGCCCAGTGGTCGGTGACCGAGGTCAGCCACACCCGCAGCTCCGGCCAGTCGGTCTGCAGCCGGTCCTCCAGGTCGGCCAGCACCGGCGCGGCGTTGCCGGTGGTGGTGGTGAGCAGGAACCGGTGCTCGTCGAGCCGGGCGACCGTGCCGTCGTCGACCACCATGCCGTCGTCGCCGCACATCACGCCGTAGCGCACCCGGCCCATCCGCAGCGTGGACATCATGTTCGTGTAGACGCGGTCCAGCAGCACCCCGGCGTCCGGGCCCTGCACGTCGATCGTGCCCAGCGTGGAGCCGTCCATGATGCCGACGCCGGAGCGGACGGCGGCGCACTCGCGCAGCACGGCCGCCTCCATGTCCTCGCCGGGCCGCGGATAGTGGCGGGGCCGCCGCCACTGCCCGACGTCCTCGAACACCGCGCCGTGCGCGACGTGCCAGGGGTGCACCGGGGTGGTGCGGACCGGGTCGTAGAGCTCGCCGCGTTCCCGGCCGGCGAGCGCGGCGAACGCGACCGGTGTGTACGGCGGCCGGGAGCCGGTGACGCCGAGCTCCGCGACCGGACGGCCGAGCAGCTCCGCGGTGATCCCGGCGGCGACCGTGCCGGAGGTGCGGCCCTGGTCGTGCCCGGTGCCGATGGTCGTGTACCGCTTGACGTGCTCGATCGAGCGCAGCCCGGCACCGACCGCGCGTGCGATGTCGGCGACCGTCGCGTCCCGGGCGAGATCGGCGAACTGCCGGGCCGGGTCGCCCGGGGTCCGCCAGAGCAGCAGTGGCGGGGTGCGGGGCGGTCCGGGATCGGCGCGGGGCGCGGCCGCCGGGTCTCCCCCGGTCGCCGGGTCTCCCCCGGCCGCCGCGGCGCCGTCGGCCAGGCAGCCGGCCAGGTCCGGGACGCCGTTCGCGGCGCCGATCACCTCGGTCCCGGCGGGCGGCTGCGCGGGCCGGAACGCGCCGAGCGCCGGATCGAAGGCGGGCGGGGTGCGCACCTGGCCGACCAGCTGGGTCGCCGGTGTCCAGCCGCCGGAGACCAGCAGCAGGTCGCACGGCAGGTCCTCGGTCCCGGAGCCGGAGCTGCCAGGGCCGTCCGCCTCCCCGGCCGGCCGCACCCGGGCGGCGGCGACCGAGCCGTCCGGGCCGGCCGCGGTGTCGACGACGACCGTCCCGGTGCGCACCGTCACCCCGGCGGCCCGGCAGTCCGCGTTCCGTTGCGGCGGGCCCTCCGGCCGGGCGTCGAGCAGGGTGACCCGGGCCCCGGCCGCGGCGAGATCGGCGGCCGCGGCGTAGGCGGCGTCGTCGGTGGTGAACACGACGACCTCCCGGCCGGCGAGCACGCCGTAGCGGTGCAGGTACTCCCGGGCGGCGGCGGCCAGCATGACGCCCGGCCGGTCGTTGTTCGCGAACACCACGGGGCGCTCGTGCGCACCGGTCGCGATCACCACCCGGCCGGCCCGGATGCGGTGCACCCGCTGCCGTGACCGGTGCCGCGGGGCGTCCGGGCCGAGATGGTCGGTCCGGCGCTCGCAGGCCAGCACGAAGCCGTCGTCGTAGTGGCCGAAGGCGGTGGTCCGCTGCAGGTGCAGCACCTCGGGGTTCGCGGCGAGCTCGGCGAGCACCGCGTCGACGAACTCCGGCGCGGGCCGCCCGTCGATCCGGTCGGCCGGGGTCAGCGAGCCGCCCGCGGCGGGGCGGTCGTCGACCAGCACCACCCGGTCGCCGCGGCGGGCGGCGGTCCGCGCGGCGAGCAGCCCGGCCGGGCCGGCGCCGACGACGAGCGTGTCGCAGTGCGCGTGCCGGTGGTCGTAGCGGTGGGTGTCAGGGACGGCGGCGAGCCGGCCGCGGCCGCGCAGGCTGCGGGCGACCAGCCCGTCGTAGAGCTCGACGGCGGCGGCCTGCAGCATCGGCTCCGGGAACGGCTCCTCGATCTGGACGAGCCCGGCCGGGTCGTCGGTCCAGGCGGTGACGATGCCGCGCGGCCGGCCCAGGTTCACGCTGGAACCGAGCACCCGGACGCCGTGGGCGAGCAGCGCCGAGGCGAGGGTGTCGCCGGGGTGCCCGGTGCGGGTGACGCCGTCGACGGTGAAGCTGAGCGTGCGGCTGCGGTCGATCCGGCCGTGGCCGGGCAC
Organism: Pseudonocardia sp. DxW; assembly: GCF_058448985.1. Classification (NCBI taxonomy): domain Bacteria; kingdom Bacillati; phylum Actinomycetota; class Actinomycetes; order Pseudonocardiales; family Pseudonocardiaceae; genus Pseudonocardia; species Pseudonocardia sp. DxW. The sequence goes on along the minus strand of NZ_JBZFLK010000018.1, from coordinate 86,496 downwards.
CCGGGTCATGTCCGGGCCCCGGGCAGCTCGGGGCGCGGTGCGCCCGCCGGGTACACGGCGAGGAAGCGGTAGGTGACGGTGTCGCGGACCGCGTTGAACCAGCGGCGGCAGCCCGCGGTGTGGTTCCAGCGCTCGGCGACCGGGCCCTTCGGGTTGTCCCGGAAGAACACGAAGTGCGCCCACTGCTCGTCGGTGAGCGCGGCCGGGTCGGCCGGGTAGGTGACGTGCGCCGGGCCGCCGTGCTGGAACTCGACCTCCTCGCGGGGGCCGCACCAGGGGCAGTCGATGAGTTGCACGATCGGGCTCCTTGTCTCCGGTGCGGTGCTCAGTGCGCCACGGCGGCGGCGCCGTGCTCGTCGACCAGCGCGCCGGTCACGAACCGGTCCAGGCCGAACGGGGCGATGTAGGGGTGCGGCTCGTCGTGCGCGATCAGGTGCGCCAGGCACCAGCCCAGGCCGGGGGTCGCCTTGAACCCGCCGGTCCCCCAGCCGCAGTTGAGGTAGAGGTTCGTGAACGGGGTGCGGCCGACGATCGGCGACGCGTCCGGCGTGGTGTCGACGATCCCGGCCCAGGTGCGCAGCAGGTGCGCCCGCGCGAACACCGGGAACAGCTCGACCGCGGCGGCCATCTGGCGTTCGATGACGTGGAACGCGCCGCGCTGCCCGTACCCGGTGTAGGAGTCGATCCCGGCGCCCATCACCAGCTCGCCCTTGTGCGCCTGGGACACGTAGACGTGCACCGCGTTGGACATGACGACCGTCGGGTGCACCGGCTCCAGCAGCTCCGAGACCAGCGCCTGCAGCGGGTGCGACTGCAGCGGGGCGCGGATCCCGAGCCGGTCGAGCAGCGTCGAGGTGTGCCCGGCGGCGCACAGCGCGACCCGGCCGCAGCCGATGTCGCCGCGGGTGGTGCGGATCCCGGTGACGGTGTCGCCGTCGGTGTCGAAGCCGGTGACCTCGCAGTCCTGGATCAGGTCGACGCCCGCCTCGTCGATCCGCCGGGCGAACCCCCACGCGACGTAGTCGTGCTTGGCGATGCCGGCGCGCGGCTGGTGGGTCGCGCCGAGCACCGGGTACCGGATGTCGCCGGAGACGTTGAGGATCGGGCAGAGCTTGGCGACGTCGTCCGGTTCGAGCCACTCGGCGTCGATCCCGTTGAGCCGGTTGGCCTCCACCCGGCGCACCGAGTCGCGCACGTCCTGCTCGGTGTGCGCGAGGTTCAGCACGCCGCGCTGGGAGAACAGGATCGGGTAGCCGAGATCGTCCTCCAGCCCCTCCCAGAGCTGCAGCGCGTGCTCGTAGATCGCGGCGGAGGCGTCCCAGAGGTAGTTGGACCGGATGAGCGTGGTGTTGCGGGCCATGTTCCCGCCCGCCAGCCAGCCCCGCTCCAGGACGGCGACGCTGGTGATGCCGTGGTTGCGCACCAGGTAGTGGGCGGTGGCCAGGCCGTGCCCGCCGCCGCCGACGATCACGACGTCGTAGTGCCGCTTCGGTTCCGGGTTGCGCCAGAGGACGTCGGGGTGCTCGGGGAGCCCCACCGGCTCGGGACTGCTCATGCGGTCACCTCAGATATCTGATCTTGCAGACTGATATATCAATTGTCGGCAGCGTGGCAGGCGTGGGTTCCGGGGTCAACGGGCTACCCGCGCGCGGCCAGCCGCCTGCGCCAGCCGCCGAACGGGCGCGGCCGGTCGATCCCGAGCACCCCGACCGGCTCCCCCGCGGCGTCGTCGAACACGGCGACGAACCCGCCGGGGCCGTCCGGCTCGCCCTCGACCAGCCGGACCCGGCCGTCCGGCGCGCGGTGCCCGGCGAACTGGATCCGGCTGCCGTACTGGTCGGACCAGAAGTACGGCACGACGTGGTGCGCGGGCAGCGCGTGCTCGGTGCCGAGCAGCGCGGCCACCGCGACCGCGGGCTGCTGCAGCGCGTTGGTCCAGTGCTCGAGCCGGAGCAGGCCGCCGGTGTAGTCCCGGTGCGAGTTGGCGCAGTCGCCGACCGCGACCACCCCCGGTAGGCCGGTCATCCCCCGCGCGTCGGTGACGACGCCGTCGTCGAGGGTGAGCCCGGAACCGGCCAGCCACTCGGTGTTCGGCACCGCGCCGATCCCGGCGAGCACGACGTCCGCGGGCAGCTCGCGGCCGTCGGCCAGCCGGACGCCGGTCACCCGGGGCGAGCCGAGCAGCCGCTCGACGCCCACCCCCCGGTGCAGGCGCACCCCGTTCGCCTCGTGCAGGCGCCCGCAGACCTCGCCCATCTCGGCGCCGAGCGCGCGCTGCAACGGCACCGCGGCCAGCTCGACGACGTCGACCCCGATCCCGAGCCCGGCCGCGGTCGAGGCGACCTCGGCGCCGACGAACCCGGCGCCGATCACCACCAGCCGCCGGGCGGTCGCCAGATCGGCCCGCAGCGCGCGGGCGTCGTCGAGCGTGCGCAGCGTGTGCACACCGCCCGGGACCGGCCCGGGCAGCGGGCGGGCCCGGGCGCCGGTGGCCAGCACCACCGCGTCGGCGGCCAGCTCGGTGCCGTCGTCGAGGGCGACGACCCGGCCCGGGCCGTCGAACCCGACCGCGGTGCAGCCGAGCCGCCACTGCACGCCGAGCGCGGCGTCGTCCGGGCCGGTGAGCTCCAGGTCCTCGTCGGGCACGGTGCCCGCGAGGTAGCCCTTGGACAGCGGCGGGCGGTCGTAGGGGGCGTGCCGCTCCGCCCCGACGACGGTGACCGGGCCCGCGAAGCCCTGCGCGCGCAGGGCCCGCACCGCGGCCAGGCCGGCGAGCGAGGCGCCGACCACGGTGACCGAGCGGATCGGCCCGACCGGGCCCGGCATCAGCTCGCGACCTCGTCGATGTAGTGGCCGGCCTCGGCGTAGTGGCCGGCCTCGGCGGGCCGGACGGACTGGGCGGTCACGACCGGCGCGGACTCGCGGACGTAGACCCGGCCGTCGTCGACCAGCACCGTGTGCGTGCGCACCGGGGTCTTGGCCGGCGGACCGCTGGGCCGGCCGGTCCGCAGGTCGAAGCAGGCGGCGTGCAGCGGGCACTCGACCGCGCACCCCTCCAGCCAGCCGTCGGAGAGCGACGCGTCCTGGTGGGTGCAGGTGTCGTCGATCGCGAACAGCTCCCCGTCGACGTTGAACACGGCGATCGGGACCTCGCCGTGGATCCGAACGGACTCCCCGACCGGGATGTCGGACAGCTCGCCCACGAAGATCATTGTTACCTCCACGTTGCGCATCGCGGAACTCGCTATGTATTACGCAACCGTAGGATGGGGGCGCGACGGGCACGCGTCAACGATGGATTTCGCCACACACCGAACCGGGCCGATCGCGCTCCGGATGGACAGGCAGCGCACGGGTTGTACGGTGAACGACAAGGTCGGTGATACCTCGAGTCCGCGCCCCGGACGCACCGCCGTCCGCAGCCCGAGGTGAGTCGGATGCGTCAGCCGGACCACGACCAGATCGTGGCGGCCCTGCGGACCGCGAGCCGCTTCGTCGCCGGCGCCGACGGGACCCGCACCGGCCGCGCCTCGCTCGCCTGCCTCCTCGACTCGGCGGTCGGCGCGATCGCCGGGGCCACCGCGGGCGGGATCGCCCGGATCGAACCGGACGGCGTGCTGCGCACCACGCACGCCACCAGCGACGACGTGCGCCGCCTCGACCGGCTGCAGGCCGACCTGGCGGAGGGGCCCTCGCTCACCGTCGCCGACGATCCGCCGCCCACCGGGATCGTCCTCGCCGACGACCTCGGCGGCCGGGACGCCCGCCGGTGGCCGCGCTTCGCACCGGCCGCGGTGCGGTCGGGGTACCGCTCGATGATGTCGGTCCGGCTCTCGCTGGACCGCGGGCGGCGCGGGGTGCTCGCCCTCTGCTCGCCGGCGCCCGGGGTGTTCGGGGCCGGGGCCCGGCTGGCCGCCGGGCTGTTCGGGCTCCGGGCGGCGATGCTGCTGCACGAGCCCGGACCGGCTCCCGGGCCGCGCGCCGGGGGCGGCCGGCCGCCCGGCGCCGCGGGCGTCGAGCGGGCCACCGGGATCGTGATGGAGCGCTACACGCTCGACGCGGACGATGCCGCCCGGTGGCTGCGCCGCGCCGCCGGGCAGGACGGGATGACGGTGCCGGAGTTCGCCGCCGTCCTGGTCGACGAGGCCGGGTCGCACGCCCGGATCGGCAACTCGATCCGGGACACCCTGGAGGCGCTCACCGCCCGCTTCCCGGACCCCGGCACCGACCCCGGTGACGACACCGGCACCGTCACCGGTCCCGACCCCGACGCCGGTCCCGGCGCCGGTGACGAGCCGGCCGCGGCAGGCCGCCGCGACGCGCCGCCGCGGCGCGGGCTGCGGCTGGTGCGCACCGAGCCGGACGACGAGCGGCCGGTCTGACCGGCGGGGCCGGGATCAGCGCCGGAACAGGAAGATGCCGTAGCCCTGCTCGTCGTCGGTCCACTCGGCCTCGGCGCGCAGGCCGTGCCGCTCGACGTCCCGGCGGAAGCGGTCGCGGTCGAACGTGGCGGACAACCCGACGTTGATCCCCTCGCCGCGGCGCAGGTCCAGCGACAGGCCCAGGTCGGGCAGCGCGACGCGCCGGTCCCGGCGCGCCCACAGCCGGCCCTCGACGACCTCGTCGTGCGGGTCGTAGTGGGCGAGCGCGTGGAAGTCGGCCAGGTCGACCCGGCCGCCGAAGCGCCGGGCGAGATGCGCGAGATGGTTGAGCCGGAACTCGGCGAACGCGGTGTGCCCGGGCGGGTCGTTGTAGCAGGTCGCGAACACCGGGCCGGGCTTGAGCAGGTCGGCCGAGACGGCGAACGCATCGCCGGGGCGCAGCGCGGCGGCGATCCGGGCGAGCAGCGCCGACCGCTCGTCCGGGGTGGTGTTGCCGATGTTGGCGCCGAGGAACAGCACCGCCAGCGGGCCGTCCGGGTCGTCGCGGAGCCGGTCGAGGCCCGCCTCGTAGCGGCCCCACAGGCCGGTCACCGTCAGGCCGGGCACGTCGCGCAGCCGTCCGGCGCTGTGCTCGAGCATCTCCCGGCTGACGTCGACGGGCAGGTAGTGGGTCGGCCGCTGCGCGGCAGGGCGGGATCCGCGGGACCGGCTCGGTGAGGCAGGCCCGCAGCCCGGCGACGTCGTCCCAGAACGCGGGGCCGGACTCCAGCTCGACGACGCTCACCGGGCCGCCCCGTCCGGCAGCGCCGCGCGCAGGCTGGTCCGGCCCGCCGACCAGTGCCGCAGCAGCAGCTCGCCGAGCCGGTCGCCGAGGAACCCGGCCGCCCGGATCCCGAACACCACGTCCGCGGCGAGCGCGGGCTCGGCGGCCAGCAGCGGGGCGAGGACGCCGCGTCGGACGACCTGCTCGTGCACCGCGTCGGCCTCCACGTGCTCGTCGTAGAACCGGATCGCCGCCGCGCCGCAGCCGAGCCGGCGCATCCCGCGGACCAGCCGTTCGGACCCGGGCGACGAGGTCAGCTCCACCAGCGCGAACTGGCCGACGAGCGCGCCGCGCAGGCTGCGCCGCAGGCCGCACAGCGTCATGAAGTTGACCTCGGCGAGGGTCTCCGCGGGTACCGCGTCGACGTAGTGGCCGTACTCGGCGGACAGACCGAGCTCGCGCATCATGTCGGCGAACAGGACCGCGTGCATGCGGGCCGGATCGCCCGCGCCGTACTCGTCGTGCTCGACGGTGACCAGCCCGGCCTTGGCGGCGTCCGGCAGCCGCGGGATCACCCAGGCCTGCGGATCGGCCTCCTTGAGGTGGTACACCGAGCGGTGCGCGACGTACTCGCGCAGCTGCCACAGCTCCCCGGTGCGGTGCAGGTGGTGCGAGACCCCGGTCTCCGCGGCCGGGCCGACCGGCTCGACGAGCAGCGCCTCGACGGTGCCGGCGACGTCGTCGCCGGGCGGGACGTCGGCGCGCAGCGCGGCCAGGAACCGGTCCTCCAGCGCGACCCGCAGGGTCAGCAGCCGCGGGTCCCACTCCCGGTCGTCGTCGACGCCGGCGAAGCCGCGATAGTGCAGCTCGTAGCAGCAGTGCAGGGCGAGCTGCAGGTCGTCGCCGTACGGGTCGGCGGTCGCCGGGTCCCCGCCGGGCGCCGGGGCCCCGCCGCGCAGCAGCTCCAGCACCGTCGCGGACAGCGGGCCGCGGGCGGCCGGCAGCGGCGCGAGACCGGTGCGCGGGGCCGGATGCCGGACCGTCATGTCCGCTCCCCCACCCGGGTCCGGGTGCGGTGGCTGGTGTCGCAGAACGGGGGTCGCCGGGTGCGGCGGCAGGTGCAGACCGCCGTCACCGGGCGGTCGGACCGGATCCGGCGCCCGTCGGCGGTCTCGATCTCGACCGGGCCGTGCACCAGGACAGGGCCGTCGTCGGTCAGGGTCATCCGGGTGGGCTCAGCAGGCACGGCTCGCCTCGATCACGACCAGCTCCTCGTCGACGGCGCCCGGCTCGGCCGGCCCGCGCGCCTCGTGCAGCGCGGCCGGACCCGCATCACCGGGCCGAGCGGGATCCGGACCCGCTCGACGACCCGGGCGGTCGGCCCGTTCCCGGCGAGCCGCTCCAGCGTACGGCCCGCGCCGCAGGCCCCGCCGTGCACGAGCAGCAGCAGGCCGCCGGCGACGAGGTGGTCGGCGGCACCGACCCGCAGACCGGTCCCGGCGGAGCGGTCGAACAGCAACGCGCGCATGCGCTCCCCCCTCGTCGTGGCCGGGCAGGTGCGCCCGACCTCCGGCCAGCGCACACCCGGCCGTCGCGGCACGGTCAACGCCGGGCCGGCGCGACCTGCACCACACAACGGAATCAGCCCCGGTCAGCACGGCTTCACACCTGGTGACGGGCCGGGGTTGTCCGGTCCGTACCGCAACGGCACCATCCCGGGGCGGAACCGCAGGGCGCGGAAGCCCGGGAGAGGTGGGGGTCATGGCCTGGAGCACGCGTGAGATCGCCGAGCTCGCCGGCACCAGCCTGCGGGCGGTGCGGCACTACCACGAGGTGGGCCTGCTGGCGGAGCCCGAGCGCCGCTCCAACGGCTACAAGCAGTACGGGGTCGCCCACCTGGTGCGGGTGCTGCGGATCAAGCGGCTCACCGATCTCGGCTTCTCACTCGCCCAGATCGCCGCGATGGGCGACGCCGACGACCATCCCGAGGAGGCGCTGCGCACCCTCGACGCGGAGCTGTCCGAGACGATCGAGCGGCTGCAGCGGATCCGGGCCGAGCTCGGCGTGATCATGCGCGACGGCACCCCGACCGACCTGCCGTCCGACTTCGCCCCGGCGACCGCGCAGGCGGAGCTGTCCGACACCGACCGGTCGCTGATCGTCGTGATGACCCGGGTGCTGGGCCCGCAGAGCCTGCAGGCGTACGCGGAGCTGCTGCGCGACCTGCCGCCGGACCCGAACGCGGGCGCCTTCGAGAACCTGCCAGAGGACGCCGACGACCGGACCCGCCAGGAGCTCGCCGAGCGGATGCTGCCCTACGTCCGCGAGATGCACGCGGCGCACCCGTCGCTGGCGACGATGCGCGAGGACTCGCCGCGCGGGAAGGGCTTCGCCCAGCGGACCATGGGGGCCGCGATGCGCGACCTCTACAACCCGGCCCAGCTCGACGTCATGGGGCGGCTCGGGACGCTGCTGCGGGAGGAGCCGGCGGGCGACCGGGACTGACGGAACCGCTCACCCCGCCCCATCTCCCGTCCCCCATCCCTGCATCGACCGGCTGAAGGCGAGGTCCTCGTCGTCGACGAAGGTGTCCGGCCCGAACCCCCGGTCGGTCATCACCCCCCACGCCCGCCGGCGCTGCATGCCCAGGTTCCCGGCGTCGTAGAGGGAGAACACGGCTGCCTCCCGGTAGTACCGGGCCAGCGGGAACCTCCGGTCGAGCGCGTTCACCCCGACCAGCCGCATGCAGTCGGTGACGACGCCCTGCATGGACTCGGTGCAGTAGGTCTTGTTCATCCCGCCGAGCGCCTGGCCCTGCCCGGGGTGCCGGTCCAGGTAGTGCGCGGCCTTCCAGGCGAAGTAGCGGGCGGCCTCGATCCTGGCGGCGATGTCGGCCAGCAGGTGACCGACGGCCTGGTGCCGGATGATCGGGACGGTGCCGCCGCCGGTGTAGGTCCGGGCCCAGTCCAGGGCGAACTCGTACGCCCCGCGGGCCACGCCGACGGCGGCGATCGCCGCGATCGGGCCGGACCAGGTGAAGTTCCGGTTGACGAGCAGATCTCCCTCGCCGACGGCGAGCACGTTCTCCTCCGGGACCCGGGCGCCGCGGAAGGTCATCGTGACGTTCTGGCAGGTGCGGTGCGCCATCGTGTCGATCACCTCGTGCTCGACGCCGTCGGTGCCGCGCTCGACCAGGATCGCGCTGAGCGCCCCGGTGCCGCCCGCGTCGCGGTCGGTCCGGACGACGCACAGGGTGACGTCGGCGCCGCGCAGGTCCCAGCCGCCGGCGTTGCACGGCCAGTGCTTCTCGCCGTACAGCACGTACTCACCGTTGGCCCGGTCGTGGTCGGCGACCACCTGGATGCCGCCGCGCGGGCTGGGATGGTCGAAGTTGGCCGTCCCGCCACGCTCGCTCACCGCGAACCCGGCGAGGAAGTCGACGTTGTCGCGGTCGGTCGCCCGGCGCAGCCAGCGGTCGCGCTGGGTCTCGGTCCCCGACCACAGGATCGGCATCAGCGCGAGGCCGTTGACCAGCAGCACGGTCGGGAAGCCGGGATCGACCGCGCACAGCTCCTCGACGACGAGCAGGAAGTCCACCGTGGACGCGCCCCCGCCGCCGTACTCGCGGGGCAGGAACATCGTGCTCAGCCCGGACGCGACGGCCTGCTCATAGACCGGTTTGATGAGGCGGAACGCCTCCTGCGGGTCCGGGTGGGCGTCGGCCTGCTCGGCCGCCGGGCGCAGCACCTCGCGGGCGAACTCGCGCGCCGCGTACTTGAGCGTCCGCTGCTCGGGCGTCAGCTCGAAGTCGACAGCCATCCGTGTGCCCTCCTGCCGAGCCGAACAGAGCCGAACAGGGCCGGGCCGGACGCCGGCGGGTGGCGCTCAGCTGCCGGTGGCGCCCTGGATCATGCCGAGGGCACCGCGCAGTCCCTGGTCGTTGACGGCGACGTCCTCGATGGTCGAGGCGTCGAGCACCTCGAAGTAGGCGTCCAGCGCCTGGGCGAACACGCTGCGCGCGCCGCAGACACCGGCGATCCGACAGTAGCGGGCCGGCCCCAGGCACTCGACGACCGCGAAGTCGTTCTCCATCGTGCGCATCACCTCGCCGACGGTGATGGTGGCCGGATCGCGCACCAGGCGCACCCCGCCGCCGCGGCCGCGGCTGGTCTCCACCAGCCCGGCGCCGGCGAGCCGCTGGACGACCTTGTCCAGGTGGTTGCGCGACACCCGGTGCGCGGCCGAGATCTCGCCGACCGAGCCGCGCCGTCCCGGCGCCACCCGCAGGTAGAGCAGGACGCGGAGCGCGTAGTCCGCATGGCTGGTGTGCCTCATCGTGGCGCCGCTCCCGTCGCTGCACTGGCGCCTCGAACGGTACCTGTTGCCCGCCGCGGAGCCCGGCCGACACCGCCACCGGCCCTGCGGGACCGGTGCCGGCGCGGACCGGGCGCGGATCAGGGGACGAGCGTCCCGATGCCCTCGTGCTCCTTGCCGAAGCGCACGTACTCGTCCTCCATGATCGCCCGCGGGTTGAACAGCGGATCGGCGAGGATGCCGTGCACGCGACGGCGCTGCATCCCCATGTTGCCGCCGTCGTAGATCGGCAGGACGGCCGCCTCCCGCAGGATCTTCCCGAAGCCGTTCTGCAGCTCCAGGCTGTTCACGCCGACGATCTGCATGCACTTGTAGACGCAGTCGAACATCAGCTCGGTGACCTGGATCTTGTTCATCGCGCCGACCAGCTCCGCGTGCTGGTCGTGCTTGTCCAGGTAGTCCGCGGCCCGCCAGGAGAAGGCGCGGGCCATCTCGATCTTCGACGCGACGTCGCCGAGCACGTAGCCGACGTTCTGGAAGCCGATGATCGGCCGCAGCGCGCCCGCGGTGTTGCCCTTGGCGAAGTCCAGCGCCATCTCGTAGGCGGCCCGGGCCATCCCGACCGCCGCGATCGCTGCGACCGGCCCGGACCAGGCGAAGTTCCGGTTGATGACCAGGTCGCCGTTGCCCTCGGCGCCGGGCAGCAGGTTCGCCACCGGGATCCGGGCGTCGGTGAAGACGATCTCGGCGTTGGACGCCAGCCGGTGCCCGATCTTGTCGAGATGCCGGTAGGTGACGCCGGGGGTGTCCCGCTCCAGGACGAGCGCGGACAGGCCCTCGGTGCCGCCCTTCTCCGGGTCGGTGCGGACGATCAGGGTGCCCGCGTTCACGCCGCGCTCGTCCCACCCGGCCGACGACGGCCAGTACTTCCGCCCGTTGACGACGAAGTGGTCGCCGTCGCGCACCGCGGTCAGCCCGACGCCGGCCGGGCGCGGCAGCGGGATGTCGAAGTTCGCCGTGCCGGACGGGTTGCCGGGGGGCTCGCTGGCGGTCCAGCCGCCCAGGTACTCGCCGCTCGGGTCGGACGTCGCCGCGCGGAGGAACCGCTCCTTCTGCTCCTCGGAGCCGTACCAGGCCACCGGCATCAGGCCGAGCCCGTTGCACAGGACGGTGCAGGCGAAACCGGGATCCACGACGCAGATTTCCTCGGCCGCGACGACCAGATCGACGCAGGAGACCCCACCCCCGCCGTACTCCGCGGGGAGCATGCACATGGCGATCCCGGCGCGGTACGCCTCGACGTAGGCGGGCTTGGTCAGCTGGAAGCCCTTCAGCGGGTCCGGTTCCGCGTCCGCGGCCGCGACCACCGGCTTCAGCACGTTCTCGGCGAATGCTCGGACGTCGTACTGCAGCTTCTTCTGCTGGTCGGACATCGTGAAGTTGATCATCAAGACCTCTCCGGGACGAGCACGACAGGGACGGGATGCGCCCACGGACCGGTGACCGGTCCCCGCTCCACGAGCAGCGAGGAGAGCATCCAGAATCGGTGTTTCAGATACTTGTTTTGTGAGTTACAGCACCATAACGACCCCGTCGATGCCCGACAATCCGCCGAACGTGACCGCCCGGCCCCGCGCCCGCCGGGCCGCCCCGACTACCCTCGGCCCGCGTGCTGACCCGTGCCTTCGGAATCGCCCGCTCCCTCGCGATGTACCACGGGATCCCCGGGCGGCAGCGCCGGATGCGCGAGTTCTACGCGCCGTTCCTCGGACCGGGCGATCTCGCGTTCGACGTCGGCGCGCACGCCGGCAACCGGGTCCGCGCCTGGCGGGCGCTCGGCGCGCGGGTGGTCGCCGTCGAGCCCCAGCCCGACTTCGTCCGGTTGCTGCGGCTGTTCTTCGGCCGCGACGACGGCGTGACCGTGCTGCCCACCGCGCTCGGCGCCCGCCCGGGCACCGCCCGGCTCGGGATCTCCCGGGCCACGCCGACCGTGTCGTCGATGTCGGAGGACTGGCGCAGCACCGTCGCCGACGACTCCGGCTTCGCCCGGGTGCGCTGGGAGGACCAGGTCGCGGTGCCGGTCACCACCCTCGACGAGCTCGTCGCCACGCACGGGACGCCCGCCTTCTGCAAGATCGACGTCGAGGGCTTCGAGGCGGACGTCCTCGCCGGGCTGTCCCGGCCGCTGCCCGCCCTGTCGTTCGAGTACCTGCCCGCCGCGCACGACGCCGCGCTGGCCGCGCTGGCCCGGGTCGAGGCCCTCGGGCGCTACGTCTACCGCTACTCCCCGGTCGAGACGATGCAGTGGGACGACAGCGCCGGCGGGCACTGGCTGGACGCCCGCGAGCTCGTCGCGCTGCTGGACCGCCGGCGGCCGCTCGGCCGCTCCGGCGACGTCTACGCCCGGGCCGCCCCGGCGTGATCGTCCGGGCTCGGGCATCCTTGACGGTCGTGATTCCCCGTCTCGCCCGGGCCCTCGCGACCGCGCCGGTCGCCCGGCAGCTCATCGCCGGCGCCGCGCTGCTGGCCGTCGTGCTGGCGCTGCTCGCGGCCTTCACCGACGTGGGACTGGTGCGCGCGCTGCTCGGCGCGGCCCTCGGTGCCGCGGCCGCGGCGGTGCTCGCCCGGGCCGCCCGGCGGACCCCGGATCCCGCCGGCACGGAGTCCACCGGCACTGACTCCGGCGCTGACCCCGCCGGCGCCACGGATGCGGACCCCGCAGCCGCAGCCGCAGCCGCACCCGGGCCCGGCCCCGCCGCGGCACCGGTGTCCGGCGGCGCGGTGACGCTCGGTCCCGCGGGCGTCGTCACGCTGGCCCGTGGCGTGCTGGTGGTCGCGGTCGCGACGCTGATCGGGCTGGACGGCCCCGGGCAGGTCGCGCTGGTGGCGCTGGCACTCGTCGCGTTCGGGCTCGACGCGGTGGACGGGATCGTCGCCCGCCGCACCGGCACCGCGAGCGAGCTGGGCGCCCGGTTCGACATGGAGACCGACGCGCTGCTGCTGCTGGTGCTGTCGGTGCACGTCGCGATCGCCTCGCACCTGTGGTGGGCGCCGGCGCTGGGCCTGCTGCGCTACGCCTTCGTCGGCGCGGCCCGGGTGCTGCCGTGGCTGCAGGGGTCGCTGCCGGTGCGCCGCTCGGCGAAGGTGGTCGCGGCGCTGCAGGGCGTCGTGCTGATCGCCGCCGCCGCCGGGCTGCTGCCCGGCACGATCGGGCACGCCGTGCTCGCGGTCGCGCTGGCGGCGCTGCTCTGGTCGTTCGGGACGTCGGTGGTCTGGCTCTGGCGGGCCGCCGACGAGCACCCGGTCCGCTGGCGGGCGGCCGGTGCCGCACTGCTCACCACGGTCTGTGCGGCGCTGGTCGCGCTCATCCTGGTGCTGCCCGGCGACCCGGTGAACATCGTTCCGGCGGCGTTCCTGCGGCTGCCGATCGAGATCGTGCTCGGCGTCGCCGTCCTGGCGCTGCTGCCCGGCCGGGCCCGCCGGATCACCGGTGCGGTGGCCGGGCTGCTGCTCGCCGTCGTCGGGCTGCTGAAGCTGTTCGACCTCGGCTTCGTGATCTTCCTGGACCGCCCGTTCGACCCGGTCGCGGACTGGGTGCTGATCGGCAACGCGCAGGAGTTCCTGCGCGGGACCCTCGGCCCGGCCGGCGCGGTGCTGGTCGCCCTCCTGGCCGGGGTGCTGGCCGTCGGGCTGCTGGTGGCGACGGCGCTGGCGGTCGTCCGGCTCGCCGGTCTGGCCGCCCGGCACCGCTGGGTCGCGCTGCCCGGCGCGGCCGCGCTCGGCACGATCTGGCTGATCGTGTGGGCGGTCGTCGGGGCACAGCTGGTGCCCGGCGTCCCGGTCGCCGCGGCCGACGGTGTCACCCAGCTGCGCGACCGGGCCGTCGGCATCCCGGCCGCAGTCGCCGACCAGCGGGCCTTCGCCTCCGAGCTCGCCGACGACGCCTACGCCGACGTCCCCGGCGACCAGCTGCTCGGCGCGCTGCGCGGCAAGGACGTCGTGTTCGCCGTCGTCGAGAGCTACGGGCGGACCGCGCTGGAGGATCCGGAGATGGCCCCGCGCACCACCGCACTGCTCGACGATTCCGATCGCCGCCTCGACACCGCCGGGTTCGACTCCCGCAGCGGCTTCCTGACCGCCCCGATCAGCGGCGGCGGCAGCTGGCTGGCGCACGCGACGCTGTTCGCCGGGCTCCGGATCGACGACCAGCGCCGGCACGACGCGCTCGTCACCTCGGACCGGCTGACCCTGGTCCGGGCGTTCCGCGACGCCGGCTGGGAGACCACCGCCATCATGCCCGGCACGACGCGAGCCTGGCCGGAGGCCGACTTCTACGGCCACCAGCGGGTGCACGCCTTCGACGGGCTGGACTACCGGGGGCCGCCCTTCAGCTGGTCCCCGATGCCGGACCAGTACGCCCTGTCGGCGTTTTCCCGACTCGAGCACGACCGCACCGACCGCGGGCCGCTGATGGCCGAGATCGCGCTCACCTCCAGCCACGCGCCGTGGACGCCGGTGCCGCCGATGCTCGAGTGGGACGAGGTCGGCGACGGCTCGGTCTACGCCCCGTACGCCGATGACCAGCGCACCTTCGAGTCGATCTTCGCCGGGGACCCGGACTCGATCCGCGAGGACTACCTCCGCTCCACTGAGTACGCGCTGGAGGCCACCCTCGGCTGGATCGAGCGGTTCGGCGACGACGATCTCGTCGTCGTCATGCTCGGGGACCACCAGCCCGCCTCGGTGGTGACCGGCGCCGCGGCGAGCCGGGACGTCCCGGTCTCGATCATCACCAGGGACCCGGAGGTGCTCGACCGGATCGAGGACTGGGACTGGTCGGCCGGACTGCGCCCGCCGCCCGCCGCGCCGGTCTGGCCGATGGACGTCTTCCGCGACCGGTTCCTCGACGCCTACGGGCAGCCGACCCCGGCCGGAGGGTGAACGTGCGGCGCCTCCCGCACGTTCACACCGGTAGCGGCCCCCACGACGGCGCGACGACCCGGAGGAGACACAGTGATCGGCAGCACCCGGACCAGCAGCACCCGGACCAGCAGCACCCGGACCAGCAGCACCCGGACCAGCAGCACCGGGACCCGTAGCGGCGGGGGACGCACCGGGGCCCGCACCGCCGGAACTCGTACCAGCGGGACCCGCACCGGCGCCGGCATCGCCACGGCCCCCAGTGCCGGGGCCCCCGGTGTCGGCCGAGAGCGCGGCCTGGCGTGACCGCCCCGCTGCAGGGTGCGGCCGGATCGCAGAGCTGCCCGCCGGACTGGCTGGCGCTGCGCGAACCCGCCGACGCCGACGCCCGCTCCGCGACGCTCGCCGCCGCCCTGCGGGACGCGCTGCCACCCGGGCCGCTGCTGGTGCGCGATCTCGGCTGCGGCACCGGCTCGATGTCCCGCTGGCTCGCGCCGCTGCTGCACCGGCGCCGCGACGACCGTCCCGCGCAGGCGGACCGGCCGGCTCCGCCGGACCACCCCGCGCACCCGCACCGGTCCACCCGGCCCGCGCCGCCGGACCTGCCCGCGCTGCCGGACCAGCCCGCGCAGCCGGACCAGCACTGGATGCTGCACGACCGCGACGCCGAGCTGCTCCGCCACGCGGTCGCCGATCTGCCCGCCGGGGTCACCGGCGAGGCCGCACCCGGCGACCTGACCGCGCTGGACGCCACCGCGCTGGCCGGCACCTCCCTGGTCACCGCGTCGGCGCTGCTCGACATGCTGACCGCCGACGAGATCGAGGCGCTGGCCGATGCGTGCACCGGCGCCGGGGTCCCGGCCCTGCTGACGCTGTCGGTCACCGGCCGGGTCCGGTTCGATCCGGCCGATCCGCTGGACCGCGAGCTCGCCGCCGCGTTCGACGACCACCAGCGACGTGTGACCGGCGGGCGGCGCCTGCTCGGCCCGGACGCGGCCGCCGCCGCCACCGACGCGTTCACCCGCCGCGGCGCCCGGGTCCGGACCGCGGAGACACCGTGGCAGCTCGGACCGGACCGCCCCGGCCTGCTGCGCGAGTGGCTGGCCGGCTGGCTGGACGCGGCCTGCGAGCAGCGCCCGGAGCTGAACGGGCCGGCCGGGGCCTACCGGGACCGCCGGGACCGCGAGCGGGCGGCGGGGACGCTGCGGGTGACCGTCGGCCACGCGGACCTGCTGGCACTGCCCGCCTGACCGGCACCGCACCGACAGACGCACCCGGCCCACCCGGCCCACCCGGTTCACGGGCTCACCCGGCTCACCCGGCGCGATCCAGCACGCCGTCACGTCCGCACGGGATCGGCCCATCCGCACGGGATCGGATCCCGTGCGAACGCAGCGAACCCGTGCGAACCGCGGCCGGCGCCCCGCTGCCCCGGGCCGGTCGCGTGGGTCAGCGCGTCCGCGCGTCGTCCGGACCGGGGCCGGTCTCCCAGGTCACGAAGACCGAGCGGTCGTCGACCTCCGCCCCGAGCGACCGGTAGGTGGCGAGCGCCGCGACGTTGTCCCGCCCGGTCCCGGTCCACATGCCCGTGCAGCCCCGGCGACCGGCCTCCTCCCCCAGCGCACGCAGCAGCGCCGCTGCCACCCCGCGGCGGCGCCAGGGCTCCTCGACGCCCAGCTCGTAGACGAACATCTCGGGATCACCGTCCGGATGGCGCATCTCGATCCCGGACACGAAGCCGATGCCGGTGCCGTCGACGGCCCGGGCGAGCAGCAGCAGGTGCCCCTCGCGGCGCAGGAAGTCGACCGCGCCGTGCGCTGTCACCGGCCGGTCGAACAGGGACGCGTTCGCGACGAGCAGATCAGGATCGCGCACCCGCTCGATCGTCGGCGGACCCTCTCCCATCGGTCACCCCCTCGGTACGACGACCGCTCCCGACCCCGATCGTTGCACAGGCCTGACCGAGCGTGCTAATTCTAATCCATGCGGTCAGAAAATAGCCCGACCGGTCAGAAGCGGCGTTCGGTCATCGAGGACGTCCGGCGCGCGCAGATCATCGACAGCGCCGTCGCGACCATCGCCGAGCTCGGCTACGCGAACGCCTCGCTGGCCCGGATCGCCGAGCACGCCGGCATCAGCAAGGGCGTGATCGCCTATCACTTCGCCGGCCGGGACAACCTGATCGACCAGCTCGTCGAGCACCTGTACCGGGAGATCACCGAGTTCGTGGTGCCGCACATCGAGCGCGAGTCGACGGCGGTGGGCCGGCTGCGTGCCCGCATCGTCGCCGTCGGCGCGTACGTCCGCGATCACCGGGCCGAGATGGTCGCCCTGAGCGAGATCCTCGACAACCTCCGGGATGCCGACGGGCGCCTGCGCTACGGCGACGAGTTCAACGAGCCGCTCTACCGCGGCCTGGAGGAGATGTTCCGGGGCGGCCAGGAGTCCGGCGAGCTGCGGCGGTTCGACACCCGCGTGATGGCCGTGACCGTCCAGGCCGCCATCGACTCGATGGTCGCCTACGCCGACAGCTATCCCGGTCACGACGTCGACGGCCACGCCATGGAGCTGGCCGACCTGTTCGAGCACGCCGTCAGCGCCACACCGCACCAGCACAGGGGGGAACCATGACCACCGACCACGCACGGTCGCCCGCACCGCCCGGCGCGGCCGGGTCCACCGGCCGGATACCGGGGCCGGACCTCGCCCGGGGGATCATGCTGTTGCTGATCGTCCTGGCGAACACCCCGTACTACCTGTACGGGCGACCGTCCAGCGGGATGGGCGCGCACCCGGTGGACGGATCGGTCGCCGACCGGGTCGTCCAGGCCGTCCTGATCACCACGGTGGACCTGCGGGTCTATCCGATGTTCGCGTTCCTGTTCGGCTACGGCCTGGTGATGATCGTGCGACGGCAGCGCCGCGCCGGGCTCTCCGACGACGAGGCACGACGGCTGCTGCGTCGCCGCAACCTGCTGCTGGTCACGTTCGGCGCGGTGCACGCCCTACTGCTGTGGGGCGGCGACGTGCTGGGTGCCTACGGCCTGTGCGGGCTGGTGCTGGTGTGGTTGTTCCTGCGCCGGTCGGACCGGACGCTGCTGGTCTGGGCCGGCATCGGAACCGGGCTGCTCGTGCTGCTCGCGGCACTGTCGGCGCTGGAGGGGCTCGCCGTGCTGGCCGGGGAGCAGCCGCCGAACGACCTCGGTTCCGTGGTCACCGTGCTGGCGCGGGCGAGCGTGTCCGACCCGGACGTCCTCGGCGCCGCGCTGGCGCGGATGACGATGTGGCCGCTGCAGGTGCTGGTGATCCAGGGGCTCGTCGGGATGGTCGTCCCGGTGTCGATCCTGCTCGGGTTCTGGGCCGCCCGCCGCGGCGTGCTGGAGCGCCCGCAGGAGCACCGGCGGCTGCTGTGGATCACCGCGGTCGGCGGGATCGCGATCGGCTGGCTCGGCGGGCTACCGCTCGCGCTGGCCCACATCGGGGTGCTCGACGCGCTGTCGCCGGCGATGTCGTCGTTCGCGATGCCGCAGATGCTCACCGGTCTGGTCTGCGGCCTCGGTTACGTCGCGGTGTTCGGGCTGGTCGGCGGCCGGTTGGCGGACCGGCCGCTCGGGCCGGTCGGCGGCGCGCTGACCGCGGTCGGGAAGCGGTCGCTGAGCTGCTACCTGGCCCAGTCGGTGCTGTGCGCCCCGCTGCTCGCGGCCTGGGGCCTGGGCCTCGGCGGGAGCCTCGGCAGCGCGGCGACGGCCGCGTTCGCGATCGCGGTCTGGCTGCTCACGGTGCTCTGTGCGGTCGCCCTGGAACGGCGCGGCGCTCCCGGCCCGGCCGAGGCGCTGCTCCGGCGCCTGACCTACGGTCCCCCCGCACCGGCCCCCGCCACCACCTGATCGGTCCGCACGGGTTCCCGCCGTTCGCACGGCATCGGATCCCGTGCGGACACACCGGTCCCGTGCGGACCCGGCCGGCGGGGCGCGGCGCGGGCGGGGACGGTGCGGCTGGGGTGGGATTACCGGAGGTCCGCCGCCGGCGGGACGGTGTCCCACGGCCCGACCGAGCCGGACACCGCCGCGACCGAGCGGTCCAGCTCGCCGGCGACGTCGAGCCCACCGACCACCTCCAGCAGCGCGTTCGCCGCGATCGAGTTCGGCTGCCGGCCCGGGATCACGATGCCCACCGCGGGCTGCGGGCTCGGCTCGGCCAGCGGGATCGTCGTCATCCCCTCCGGGATGCCGAACGCGTGCAGCCAGGTGTGCGCGATGATGCTGGAGCACGCGCCGCCCGCGGCGTGCGCGTAGAGGCCGTCGACGGTGTTGGTCTCGACGGCCGGGGTCAGCCGGGTGCCCGCCGCGGCGGCCGCGTGCTCCAGGATCCGGCGGTTCTGCATGCTGGTGTCGAGCATGCACAGCGGCAGCGCCGCGATGTCGCTCCAGCGCACCGTCGGCCGCCCGGCAGCCGGCCCGTCGGCCGGGGTGAGCAGCAGGTAGTGCTCGCGGTAGAGCGGGAGGGCCGCGGTGGCCTCCGGGGTGTGCGGGTCGAGGTAGGTCAGTCCGACGTCGATCTCGAACTCCTCCAGCTTGCGGAGGATCTCGGTCGACGACAGCGCCTCGATCCGCACGCCGGCCTGCGGATGGCGCTCCCGGAACGGCGTGGTCACCAGCGGGCTCGGCGGCACCGCGGTCGGGATCGCGCCGATCCGCAGGGTGCTGGTCAGCTCGTCGCGCATCCGGTCCAGGTCGTTCCGGAGCCCGTCGCGTTCGGCGAGGATCCGGTGCGCCCACGCGACGACCCGGCGGCCCTCGTCGGTGAACCCGGCGAACCGGCGGCCGCGCTGCACGATCGTCACGCCCAGCTCGCGTTCCAGCTTCCGGATCGCCGCGGACAGCGCGGGCTGGCTGGCGTGGCTGGCCGCCGCGGCCCGGCCGAAGTGCTGCTCGCGGGCCAGCGCCACCACATACTCCAGCTGGCGGATCAGGATGTCGGGCGGCATCACACGAGTCTAACCAGCTGTGATCGACGCTACTTATCAACGGATCGACAGGTCGACTCACAGGACTCTTGTCGATGCGTCTCCCTCTTGACAACGTGTGAGGAGCATCACTGGCGATGGGGAGGCACATGTCTGACGTGGCACTGGACACCGGACGGGCAGCCGCCGTCCGGGAGATCGCCGCGGGCCTGTCCGGCGAGCGCGGCGCCCTGATGCCGATCCTGCACCGGGTGGTCGAGGAGATCGGCCACATCACGCACGCCGACACGGCGGTGATCGCCGAGGTGCTCAACCTCTCCGAGGCCGAGGTGCACGGCGTCGCCACGTTCTACAAGGACTTCCGGCGCACCCCCGCCGCGGAGTGCGTCGTGCAGATCTGCCGCGCCGAGGCCTGCCAGGCGGTCGGCGCGAACGAGCTCGTCGAGCACGCCACCGGCACGCTCGGCATCGGGATGGACGCCCGCACCGACGACGGCACCTACGAGCTGGAGCAGATCTTCTGCCTCGGCAACTGCGCGCTCGGCCCGGCCGTCACCGTCGACGGCCGGCTGCACGGCCGGGTCACCCCCGGCCGGTTCGACGCGCTCCTGCAGGAGCGGGCCCGATGAGCGCCCCGGTCACGGTGTACGTCCCGGCCGACTCCGCGGCCCGCTCGGTCGGCGCCGACGAGGTCGCCGACGCGCTCACCGCGGCCGCCGCCGGCACCGGGCGGGAGATCCGGATCGTCCGCAACGGCTCCCGCGGCATGCTCTGGCTGGAGCCGCTGGTCGAGATCGACACCGACGACGGCCGGATCGCCTACGGGCCGGTGACCGCCGCCGACGTCGCCGGGCTGGTCGACGACGGGATGCTCGACGGCGCGGCCACCCGGCTCTGCCACGGCCGCACCGACGACATCGACTGGCTGTCCTCCCAGCAGCGGGTCACCTTCCGCCGGGTCGGCGTGATCGATCCGCTGAACATCGAGGACTACCTCCGGCACGGCGGGTTCGCCGGACTCGACCGGGCCCTGCAGATGTCGCCGGCCGAGGTCGTCGAGACCGTCACCGAGTCCGGCCTGCGCGGCCGCGGCGGCGCGGGCTTCCCGGCCGGGATCAAGTGGAAGACCGTGCACGACGCCCCGGCCGGGCTGAAGTTCGTCTGCGCGAACGCCGACGAGGGCGACTCCGGCACGTTCGCCGACCGGATGCTGATGGAGGGTGACCCGTTCACCCTGATCGAGGGCATGACCATCGCCGCGTACGCGGTGGGCGCCACCGAGGGCTACATCTACCTGCGCTCGGAGTACCCGGACGCGGTCCGCGTGATGCGCCAGGCCATCGAGATCGCCTACTCCCGCGGCCGGCTGGGCGAGCGGATCGCCGGCAGCGACCTGTCGTTCGACCTGTTCGTCCGGGTCGGCGCCGGTGCCTACATCTGCGGCGAGGAGACCTCGATGCTGGAGAGCCTCGAGGGCAGGCGCGGCACGGTCCGGGCGAAGCCGCCGATCCCCGCGCTGGAGGGGCTGTTCGGCAGGCCGACGGTCGTCAACAACGTGCTGACCCTGGGCTCCGTCCCGATGATCATGGCCGACGGCCCGGCCGCCTACCAGGAGCTGGGCGTCGACCGGTCCCGCGGCACCCAGGTGTTCCAGCTGGCCGGCAACATCCGCCGGGGCGGGATCGTGGAGACCGCGTTCGGCATCACGCTCGGCGAGCTGGTCGAGGGCTACGGCGGCGGCAGCGCGTCCGGCCGGCCGGTGCGCGCCGTGCAGGTCGGCGGCCCGCTGGGCGCCTACCTGCCGACCACCCGGTTCGACCTGCCGATGGACTACGAGGGGTTCGCCGCGGCGAACGCGATGATCGGGCACGGCGGCGTGGTGGTGTTCGACGACACCGTCGACATGGCCCGCCAGGCCCGGTTCGCGATGGAGTTCTGCGCGATCGAGTCCTGCGGCAAGTGCACGCCGTGCCGGGTCGGCGCGGTGCGCGGCGTCGAGACCATCGACAAGATCATCGGCGGGGTCGACCGGGAGCGGAACCTGCTCCTGCTGGACAGCCTCTGCGACACCATGACCAAGGGCTCGCTGTGTGCGATGGGCGGCCTCACCCCGATGCCGGTGCGCAGCGCCGTCACCGACTTCGCCGAGGACTTCGACCGGCCGCCGGTGCACACCGGACTGCCGGTTCCCGACAAGTTCGCCGCCGACACCGCCGCCCGCAACGCGGCACTGATGGGCACGGAGGAGTAGCGATGGCCCTGCTCAAGGAGACCGACCACGGCACCCCGGCCCGCACCTCGGACACCACGGTCACCGTCGAGATCGACGGCCACACCGTCGAGGTCCCGGCGGGCACCTCGGTGATGCGCGCGGCCGCCGAGGCCGGCATCACCATCCCGAAGCTGTGCGCGACCGACTCGCTCGAACCGTTCGGCTCCTGCCGGCTGTGCCTGGTCGACATCGAGGGCGGCAAGGGCACCCCGGCCAGCTGCACCACCCCGTGCGCGGACGGCATGACGGTGTCCACCCAGACCCCGGAGCTGGCCGAGCTGCGCCGCGGCGTGATGGAGCTCTACATCTCCGACCATCCGCTGGACTGCCTGACCTGCCCGGCCAACGGCGACTGCGAGCTGCAGGACATGGCGGGTGTCGTCGGGCTGCGCGACGTCCGCTACGGCTACGAGGGCGCGAACCACCTCGACGAGGGCAAGGACACGTCGAACCCGTACTTCGACTACGACCCCAGCAAGTGCATCGCCTGCTCGCGCTGCGTCCGCGCCTGCGACGAGGTGCAGGGGACCCTGGCGCTCACCATGGAGGGCCGCGGCTTCGACAGCCGGATCGTGCCCGGCGGCGCACCGGACTTCCTGTCCTCGGAGTGCGTCTCCTGCGGTGCCTGCGTGCAGGCCTGCCCGACGTCGACGCTGCAGGAGAAGTCGGTCGTCGATCTCGGCATGCCGAACCGGACGGTGCTCACCACCTGCGCCTACTGCGGCGTCGGCTGCTCGTTCAAGGCCGAGCTGCGCGGCGACCAGCTGGTCCGGATGGTGCCGTACAAGGACGGCGGCGCCAACGAGGGGCACAGCTGCGTCAAGGGGCGGTTCGCGTTCGGCTACGCCGACCATCCGGACCGGCAGCTGTCGCCGATGATCCGCGACTCGATCGACGACGAGTGGCGGGTGGTCGACTGGGACACCGCGCTCGGCGAGGTCGCCCGCCGGTTCTCCGCGATCCGCGACGAGGTCGGCCAGGGCGCGATCGGCGGCATCACCTCGTCCCGGACGACGAACGAGGAGGTCTACGCGGTCCAGAAGATGGTCCGCGGGGCGTTCGGCAACAACAACGTCGACACCTGCGCCCGGGTCTGCCACTCCCCCACCGGCTACGGCCTGAACCAGACCTTCGGCACCTCGGCCGGCACCCAGACGTTCGCCTCGGTCGAGCACAGCGACGTGCTGCTGGTGATCGGCGCCAACCCGACCGACGCGCACCCGGTGTTCGCGTCCCGGATGAAGCGCAGGCTGCGGGCCGGCGCGCAGCTGATCGTCGCCGATCCGCGCCGGATCGACCTGGTCCGCTCGCCGCACATCGAGGCCGCGCACCACCTGCAGCTGCAGCCGGGCACCAACGTGGCGCTGGTCAACGCGATGGCGCACGTGGTGGTGACCGAGGACCTGACGGACCGGGAGTTCCTCGACGCCCGCTGCGAGGGCCTCGACGAGTACCTGGAGTTCATCTCCTCGCCGGAGAACTCGCCGGAGATCCTGGAGGAGGTGATCGGCGTCCCCGCCGAGGAGGTCCGGGCGGCGGCCCGGCTGTTCGCCACCGGCGGCAACGGCGCGATCTACTACGGCCTCGGCGTCACCGAGCACTCGCAGGGCTCGACGATGGTGATGGGTATGGCCAACCTGGCGATGCTGACCGGCAACATCGGCCGCGAGGGCGTCGGGGTGAACCCGCTGCGCGGCCAGAACAACGTGCAGGGCTCCTGCGACATGGGCTCGTTCCCGCACGAGCTGCCCGGCTACCGGCACATCGGCACCGAGTCGGTGCGCGACATCTACGAGCAGCTGTGGGGCACCACCCTGGACCCGCACCCCGGGCTGCGGATCCCGAACATGTTCGACGCCGCCGTGCGCGGCACCTTCCGCGGGCTGTTCGTGCAGGGCGAGGACATCGCCCAGTCCGACCCGAACACCCGGCACGTGGAGGAGGCGCTCACCGCGCTGGACTGCCTGGTCGTGCAGGACCTGTTCCTCAACGAGACGGCCCGGTTCGCGCACGTCTTCCTGCCCGGGACGTCCTTCCTGGAGAAGGACGGCACCTTCACCAACGCCGAGCGGCGGATCAACCGGGTGCGGCCGACGACGGCGCCGCGCACCGGCAAGCACGAGTGGCAGGTGGTCAGCGAGATCGCAGGCCTGATGGGCTTCGACATGGGCTGGGCGAGCTCGTCGGACATCATGGACGAGATCGCCGCGACCACCCCGACGTTCGCCGGGGTCAGCCACCGCCACCTCGACGAGGTCGGCTCGGTGCAGTGGCCGTGCAACGACGCCGCCCCGCTGGGCACGCCGATCATGCACGTCGACGGCTTCGCCCGCGGCAAGGGCAAGCTCATGCCGACCACCTACGTGCCGACGCTGGAGCGCAGCACCCGGCGCTACCCGCTGATCCTGACCACCGGCCGGATCCTCAGCCAGTACAACGTGGGCGCGCAGACCCGGCGCACCGCGAACTCGTCCTGGCACGCCGAGGACGTGCTGGAGATCCACCCGCACGACGCGGAGGACCGCGGGATCATCGGCGGCGAGTTCGTCGAGATCAGCTCCCGGGTCGGTTCGACGCGGCTGCGCGCCCGGCTGTCGGACCGGATGCCGGTCGGCGTCGTGTACACCACGTTCCACCATCCGGTCTCCGGGGCGAACGTGGTGACCACGGAGAACTCCGACTGGGCGACGAACTGCCCGGAGTACAAGGTCACCGCGGTGCAGGTGGCGCTGCGGGTGGCGGCCGAGGCCGGGACCGAGGACGCCGGGCACACCGCCGCCGTCGCCGTGGCGGGTGACTGACGATGTCCGGCACCACCACCCCGGAACTGCGGATGGCGCACGAGATCGCCCGCCAGTTCGCCGGCCGCCCGCACGACGAGGCGGTCGGGACGATCGCCGGTCACCTGCGCAAGTTCTGGGCGCCGGCGATGATCGCCAACCTGGTCGAGGAGGCGGACCGGGGCGCGGACCTGGACCCGCTGGTGGCGGGGGTCGTCGCGGAGCTGCGGTGACCGACGGTCGGCGCCCGACGCTGTCGCGCCGGTCGTTCCGCCCGGCCCGTCACAGCGTGAACCGGTCGGTGAGCTGCAGCCGGATCCCGGCCAGCGGACCGCCGACCTGCTGGAGCCGCCCGCCGACGGCCAACGTCCCGAGATCGACCGCCGCGAAGCCGATCTCCTCGATCGGTCCGGCGACCACGGCCTTCGGCCCGGCGTGGTCACCGGAGACGAACAGCACGGTGCGGGCCTTCCCGGCGGGCGGATCGGCGAGCCAGGCCGTCGGCGCCGAGTTGAACGCCTTGACCACCCTGGCACCCGGTGCGAGATCGGCGACGATCTCGCTGGGGTGCGCCCGGAGATGTCGCCCAGCGCGAGCGGCGCGGTGCCGGTGAAGCGGTTGGTGGCATCGACGAGGACGTGATCGGCCCAACTCGGATCGCCGACAGCGCCTTCTGCACGTTGGGCCGGTCCACCGCCAGCACGCCGATGTCCCGCTCGGCGGCCTGCTGCGGGGTGGCGGCCGAGGCCCGCCGCCCCGTAGCCGCGAGGGGCACACCGGCGCGGGCTCGGGCCGCGGCGGACGGCGGGAGGTCGCTCAGCAGGTGAGCGGTCAGCCGGACCGGCACCGTGATGCCGGCCTGCAGCTCCCAGCTCATCGCACACCCTCTTACCCGATCTGTGAGGGACGGCGCGGCTCAGCCGCCGGCCCGCCATGCGACGACCGCGTCGCTCACCCGGCGTCCGTGCGTCGCCGACAGGTCGCGCTCCCGGTACGGCGACCGGCTGCCGCGGGCGATCGGCGCGCTGTCCTGCACCGCGTCGGCGAGCCGGTGCAGGTACTCGCGCCCCTGCCCGCGCAGGCCGCCGATCTCGGTCCCGTCCAGCGCCAGCAGCACCGAGTAGCCGACCGGGCCGTGGTTGCAGTGCACGTCGAGCAGCAGCCGGCCGTCGTCGTCGAGCAGGAACCAGTGGTGCGGCTCGTGATCGACGACCCGCATCGCGGGATCAGCCGCCGGCGGCCGGCCGGGACCGGACCTGCGGCCGGGTCCCGTCGCCGAGGTCCGGATCCGGGAGGACGCCGTCCGGGTCGACGACGGCGACGGTGTGCCCGTCCAGCGCGAGCCGGCGCAGGCCCTCCAGCGTCATCCGCCGCCCGACGTCGGAGAACCGGTCGACCCGGGACAGGTCGAGCACGATCTCGGAGTCGTCGACCGGCATCTCGGCGAGCCGGTGCAGCACCGCCTCCGCCCCGGAGAACTGCACGACGCCCTGGAGCGCGACGACCGTCGTGTCGCCGTCCGGCCGGATCCCGCGCAGCACGGTCGAGCCGTACGGCTCGGCCTGCATCAGGTGCATGCCCATGTCGCGGGAGAGCCGCTCGCAGATCGCGACGCCGCGCACGCTGTTGCCGTGCCCGTCCAGCCGCGGGGAGACGGTGGCGAGCCCGAGCTGGCCGGGCAGCGCGCCGATCAGCCCGCCGGCGACGCCGCTCTTGGCCGGGATGCCGACCCGGACCAGCCAGTCCCCGGCGCCGTCGTACATACCGGAACCGGCCATCACCGACAGCGTGCGACGGGCCACGTCGGCGGGCACCACCCGTCGTCCGGTGACCGGATGGACGCCGGCGTTGGCCAGCGTCGCGCCCATCACCGCCAGGTCGCGGACGGTCACGTTCACCGCGCACTGGCGGGTGTAGCCGTCGACGACCTCGGCGGCCGGCTCGCCGAGCACCCGGTAGTTGCGCAGCATGTGCGCGATCGCGAGGTTGCGGTCGGCGGTGTCCATCTCGGACCGGTACACCGACTCGTCGACGGACAGCCGCCGCCCGGCCAGCTCGGAGAAGAAGTCCAGGATCCGCTCGACGCGGGCGGCGCCGGTGGCGTCCGGCCCCACCAGCAGGTGGTGCACGGCGATCGCCCCGGCGTTGATCATCGGGTTCTTCGGGCGGTGCGTCCCGCCCTCCAGCGACAGCTCGTCGAACGCCTCGCCGGACGGTTCGACGCCGACCGTCGCGTCCACCACCTCGGTGCCGCGGTCGGCGAGCGCGGCGGCGTAGGCGAACGGCTTGGAGATCGACTGGATGGAGAACTCGACGTCGGCGTCGCCGGCCGCGTAGGTGCGCCCGGCGACCGTCGTGACGGCGACGCCGAGCACCTCCGGATCGGCCTGCGCCAGGTCCGGGATGTAGTCGGCGACCGCGCCGGAGCGGTCGCCCGCGACGCCGTCGAGGACCTCGGCCAGGTAGTCGGGGACGGGCGTGCGCATCAGCTGCCGCCCGATCCGGCGGCCGCGCTCTGCTGCTCCCACAGGGACAGCACGACGGCGACCACGAACAGCTGCACCGGCAGGCTCAGGCCGGGCAGCTCGGCCTCGGCGCCGCCGCGCCACCAGCTCAGCCTGCGGACCGAGCCGAGGGTCCGCTCGCCCTCGACGAGCAGCTGCTCGGAGCGCCAGATCGAGGCCCGCCGGAACTCGTAGGACCGGCCGTCGGCGGTGACCGTCCAGCGCTTGCGGGCGACCCGCTCGGCCGTGGCGACCACCGCGCCCGGCCCGGCCGCGCCGCCGGTCTCGTCGGTCAGGGTGTAGGTGCTGCGGAAGGCCCGCGTCCCGATCCGGTACTCGCGCCCGTCGACCGTCATCCGGCCGCCGGATCGCCACCAGTGCGAGCTGAACGTGGTGACCGGCGTGCCGTCCACGGTGAACGCATAGGCGCTGCGCCACGG
Source organism: Pseudonocardia sp. DxW (assembly GCF_058448985.1). Classification (NCBI taxonomy): domain Bacteria; kingdom Bacillati; phylum Actinomycetota; class Actinomycetes; order Pseudonocardiales; family Pseudonocardiaceae; genus Pseudonocardia; species Pseudonocardia sp. DxW. The sequence goes on along the minus strand of NZ_JBZFLK010000018.1, from coordinate 59,155 downwards.
ACTGGTCTTCTCGGCGCGCAGCACGTCCGGTATCGAACCACCGGCGCCGGCCGGAGCACCAGCGGGCGCGCCGTCCCCCGCGCCCGGCTCAGGAACGCGGCGGCGCCCACGAGGCACGCCCGTCACCGTCGATCGGGATCGGCGGCCCGCCGGTCACCCCGGGCCGCACGACGGTCTCCACCAGGCCCCGGACCCGGGCCGCCACCTCGCGCCCGGCCCGCCCGCCGTCGCCCACCACGAGGCCCTGGGCGTCGAGGCCCGCGGCGTGCGCGAGATCGACCGCCCGCGGCGCGTACAGCTCCTGGGAGACCACGACGGCCGTCCCGACCCCGAAGATCTCGTGCGCGCGGCGCATCGTCTGCCAGGTGCTGAAGCCCGCGTAGTCGGTGAAGACATCCTCCGGCGGCACCCCGAGCGCGAGCGCCGCGTCGCGCATCGCACCCGGCTCGTCGTAGGAGATCCGGCTGTTGTCGCCGGACATCAGCAGCGCGTCCACCGTGCCGCTGCGGTACAGCTCGACCGCCGCGCCGACCCGCTCCCCCACGATGGTGCCGAGGGTGCCGTCGTCCTCCACCAGCGATCCGGGCACGATCACCACCTGCGCCGGGCGCAGCTGCGCCGGGTCGCGGAGCACGTCGTCGGCGGTGCGCCCGAGGACGACCAGGTTCGCCAGCGCGACGGCCAGCGCTCCGAGCAGGACGGCGGCGCCGACGGCGAGCGGTGTGCGGGACCGCGGGCGCCGGACGGACCGGCTCACGACGGAGGGTGGAGCGGGGCCGGCCGCTGCATCGTCACGTTCCCCGATGCTAGCGGGACCGGCCGCCGCCCCGCCGCGCGCTGCGCGGGTGCCTACCGGGTCCGCAGCTCGCGGCGCAGGACCTTCCCGCTGACCGTCTTCGGGATCTCGTCGAGGATCTCCACCTGCCGCGGGTACTTGTAGGCGGCCATCCGCTCCCGGGTGAAGGCGACGAGCTCGTCGGGCGTGACCGTGGCGCCGCCCCGCAGCGAGACGAACGCCTTGACCGTCTCCCCGCGGTACTCGTCGGGCACCCCGACGACGGCGGCCTCCCGCACCCCGGGGTGCTCGTAGAGGACGTCCTCGACCTCGCGCGGCCAGATCTTGTAGCCGCCCGCGTTGATCTGGTCCTTCTTGCGGTCGACGATGTAGAACCAGCCGTCGGCGTCCATGTACCCGACGTCGCCGGTGTGCAGCACGCCCCCGGGCAGCGCGGTCGCGGTCTCGTCCGGCTTGTTCCAGTAGCCGGCGACGACCTGGGGCCCCTCGGTGACCAGCTCGCCGATCTCGCCGGCCGGCAGCTCCCGGCCGTCCTCGTCGACGACCCGGACCATCGTGTTGTAGGTGGGCACGCCCACCGACAGCGCCCCGGACGCCGGATCGACCGGGGCCTCGGCGTGGAAGGGCACCCCGTGCGAGGGGGACGTCGTCTCGGTCAGCCCGTAGATGTTGTGGATGTAGTGGCCGAACGTGGCCCGGAAGGCCTCCACGGTGCTCGGCGGGATCGGCGCGCCACCCGAGTAGATCTTGGTGAACGACGCCAGCTTGGCCGGGTCGACGTCCGGCACGTTCATCAGTGCGATGAAGACGGTGATCGAGCCGACGGTGAACGTCGCCCGCTCCGCCGCGATGGTGTCGACGGCCAGCGCCGGGTCCAGCCGGTACATCAGCACCAGCGGCGCCCCGGTCAGCAGCGAGATCGCGATGTGCCCGACCAGCCCGGTGATGTGGAACAGCGGGGCGACGCCGAGCACCACGTCGTCCGGGCCGATGCCGATCCAGTCCCGGTAGGTGCGGGCGTTGAACACCACGTTGCGGTGGGTCGTCATCGCGCCCTTCGGCGGGCCGGTCGTCCCCGAGGTGTAGGTCAGGAAGGCGATGTCGTCCGGCCCGAGCTCGACCCGGGGCGGCGCGCTGCCGGCGTACCGGTCGAGCAGCCCGGCGAGGTCGAGGGTGCCCGGGCACTCGATGCGCTGCACACCGGCGAGCACCGCGGGCTCGTCGCCGGACCGGTACTCCAGCTCCGAGGTGGTGATCACGGTGCGCACCGCGGTGCCGCCGACCACCGCGGCCGCCACGTCGCGGTACAGCGACTGCAGCGCCACCAGCACGGTCGCCCCGGAGTCGGTGAGCAGCTCGGTGAGCTCGCGTTCGCGGTTCATCGGGTTGATCGACACGGCGATGCCGCCGGCCTTCCAGGTCCCGATCTGGGCGATGACGAACTGCGGGACGTTCTGCGCGAAGATGGCCAGCCGCTCGCCGGGGGCGAACCCCTCCGCGGCCAGTGCGGCCGCGAAGGAGTCGGTGAGCCGGTCGAGCTCGGCGAAGGTGATCCGGCCGTCGAAGTAGCGGATCGCGTCGGTGCCCGGCGTCCGGGCCGCGGTCGCCCGGAACATCTCCAGCGCGTTGTCGTACTCCGGTTCGATCGCGGCCGGCTGGCCCGGGTCGTACCGGGCCAGCCAGGGCTTGTCGTCGTACACGCTCATCGGATCGGGCTCACCGGATCGGGCTCACCGGATCACGACGGGATTGACCGGGGCGCCGGTGCCCTCGACGACGTTCAGCGGGGCCGCGGTGTAGAGGAAGTCCCACCGGCCGTCGGCCGCGCAGGCCTCGGCGAGCTTGTCCAGCAGGACGATCTCGGTGAGCACGATGCCGAGGTTGCGCATCAGGGCGCAGTGCAGCGGCAGCATCACGCCCGACACCGGGTCCTTGGTGACCTCGTTGGCGATGGTGTCGGTGACCAGGTTCGGGATCTCCCGGCGGTGGAACCACTCGACGAGCTCGCGCGAGTAGGTCAGGCCCGGCTCGACGAAGTCGGCGTAGAACTCCTCCGCCGGGACCGAGTAGAAGTAGGCCAGGAAACCGGTGCGGATCAGCAGGACGTCGCGCTGCCCGATCTCCACGCCCTGGGCCTTCGCGGCCGCCTCGAGATCGGTGTGGTCGAAGGTCTCGCCCTTGTCGAGCCACGGCTTGCCGCGGTGGCGCGCCATGTCGATCAGCACCCCGCGGCCCGCCACCCCGCGCTCGGCGATGGCCTGCACGGACGCCTTCTTCATGCCGTCGACGGTGTCGCGCGCGTCGTAGCCGTTCCAGATCTTGCCGTCGTACCAGACGTGCCCCAGCGCGTCGTACTGCGTGGAGCCCTGCAGGAAGATCTCCGCCTTGTCGTCGGCGTAGTGCAGGCCGCCGGGGAACGCCGGGGCGCCCTCCTTGCCCTCGTCCCACGACGACTCGTCGAGCACGTTGGTGCGGTTGATGCTCTCCCGGCCGGGGAAGACCGGATCGCCGTGCGGGTGCCCCATCGGCGCCTGCAGCGGGAAGACCTCACCGGACCGGACGTACCGCACCCCGCGCAGGACCTGCTCGGCGTCGAGGTAGTTCAGGGCGCCCACCTCGTCGTCGGGACCCCACCGGCCCCAGTTGCTGAGGGCGTCGTCGCCGAGGAGTTCCCGCATCGTGGGCACGTCGGACATACCGTCTCCTTCTACGCTGAAGTGATCACCGAGAACCAGAACGCTCGGTCGGCGGATGTTCAGGATCATGCAGAGCACGGCAGGCGGCGTCAAGAGTGGCATCCGACCAGCGGCAGAATGGCCCGGACGGGCCCGGAGGGTGCGCCCTGCGCGGCAACCGGTCGAGACGACCGGTTCAGCTGAACTGAACTTCGGAGGGGGTCGGCGGGACGTGCCGCATCATGTCCAGCGCGAGCGAGGCGTAGCGGCGGGCGAGCTCGGCCGGCCCGGTCGCGGCGGCCTCCGGGGACCCCGGGAACCAGTACGGCAGCGCCAGGCACATCGTCGTGATCGCCCTGGTCGTGGTCCGCACGTCGGCCGCGGTGAACCGGCCGAGCCGGACCGCGACCGAGGCCGCCTGCTCCAGCAGGTCCGGCACCCGGCGCTGCAGGGCCACCAGCCGCTCGCGGTTCGGCTCCTCGACGCTGCGCAGCTCCGACAGCACGAGCGAGGCGAGCTCGGCGCGCTCGGCGCGCTCGGAGTGGAACAGCGCGAGCGCCTCCACCATGGCGGCGAACCGCCCGGCCGGATCCGCGGTCTCCCGGCCGGCGGCGGCGACCCGCCACTCGAGGTCCTGCAGGGCGATCTCGAGCAGCGCCACCAGCAGCCGCTGCTTGCTCGGGTAGTGGTGGTACAGCCCGGGAACGCTGATGTCGGCGCCGGTGGCGATCACCCGCATGGTGGCGCCGTGGTACCCGGTCTCGTTGAGGACCTCGACCGCCGAGCTGAGCACCGGATCGAGCTCGAGCGGGGCGAAGACCCGCCACTGCCCGGCGCCCGGTGTCTCCGGTGGCGCGGCGCGGCCGGTCCCGTCGTCGGGGGGCGGTGCCTCGAGCAGCCGCGCGGCGGGCACGTCCAGGCAGCGGGCGATCTGCTGCAGGCGTTCGATCGTGAGCCCGACCTTGTCGTTCTCGATCGCGCTCATGGTCCCGACGCTGACGCCCAGCTCGGCGGCCAGCCGGCGGAGCGTGATCCCGGCACGCCGGCGGGCGGCTCGGACCGAGCCGCCCCCCGCCGACGGTTCAGGCATGCTGAACAGCATACGGGTGGTCCCCGTCGTACACTGCGGGCCGTGCGACCCGGCCCGGTCGATCCGCCCTCCGGTCGTGGACGGTGAGCGTCTACGAGCGGCGTCCCTGGCTGGCCAGGTACCCGCCGGGGCCGGCGCGGACGCTGCGCCGCGAGCACGATTCGCCGGCGGCCGCGTTCGCCGCCGCGGTGCGGGCCGCGCCCGGCGCCGCGGCGATCCGCTACTTCGGCACCACCCTCAGCTGGTCCGAGCTCGATCACGCCTCCGACGCCGTGGCCGCGCTGCTCGTCGCCCGCGGGTTCGCCCCCGGCGACCGCCTCGCGCTGTGCCTGCAGAACGACCCGGCGTTCGTGATCGGGCTCCTCGGCGCGTGGAAGGCCGGCGGGGTGGCCGCGCTGGTCAGCCCGATGAGCAAGCAGCGCGAGCTGGAGTTCGCCGTGGCGGACTACGCGCCGACCGCGCTGCTGGCGCTCGACGACCTCTACGAGGAGGTGATCCGCGCCGTGCTGGCCCGCCCCGGGAACACCGTGCACACGGTGATCACCGCCTCCCCGCTGGACGGTCAGCCGCAGCCGGACCGCCGGCTGTTCGACGGCGCGGTCGCGCACCGCCCCGGTGACACCCTCGATCTCGGCGCGCTGGTCGCCTCGTACGCCGGATCCCCGCCGGCCCTCGTCCCGCCGCGGCCGGACGAGGTCGCGGTGCTCGCCCCGTCGTCCGGCACGACCGGCGCCCCGAAGGCCGCCATGCTGACCCATGGCTCGCTCGCCCACAACGCGCAGACCTACCGGGACTGGACCGGCCTGCGCCCCGGCGAGCCGATCCTGGCGACGGCGCCGCTGTTCCACGTCACCGGCCTGGTCGGCGCGGTGCTCCTGGCGTTCGTGCTCCGCTCGCCGCTGGTGCTGACCCACCGCTTCCACCCGGGCGTCGTGCTCGACGCCGTCCGCGCACACCGGCCGGCCTTCACGGTCGCCGCGGTGACCGCCTACATCGCCCTCGCCGACGAGCCGGGGACCGGCCCCGCCGATCTCGCCTCGCTGCGCCTGCGCCTGTGCGGCGGGTCCCCGCTGCCGCCCGAGGTCGCCGACCGGATCGAGGCCGAGCTCGGCGGCTACCTGCACAACGTCTACGGGCAGACCGAGTCGTCGTCGCCGACGCACATGGTCCCGCCCGGGCTCCGCGCCCCGGTCCACCCGGACACCGGGGTCCTGTCGGTCGGGCTGCCGGTCTTCGACACCGCGGTGACCGTGCTGGACGAGGGGCGGCCGGTGCCGGTGGGCGAGATCGGCGAGCTGATGACGTCCGGGCCGCAGATCGCGCCCGGCTACTGGCGGCGGCCGGCCGAGACCGCCGAGGTGTTCACCGCGGCCGGGATGCGGACCGGCGACGTCGGCCTGATGGATCCTGACGGCTGGTTCTACGTCGTCGACCGCAGCACCGACCTGATCAACGCCGCCGGCTACAAGGTGTGGCCGCACGAGGTCGAGCAGGTGCTCACCCAGCATCCGGCGGTCCGCGAGGCCGCCGTCGTCGCCATCGCCGACGACTACCGGGGCCAGTCCACCCGCGCCTACGTGGCCCTGCAGCCGGGCACCGGCGCGACCGAGGTCGAGCTGATCGAGTACTGCCGGCGGCAGATGGCCGCCTACAAGTACCCGCGGGAGGTCGAGATCGTCACGGCCCTGCCGCGGACGGCCACCGGCAAGCTGATGCGCCGCGCGCTGCGCGGGCGGTGAGCCGGCCGGCCGGCGCGGTTCGGCTCCGCCCCGGTGGAGCTCGGCGCCGCGTTCCCGAGCTGTTGGTGATCCACAGCCGGAGCGTCGCGGAGCCACCGGACGGAAGCGCTCACGAACTGAACGGTCGTGGCACCGCCGGCACCGACAGCCGCAGCGTGGGCGATGGCCGATGCGCGGTCCGATCCGGACAGCTGGGCCGGGCGGACCGTGCCGCCGCTCCCGGTCGCCCAGCGCGCCACGAACTCGGCCACCGCGGACTCGGCGCCGATCAACAGCGTCCCGGAAGGGTGCTCGGCGGCGACGAGCGTCCCACTCGTCTCCTCGATGTCGGGCACGGGCGATCGTCTCCTCGTACTGATGTCGGTTCGTGCGCCGGGCCGTGCAGCGGGCGCCACGCCCCTGCCGATCCGCCCCGGGTCACTCTTGCCGTGTGCGATGCGTTCCTGGTGAAACGACCGGCACCCGCTAGGGATACCGGGATCCCGACCGGGGATCGCATCGGCAGCGGAAGCAGCGACGCAGGCGGCCGGGGGCATCGCCTCGAGCGGTGCGGAGCCGATCTCGCGAGTGACGTGGCCCCGACCCGGTGCACCGTTGCCGCCGGCCGTCAGCGGTTCCCGCTGCACGACACCGCCGAGAAATCACCCTCCGCCGACTCCTCGGAGATGACCGCACCATCGACGAGGATCCGGCAGGAAATCTCACCGGACCCGCCGGCAGCGCTCACCGAGTAGTCGGTGGGTCCTGGCTCGGCGGGCAAGGTCCGCTCCCACGGCAGCTCCGCGCCGGAGACCTGGGAGACCGCCGTCCCCCGGCCGACGGTGATCGTGACCGCCGATCCCGATCCGTTCACCTCGAAAATCACCTCGGTCGCCGCGGGTCCGGTGACAACGTTGACGGCCGGTTCGACGCCGAGATCCTCGCCGCCGAGATCCTCGCCGCCGAGATCCTCGCCGCCGAGATCCTCGCCGCCGGCTTCCTGGCCGCCGGTCGGTATCCCGGACGCGACCGTCCTCCACCATCGATCCAGGCACGATCACCACCTGGGACGGGCCGCAGCTGCGCCGGGTCCCGGAGCACGTCGTCCGCGGTGTGCCCGGGGACGACCAGGTTCGCCGCCGGGACGGCCAGCGCCCCGAGCAGGACGGCGGCGCCGACGGCCGGCGGTGTGCGGAACCGTGGTCCGCCGGTGGAGCGCCTCACGGCAGTGGGTGGAGCGGGGCCGGCCGCTGCACCGTCACGTTCCCCGATGATAGCGGGACGGGTCACCGCGCCGCCGGTGGAACTCCCTGCGGCGGCGCCGGGACGGGGGCCCACTGCAGTTCCGCGGCGAGCACGACACGGGTGATCTCGACCAGCTGCGCGCCGATCCCGGCCCGACGCAGGTGCGGGATCCGGACGAGGTCGTCGACCCCCGCCCTCGCCGCCCGGACCAGGGTGGCGGCCGCGGCCTGGTCCAGCTCCGGCCGGGCCGTCCGAAGGAGCTGCGTCCAACCGGCCAGCAGGCCGTCCCGGTCTCGCCCGTCACGATCGGAGTCGGCGAGATGGATCGACTCGGTCAGCGCCACCGAGACCAGGTCCGGGAAACGCAGAGCCAATCCGACGTAGAACTCGCCGAACAGCCTGAGCACGTGCGCCGGATCGCTCCCGCGCCCGTGCGCGTCTAACAGGCCGAGGGTGACCCATTCGTCGAGCCTGCCGAGCAGCGCGGCGAGGATCGCCATCTTGCTCGGGAAGTGGTGGTAGATGCTCGGCCCGTGGATACCGGCCCGCTCGCCGATCTCCTCGAGCGTGACGCCGAGGTAGCCGCGCGTGCGGAACAGCGCCGCAGCGTGGTGCAGCAGCCGTTCCCGCCGGGAGGTCAGCTCCGGATCCCGGCGGTACGGCTGCGGGCCCAGGTCGTCCGGACCGGGGAGGGGCAGCCGGCCGATGTCGCGGACCGCGGCGGTGAGGAGCTCGTCGTCGTGCAGCGGACGGGTGTCGGCGACAAGACTCTGCCCCTGACTTGCGGCGACGGCGAGCACCGCCCAGGCGAGGGGCTCCGTGTCGGCCCGGCTGCCGCGATCGTCCCGGTCCGCGGTGAGGACGGCCTCGACCCCCCGGGCGATCTCGACGACGCGCCGCTGGACGGATCGGCGTTCGGCCTCGTCGAGGTGGCGTGCCTCGCGCTGCCACAGCAGGGCGTGTGTCGGGTCGTCGAGGTTCATCCGGACGATCCGGCCGACCAGATCGTCCCAGCCCGGATCGGCGTCCAGCGCCGTGAAGTAGGCGTCCTGCCCGGTGACGGAGACGTGCGCCAGCAGGGCGTGCTTGTTCGGGAAATGCCGGTAGAGCGCGCGGGCGGTGACGCCCACGGCTCCGGCGATGTCCTCCATCCGGACCGCGTGGAACCCCCGCTCGGCGAACAGGATGCGGGCGTGCCGGGCCACGTGCTCGCGCCGGTCCCGGGGTCGACGTCGGGGTGCGGCGCCATCGGGGGCCGCCCCCGACGCGGAGGCAAGGTCGTGTCGGGACACTAAGCGGGGACCTCGGCACTTCCGTCGGTGAGGTGGGCTCGCAGTTCGCGCTTGAGGACCTTACCGGCGGCCGACAACGGCAGCGCATCAGTGAACGACACCGACCGTGGCGCCTTGTACCCGGCGATCCGCGTCTTCGCGAACTCCCGCAGCTCGCCGTCGGCGACCGTGCTGCCGGGGCGCAGGACGACCACGGCGTGCACCCGCTCGCCGTAGGTGTCGTCCGGGACACCGACGACCGCGCAGGTGGCGACTGCCGGATGGGCGGCGAGGACGTTCTCCACCTCGGTGGAGTACACGTTCTCCCCGCCGGTGATGATCATGTCCTTGATCCGGTCGACGAGGTACAGGTAGCCGTCCTCGTCGAGCCGGCCGCCGTCGCCGGTGTGCATCCACCCGTCCCGCAGCGCGTCCCGTGTCTCGTCGGGCCGGTCCCGGTAGCCGCGCATCACGTGCCCGCCCCGCACGACGACCTCACCGACACCGCCGGTGGGGACCGCGTTCCCCTCGGGATCGACCACGCGCAGCTCACTGTGTGCGGTCACCCGCCCGGCCGAGCGCAGCCGGGGCGACCCCGGCCGGTGGTCCTCGGGCGGGAGGATCGTCGCCACCGGGGACAGCTCGGTCATCCCGTACGTCTGCACCAGCTCGATCTGCGGCAACCTCGCCATCAGCCGCTCCAGCACGGCGTCGGAGATGGGCGCCGCGCCGTAGATCATCCGGCGCAGGCTGGTGAGGTCGGCGTCGGCGGCACGCGGGTGGTCGATCACCATCTGAGCCATGGTCGCGACGAGCAGGACGTCGGTGACCCGGTGCCGCTCCACGGTCTCCAGGAACTCGACGGGACCGAACTGCGGGATCACGACCTGGGTGTTGCCGGCGACGCCCTGGGCCACCCAGCCGGCCAGGTCACCGAGGTGGAACATCGGGGCCGCATGCAGCATCGATCCGCCGGGCGTCACGAACCGGGTTGTCGCCATACACCCGTAGGCGGACGTGAGCAGGTTGGCGTGGCTGAGCACGACGCCCTTGGCCCGGCCGGTCGTGCCACCGGTGTAGAAGATCGCGGCGGCGGCGTCGCCGCCGCGCCGGGAGTCCGCCACCGGCTCGTGGGCGGCGATCAGGTCCTCGTAGGCGTGGGTTCCGTCCGGTGCCGGCCCGTCCCCGCAGTGGACCACGTGTTCCAGTTGCGGACAGGCCCGGCGCAGGTCGTCGACGACGGGCAGAAAGGTGTCGTCGACGAACAGGATCCGGGTGTCGCAGTCGTTGAGCGAGTCCGCGATCTCGGCCGGGCTCCACCGGATGTTGACGGTGTTGATCACGCCGTCCGCCCAGCAGGTCGCCCACAGGTACTCGAGGTAGCGGTCGGAGTTCAGCGACATCATCGCCACCCGCGCCCCGTCGCGGACCCCGAGGCCCCGCAACGCGCCGGCGAGACGGGCGATCCGGTCGGTGCTCTCGGCGAACGTGCGGATCCGGTCGGAGTGGATCGTCGCGATCCGCTCGGGGGCCCGCTGGGCGGCCCGGTGCAGTCCCTGCGTCAGGTACATCGTCCCGTCGCCTCCCGCTCAGCCCGCAGCGACGGCGGCCGGCGCCAGGCGGGCGAAGGCCTCCAGCTCGCGCGGGATGTCCGGGCCGGCGGGCTGGAAGACCACCTCGGTCACGCCGGACTCCGCCAGCTGCCCGAGGCGGGCCCGCAACGTGTCCGCCGTGCCGGTGAAGGTCAGCGCCTCGACCGTCTCCCGGGGGATCATCCGGTCGTCGTGCTCGGAGACCTCCATCAGGTGCCCCTTGTGCAGCAGGACGTGGCGCTCGTCCTCGGTCAACCCGTCGATCACCTTCCCCCAGTCCGGGCCGTTGGGCAGGGCGGCCAGGTCGTAACCCGCCTCGTAGTACAGGTGGTAGATCACCACGGCCGCGTGCCCCGCGGCGAGCCACACCCGGTCGGACGTGACGCTCTCGCCCTCGTCGAGCACGGTCCCCAGCGCCCAGCGCGCGGCGTTCGCCCAGCCCGATCCCGGGTCGGCGTTCACGGTGAGGATCCCGTCGGCGTGCTCGCGGGCCGCCGCGATCCCCTTCGGACCTTCGGCCGCCATGTACACGTCGAACTCGATGGGCAGCGGGGGCAGGTACCCGGTCGCATGCATGAGCCGCATGCTGCGGCCCTCCCATCGGACCGCCTCGCCGCGCAGCAACGCCTTCAGCGCGGCGACGTACTCGGCCACCTCGGCCCACTTCATCGGCTTGTGCCCGAGCGCGCGCAGGCCGGTGAAGCCGGTACCGACACCGAGGGTGAACCGGCCCGGCGCGATCGACTCGATGGTCGCGATCGCCGACGCCGTCGCCATCAGGTGCCGCAGCCTGGGGACCGCGACCCCGGTGGCCAGGCCGATCCGGTCGGTTCGGTCGGCAGCGCGGGCGAGTGCCATCCACGGGTCCAGGCAGAGCGCGGGCGAGTCGTAGACCCAGGCCCGGGTGTAGCCGAGCTGCTCGGCGAGCTCGATGTGGTCGGGGGTCGCAGCGCCGGTGTAGAAGGCGCAGGAGAGCTTCGGTACGGGCATCGTCGGCCGCCTCCGGTGTCGGGTCGGGATCAGGACTGCGTGGCGCCGCAGAGGGCGAAGGCGACGACGAAGGGTTCCGTGCCGTCGTTGAACCAGGCGTGCGGGGTGCCGTTCTGGATCAGGGTGTCACCGTGTGACACCCGCACCTCGACGTCGTCGAACCGCAGGACACCCGCGCCGGCGACGACGACGATGTAGTCGACCGTCTGTGTGACGTGCGCGCCCGGCTGTTCCGGGAACGCGAAGGTCGCTGCCGCACCGGGCAGCTTCTCCTCGATCTCCGCTGCGGCAGCGCCCAGGTCGGTCGACTCGTCCGGCACGTAGGTGATCCCCGGTGGAACGGACAGGAAGCCGAACCTCAGTCCCGGGTACGGCGGGAAGAACGTCGCCTTGTGGTCACCGGCCGACGCGTCGGTCACCGGCAGGGCCGCCCCGTCGCTCTCCCAGACCCGCACGATCTCCACGCCCGGCAGCAGCGCGACCGTGGTGGGCTCGACGGGCCCGTCGTCCAGAACGGCCGTCCGCCCCGTCGCGTCAGACCCCATCACGACCCTGCGCACCTTCATGGCCCAGTCCTCCCTGCGGCGACCGACCGTCGTCGAACCCGCTGGGGAGCGGGCCAGGGTCGATCGATTGTCCATCAACATTAGTATGATCTGGCTAACTACTCACTGATAACAGCAGGCAGCATCAGCTTGTGTCAAGCATGTCCATGATGATTTGATCGGATCAGAAGGCGTGAGGAGTACACCGTGACCACCAGACCCGCTGTCGAGGACCGCAGGCACTTCATCGAGGCCGTCCGGACCTTCGCCCGGCGCGAGTGCGGGACGCGCGAGCAGCGGGCCGCACTGACCAACGGCGGCACCGAGGCCCACAACCAGGCCGTCAACCGCGCACTCGCCGAGCTGGGCTGGAGCGGCGTCGCCATGGATCCCGAATGGGGCGGCGCGGGAGGCGGCGTCACCGACGCGTGCCACCTGCTGGAGGAACTCGCCCACGGCAAGGTCCCGGTGTTCGGGCTGGGGATTTCCATGATCGTCGCCCGGACGGTGCAGGAGTTCGGCACCGATGCCCAGCGCGCGGAGATCGTCGGTGGCTTCTGCCGCGGCGACGTGTTCTCGGTGGCGATGAGCGAGCCCGACTCGGGGTCCGACGTCGGCTCGCTGACCTGCCGTGCCGAGCCGGTCGAGGGCGGATACCGGATCAACGGCCAGAAGACGTGGATCTCCTGCGCGCACTACGCAGAGAAGATCCTGCTGGTCTGTCGCACCGAACCCGCGGGCGACAAGCACGAGGGCATATCCATGCTGCTGGTCCCCACGGACACGCCCGGCCTGTCGATCCGTCCGATCGAGACGCTGGGCGGCCGCGAAGTCAACGACCTGTACTTCACCGACGCCGTGGTCCCGGCCGACGCCCTGGTCGGAACCGAGGGCGGAGCCTGGCGGCAGCTCATGGCCGGGCTGAACTTCGAGCGGGTGCTGTGCGCCGCGATCTTCCTCGGCAATGCCGGAGCGGCCTTCGACGACGCGCTGGACTACGTCGGCACCCGGGAACAGTTCGGCCGTCCGATCGGGTCCTTCCAGACGATCAAGCACCGCATCGCCGATCTCGCCACCGAGCTCGAGTGCTGCTCGCTGCTCGTCTACGACGTGGCCCGCAAGGTCGACGAGAATCCGGGCGGAGCGCTGTCCCGGGAGGCGTCCATGGCGAAGCTCAAGGTCACCGAGACCGCGAAGCGGATCAGCATCGAAGGGATGCAGATGATGGGCGGGGCGGGCTACACCACCGAGTACGACATGGAACAGCACCTGCGGCGCAACATCGTCTCGACCGTCTTCGCGGGGACCAGCGAGATGCAGCGGGAGATCATCGCGAGGGCGTACCGGCTGTGACCGCGGCGCGACCCGAGACCGGCGGGCCGATCCGGTACGAGCGACCGCTCCCGCACGTCGTGCGGATCGTGCTGGCCCGGCCGAACACCCGCAACGCCCAGAACCGCGAGATGCTGCACGCACTCGACGACGCCTACGCCCGCGCGGTCGGCGACCCGGACACCCGGGTGATCGTCCTGGCCGCGGACGGCCCGGACTTCTCCTCCGGGCACGACCTGACCGAGACCTGGGACATGACCGAGGTGTCGCCCCGGACGCTCACCGGCGGGTTCACCGCACCGGGCGCCGAGGGCTGGTTCGCGACCGAGGAGGAGCTGTTCACCGGGCTCTGCCTGCGCTGGCGGGACCTCCCCCGGCCGGTGATCGCCCAGGTACGGGGCCGGGTCGTCGCAGGTGGCCTGATGCTCGTCTGGCCGTGCGACCTGGTGGTGGCCGCCGACGACGCGACCTTCGCCGATCCGGTCGGCGCCTTCGACGTCAACGGCGCCGAGTACTTCACCCACCTGTGGGAGCTCGGTGCGCGCCGAGCGAAGCAGCTCCTGTTCACCGGCGAGGCGATCACTGCCAGCGAGGCGCAGACGATCGGCATGGTGAACGAGGTCGTCCGGCCCGACGAGCTCGAAGCGGCGACGCTCGACCTCGCGGCACGGATCGCGCAGCGGCCGCCGTTCGGGATCCGGCTGGCCAAGCGCGCGATCAACCAGGGCCTGGACCTGCAGGGGCAGCGCTCCGCGATCGAGGCGGCGTTCGGGCTGCACCACCTCGCCCACACCCACAACCGGGTGCTCCACGACGGGCTCGTCGACCCTGCCGGGGCCGCCGTGATCCGTGCGTCGACGACCCGTGCCGTCCCGCGCGCCACGCCTGGCGGCACCCCCGACCCGATTCCCGAGAGCCCGGAGGGCGACAGCCGATGACCGACCCGCGCACCCGCGTGGACGAACTCGTCCACCGTTTCACCCGCCCCGGCTCGTCCGCGGCCGATCTGCTCTGTGACAGCCATCCCGCAGACTCCGTGGCGTTCACCGTCATCGAGCCCGACCTGAGCTCACGGGACATCACCTACGGTGAGCTGCGGGCGGAGTCCACGAGGTTCGCGGCAGGCCTGGCCGGGCTGGGCGTCGGACCCGGCGACGCAGTCGCGGTACTGATGGGCCGCTCCGCCGAGCTCGTCGTGGCCCTCCTGGGGATCTGGCGTCGCGGCGCGATCCACGTCCCGCTGTTCACCGCATTCGCACCGCAGGCCATCGAGCTGCGGGTCGGTTCCAGCGGGGCGAAGGTCGTCGTCGCCGACGCCGACCAGTGCGGCAAGCTCGACGGATTGCCGGGCACGCGGGTGGTCGTCGCCGGGGCCGGCGGGCACGGCCACGACGACTTCCACGAGCTCCTGGCCCGGCACGACGGCGCCGGAGCCCCGCCCGCAGCCCTCGGGCCGGACGGTGTGCTGATCGAGCTGTTCACCTCCGGCACCACGGGCGCCCCCAAGGCCGTGCAGGTCCCGGTGCGGGCGCTCGCCGCCGTCCTGGGCTACCTGGAGTTCGGGCTCGACCTGCGTGACGACGACGTCTACTGGAACGCCGCCGACCCCGGCTGGGCCTACGGCCTGTTCTACGCGGTGCTCGGCCCGCTCGCCGCACGGCGCCGCAGCCTCCTGCTGCACGCCGCCTTCGACCCGGTGACCACCTGGGGCGTCCTCGAACGGTTCGAGGTCACCAACTTCGCCGCCGCACCGACGGTCTACCGCAGTCTCAAGGGGGCCGACCATCCGGTCCCGTCCGGTCTCGCGCTGCGGTGTCTGTCGTCAGCCGGCGAGCCCCTCACCCCGGACATCCCGGCCTGGACCGGGTCGGTGCTCGGCGTGACCGTGCGGGACCACTACGGTCAGACCGAGCAGGGCATGATCATCGGCAACGGCTGGGCGGACACCGTGCGCGAGCCGATCCGCGCGGGGTCGATGGGCCGGCCGCTCCCCGGCTGGAGCGCCGCCGTGCTCGCCGACGACGGCACCACCCCCGCACCGGCCGGAACGGTCGGCCAGGTCGCGGTGGACACGGCGAACAGCCCGCTGGCCACCTTCGGTGGCTACGCCCGGGCGTCCGGGACGTCCCGGTTCAGCGACGACGGTCGCTGGTACCTGACCGGCGACACCGCCACCCAGGACGAGGACGGCTTCTTCCGGTTCTCGGCGCGGGACGACGACGTGATCATCATGGCCGGCTACCGGATCGGGCCCTTCGAGGTGGAGACCGTCCTGCTCGGGCACCCAGCGGTGGCCGAGGCCGCGGCCGTCGGGCGGCCGGACGAGCTGCGCGGCGAGGTGCTGGAGGCCCACGTCGTGCTCGCACCGGGCGCCGAGGCCACACCCGATCTCGAGCGCGAGCTGCAGCAGCTGGTCAAGGACCGGTACGCCAGGCACGCCTACCCGCGAGCCGTGCACGTCGTCGACGGGCTGCCGAAGACCCCGAGCGGCAAGATCCAACGCTTCCTGCTCCGGCAGGGCGGCTGACGTGGGCGACCGCCGCGGCCCGCTCGCCGGGACCCGGGTCGTCGAGCTCGCAGGCATCGGTCCCGGCCCGCACGCCGCGATGGTGCTGGCCGATCTGGGTGCCGACGTGGTCCGGGTCGAGGCGCCGGATGACCGGCCGTTCCTCGACCCGGACATCGATCCGGTCCTGCGGGGCCGCAGCAGGGTCACCGTAGATCTGAAGAGCACCGCCGGACGCGACGCGGTACTCGCGCTCTGCGCGCGGGCGGACGTGCTCGTCGAGGGCTACCGCCCAGGGGTCGCCGAGCGGCTCGGGGTGGGGCCGGAGGACTGCCGGGCAACCAACCCGAGACTGGTGTACGGCCGGATGACCGGCTGGGGACAGGACGGGCCGCTGGCCCGGCAGGCCGGGCACGATATCAACTACATCGCGCTGACCGGTGCACTACACGCCATCGGCCGCGGCGGCGGTGAACGGCCGGTGCCACCGCTGAGTCTGGTCGGCGACTTCGGCGGCGGCTCGATGCTGCTGGTCACCGGGGTCCTCGCCGCACTCGTCGAGGCCGGTACCTCCGGCCGGGGCCAGGTCGTCGACGCCGCAATGGTCGACGGCACCAGCCTGCTGCTGCAGACGGTGTGGGCGATGCGCGGCCAGGGGCTGTGGAACGACGTCCCCGGCGGCAACCTCATCGACGGTGGCGCACCCTTCTACGACACCTACACCTGTGCCGACGGACGGTTCGTCGCCGTCGGGGCGATCGAGGCCCGGTTCTACGCGCAGCTCCTGCACGGCCTCGGCATCGACCCCGCCGGGCTCGGTCCGCAGCTCGACGCCCGGTCCTGGCCGGAGACCAGGGCCACGATCGCCGAGGTCTTCCGCTCCCGGACCCGTGACGAGTGGACGGCCACCTTCACCGGCACCGACGCCTGCGTCACGCCGGTGCTGAGCTTCGCCGAGGTCACGGCCGATCCGCACATGGCCGCACGCCGGACCGTCGTCGACTCCGCGGCCGGGCCGCAGGCGGCGCCGGCGCCGCGGTTCTCCCGCACCGAGACAGATCCGCAGCCGGGCCCCGCCGCGATGGCCGGTATCGACGCGATCCTCGCCGGGTGGGACGACACCGGTTCGCCCGGCTGAGCCACAACCCTGACGCTGTTCGGCACCGGACCGCAGGCCGCCACGCTGCGGGAGGAGGCCGACATCCGCGACGCGCCGGTCTCCGGGCGCTCGCCGACGTCAACCCGCTGCATGCCGTACCGGCCGGGGATCCGCCGGTCCGTCGTGACGGGCGGCGGGTGTCGCCATCGGCCGGATGGCGTGGGAGGACCTGGCCATCGCCTCGGCGCTGCGGAACGCGGTTGCGCTGGCGGCCGGTTCCCGAGGGTTTCGGCGCCACGGACCGGGCCGGCTCACCCCGCGCGCCGCGCCCCGGACGTCGCGAGCTGCGCGCCGAGCAGGGCATTGAGCTGCTCGGGTTTCTCCACGTTGAGCAGGTGCGCGGCGCCGTCGACGATCTCGAAACGCCCGTCCCGGACGCCGTCGGCGATCACCCGGACCATCTCCGGCGGAGTCGCCGGGTCCTCGGCTCCGGCGACGGCGAGAACGGGGACGCCGATCCCGGGGAGCCGCCCTCGCACGTCGAAGCCGGCGATGGCCTCGCAGCAGGCGGCGTAGCCCTCGTCACCGGTCGCGCGCAGCATTCCCAGCAGCCGTTCCGCCTCGTCGGTGCCGGCGAACGAGTGCACGAACCAGGTACCGGGGCGGCTGCCGAGCATGGCCTCGGTCCCCTCCTTCCGGACCGTGGCGGCCCGCTGCGGCCAGCTGTCCGGATCGGCGAAACGGGCCGCCGACGCGATCACGGTGAGGCCCGTTGCCCGGCCGGGGTGGTCGAGGGCGAGTTGCAGTGCGATCGCACCGCCGATGGACACACCGACATGGTGAGCGCGCTCGATGCCGAGCCGGTCCAGCAGGGCGACGACGGCGTCCGCGAGATCGGCCATCGTGCGCGGGCCGTCCGGGGCGGCGCTCCCGCCGTGGCCGGGCAGGTCGTAACGGACGATCCGGAACCGGTCGACGAAAGCGGCGACCTGGGCGTCGAACAGGTGCAGGTCGGTGCCCAGCGACGGGCCGAGCACCAGTACGGGCGCGTCGTACGGGCCGTCGATCCGGTGGTGCAGCGCGATGCCGGTGGTCATGCGAACTGTCTCCCCGGGTAGGTGGCGGCGGCCGCGGCGACGGTGAACCGGCCGTGGTCCCAGCCGTCGGTGATCGGGACGAAGTAGTCGAACGAGACCTGCTTGCTCAGGTAACGCCAGACGCCACCGTCACGGCGAAGCCGGTCGGTGTAGCGACCGGCCGCGATGTGCGGAACGCCGTCCTGAACGCACGGTTGCCAGAGGAACGACCGCGCCCGGGCGACGTCCGGGCCCTCGAGTTCGATCTCGAGGTTGGTCACGTGGTGCCAGAACGCGGTGAGTCCGGAGTCGGCGAGCCCCGCGAAAAAGGCGCGGAGCCGATCATGGCCCTGGGCGCGGGACAGCCCGACGAACTCACCGTCGACGGTGAACAGCGAGACCAGGGTCGCCCAGTCACCGTCGTCGAGAGCCCGGCAGTACCGGGCGTCCAGATCCCGGATCGCCTCGAGCGCCTCCAACCGGACGACCCGCTGCTCCAGCTCCGCCGCGGTCACCGCTGCACCTGCAGGTCGGAGGGATGGGTGGCCAGCGGGGTGACCTTGATCGTCATGTACGGGAACAGCGGCAGCGACGACAGCAGGTCGTGCAGCTCGTCGCCCGACCCGACGTCGAAGATGCTGATGTTCGAGTACTCACCGACCACCCGCCACAGGTGCGGCCACACCCCGGAGCGCTGCAGCTCCAGCGCGCGGGCCTTCTCCTTCGTGACGATCTCGGTACGCAGTTCGGGATCGAGGTCGTGCGGGATGGCGACATCCATCCGGACGTGGAACAGCATGGTCACTTCCTCCGGAACGCGCGGACCCTGGCGGGATCGAGCTCGACACCGAGTCCGGGGCCGTCGGGCAGGTGCAGTCCGTCCGCGTCGTAGACGAGGGGTTCGACGAGCATCTCCTCGGCCATCAGCAGCGGGCCGAACAGCTCACTTCCCCAGGGCGTGGCGGGGCTCGCACAGGCGGCGTGCAGCGACGCCGCCGTACCGACCGGACTCTCGATCGAGGTCGCCGCGTAGCAGGGGATCCCGGCCGCGGCCGCGACCTCGGCGATCGCACGCCCGGCCCGCAGTCCGCCGGACTTGGTGGTCTTGACCGCGAAGATGCCGGCCGCACCGGCCGTCGCCAGCCGGATCGCGTCGGCCGAGGTGCGCAGGCTCTCGTCGGCCATGACCGGGATCGGCAGGGCGGCGGCGACGGCCGCCATCCCCTCGACGTCGTGGCCGGGGAGCGGTTGCTCGACCATCTCGACGCCGGCCGCGGCCAGTCCGGGCAGGTGGGACAGCGCGGTCAGCCGATCCCACCGGGCGTTGATGTCCACCCGGACGCCGGCCACCCCGGCCAGCTTCTCGGCGACCTTCACGATCCGGGTGACGTCGTCGGCGGGGTCCTGCTTGCCCATCTTGAGCTTGAACGAGCTGTGCAACCCGGAGTCGAGCTTGACCAGGGCCTCCTCGACGACTGCGTCAGCGGGTTCGGTCCCCAGCGCCCAGGTGACGGGCACCGCGGTGCGGGCGGCACCACCGAGCAGCACGTGTACCGGGACGCCGAGGTGCCGGGCCCAGGCGTCGTGCAGGGCCACCTCGACGGCCGTCTTCGCGAACAGGTTCGCCGCCACGACGTCCGCGATGTCACGCAGGATCATCGGGATCTCGTCGACCCCGCGACCGAGCAGGACCGGGCCGAGGTAGCGCTCGACGATCAGCTGCATGGTCTCGACGGACTCACCGCCCCACCACGGGCCGCCCGGGACGACGCCCTCCCCCACGCCCGTCACGCCGCCGGCGGTCCGGACGAACACGTAGAGCACCGGCTGGGCGTTCATGCCGGCCCGGGCGAACCGATGGGCACGACGCAACGGGATGTCGACGATCACGGTCTCGACCTGGTCGATCCGCATGTCGCTCATGGACCTTCTCCGTTCTCACCGACGGCGGGCACAGCAGCCGGGCCGGTACCGGGACCGGACGTCGACCGTCCCCGGTACCGGTCCGTCACGCCGGTTCCAGCGTGAAGTCGTACTCGACGGTGCAGGTCCCGTCGCCGGTGTCGACCGGGTCGAGGACCAGCTCGGGCTTGGTCGCCGAGGCGACGTCGCTGTCAAGCCACTCGCCGCCGCGGAAGTAGAGCTGGGTGGTGACGGTCCGGTACCCGGGAGCGCGGACGAGCAGGTGCAGGTGCGCGGGCCGCCAGGGGTGCCAGCCCGCAGCTTCGATCAGCGTGCCGGTGGGGCCGTCGGTCGGGATCTGGTACGGCGCCGGCTCGACGGTGTGGATCTCGAAACGGCCCTGTCCGTCGGCCACGACGACACCGCGCAGGTTCCCGTCGGGCAGGTGCGGGGCGAAGCCGGAGTAGTAGCCCTGGTCGTCGGCCTGCCAGATGTCGATCTCGGCGCCCGGTAGCGGTTCGCCATCGATGCCGCGGACCTGCCCGCTGAACACCAGCTTGGTGCCCTGCTCGTCCGCGCGCTGCGGGAGCGTCGCCGGTGAGGTCGACCGGGCCTGGCCGGGCAGGTAGTACGGGCCGAGGATGGAACCCTTGGTCCCGTCCTGGTCGGCGGCGGCCACCTCCTCGACGACGTGCTCGACGAAGACGTCGAGCAGCAGCGGCCACTCGCCGCCCTCCCCGACGTCGATCAGGTACTGCTTGGCTGCCTGGAACTCGTCGTAGGTCACCGACTCCGTGCGGATCGTCCGGTGGATCCCCGCGAGCAGGGACGACACGACAGCGGAGACCCGCTCGGGCGGGACCGCAGGCGCACCGGGCGTCGCGGCCCGTCCGGCCCGGAACGCCTCGGTGGCCGAGCTGCCGGAGCCGGCGGCGGTGGGTGAGGACTGTGTGGTGGTCATGGTGGGTTCCTCTCCGCTGTCAGCGGTGACTGAAGATCGACACGTCGTCGTTGCCGATCAGGTCCGGGACTGTCCAGCCCTGGAGGTCGTACTCGGCCAGACACTGGTCGGCGAAGCCCTTCATCGCGTCCGCTGCGCCGGACATCTGGGCGTCCATCAGCATCTCGGCGCGGACGCCCTCGTGGTTGCCGGCGTAGTTGCGTTCGTAGAGCTCGTGGCGGCCACCGAACTCCGAGCCGATCGAGTCCCAGATCAGCTTCATCAGCTTGACCCGGTCGACGGCGTCGTAGCCGTTCGACCCTCGCACGTACTTGTCCAGGTAGGGCCGCACCTGGGCGGAGGCGAAGTCGGCGGCGTGGCTGGGCAGGTAGATCAGCGAGGACCCCAGGTCCTGCATGATGATCTCGCGGACCCGCGGGTAGCCGACGGTCATGAACCAGCGGTAGGCCATCCCGTACTCGTGCCTGGGCAGCAGGGTCCCGTCGATCCACTCCTCGGGGTTGCCGATCATCCCGTCCGAGAGGCCCCAGAACAGGTTGCGCCACGCGATGACCTCGCCGACCCGGGTCTGGATGCCGCGGAAGTCCTGGGTGCCGGTGACCTCGAGACCCTTCATCAACAGACCCGCGATGAAGTCGAGCTTCACCGCCAGCCGGGTGACGCCCTGGAAGGTGAAGCGGTGCAGGAAGCCCGATGCGGGGACGAAGCTCGACGCCTTCTCCGTGTCGCCGTAGACGAAGACGTTCTCCCACGGGATGAGGACCCGGTCGAGGACGAAGATCGTGTCGTTCTCGTCCAGCCGGCTCGACAGCGGGTGATCGAACGGGCTCCCCGTCACCGCTGCCGTGTGCGAGTACGACGAGCGGCAGATCAGCTTCATGCCGGGCGCGCCCATCGGGACGGTGCAGACCAGGGCGTACTCCCGCTTCTTGATCGGCAGGCCGTAGTGGGCAAGGAAGTTGAAGTGGGTGATCGCCGACCCGGTGGCCACGACCTTGGCACCGGAGACGATCAGGCCGTTGTCGGTCTCCTCCTCGACGTGCATGAACACGTCGGAGACGTCGTCCGGGTCGCGATGCCGGTCCACCGGCGGGTTGACGATCGCGTGGTTCCAGTAGAGGACCTTCTCCTGAGACTCGCGATACCAACGCTGGGCGTTGTCCGAGTGCGGTGCCCAGAAGTCGGGGTTGGCACCGAGGGTGCCGAGGAACGCAGCCTTGTAGTCGGGGCTGCGCCCCATGAAGCCGTAGGTCATCCGGGCCCACTCGGCGATCGCCGCCTGGTCCTTCCGCATGTCCTCGATCGAACGCGGCGCCCGGAAGTAAGGATGTGTGACGCCGCCGCTGCCGGTGTCGGTCGGGACCGTGAGCACGTCCCGCTTGTCCGGATCGTGCAACGAGTCGTAGAGGCGGGCCGTCATCCGGACCGCGTTGCGGAACGCGGGGTGGGTGGTGACGTCGTCGACCTTCTCGCCGTGGAGGTAGATCTCGCGGCCATCGCGCAGGCTCTCGATGTACTCGTCACCGGTCAGCGGCCGGGTGACCGCGCCGTTCCTGCCGTTCGTGCCGGTCGGTACCGCGGTGTGGTCCTGCTGCAGGGTCATCGTCGACTCCGTCGTCTGTGTGAAGGTGGATGAACGGTCGGGCCGGGTGGGCGATCAGGACCGGCCCGCCGTGGGCCGGGCCGCGAGGAACGAGACTCCCCCGTCCGGCCCGTCGGCCGAGTCGTCCCAGAGCAACGGGTCGTGGTCACCACCCAGGTGATGGAACTGCCCGGAGTGGAACAGCAGCGGCCGTCCCCCATGGATGTGGAACTGCTGGACCTCGCCCAGGTAGAGGACGTGGTCGCCGCCGTCGTAGGCCCGCCACGGCGTGCAGGAGATGTGCGCGAGGGTCCCGGCGAGCCGCGGCGCACCGCAGCCGCTGTCCGCGGCCCAGCGAACCTCCTGGTTCGGGCGGCCGGCGAAATGCAGCGCGAGTTCCTTCTGCGCGGACTCGAGGACGTTGACCGTGAACGGCCGCGACTCGATCACCCCGCACAGCCGGGAGCGACGGTCCAGGGACACCAGTACCAGCGGTGGATCGAGGGACACCGCCGTGAACGCGTTGACCGTCGCCCCGTGCGCGGCACCGTCGGGGGCGTGACAGCTGATGATCGTGACTCCGGTGGTGAAGTGTCCCAGGCACCGGCGCAGCTCGGCAGGATCGATCGACATTGACTCACCTCCATGTACGCTCTGCGTGCATGTTGCACGCTGTGCGTACATCGAGCAGAGTGCCGGGTTCCGGGCGATCCGTCAACCCTCGACGCGGGCGCCCGCCGTGCCGCACATCGAGGCGAGGCGCCGATGCGGGAGGATGCGCAGGTGGACGACGCCGACGCCGGGCCCAGGGACCGGATCCAGAGCATCGAACGCGGTTTCGCCGTGTTGCTGGCCTTCGACGACGAGCACCGGACTCCGAGCCTGATGGAGATCGCGCACGCGACCGGGCTGTCCCGGCCGGCCGTGCGCCGGATCCTGCTGACCCTGCGGCACCTCGGTTACGTGGAGCCGACGACCGGCAGCCACTGGCGGCTCACGCCCCGGGTGCTGACCATCGGCCAGCACTACGTCACGTCGAGCACGGTGGTGGCGGTGTCCGAACGGCACATGAGCCGCCTGGTCGAGGAGACCCAGGAGTCGGCCTCGCTGTCCGCACTGGACGGTGACGAGGTGGTCTACCTGGCCCGGGTGCCCGCGAAGCGGGTCCTGAACGTGAGCGCGACCGCCGGGACCCGGGTACCGGCACACGCGACCTCCATGGGCCGGGTGCTGCTCGCGGCAGCACCGTCCGACTTCGTCGAGCGCTACCTCGTCGAGCCGGGCCTGGCGCCGCTGACCCCGCACACGATCACCGACCACGGCCGGTTCCGCGCGGAGCTCGCTCGGGTGCGCGAGCAGGGCTGGTCACTCGTCTCCGAGGAACGCGAGCGCGGGCTCATCGCGGTGTCCGCGCCGATCCGGGACCACACCGGCCAGGTCGTCGCAGCGCTGTCGTCGTCCAGCTCGACCGGCCGCACGAGCCCGGAGCACATCGAACGACATGTCGTGCCGGTACTGACGCGGATCGCGAAGGAGATCAGCGCCGAGCTGGGCGCCTGATCCCCCGCCTCGCCGATGGTCCTGGGATCGGGCGCACATTTCGTCCGACGATCCCGCAGCCCGGCGCTCCCGTACGGCCCCACGACACGCCGGCCCGCCGGCGACGCGCTGCGGCAGGCCCGAATTGTCGGTCCCGGGCGGCATCCTGGTCGGTGATCGTGAACGACGACCGACGGGACGACCGTGACCGAACCCCTGCGCGCCGGAGCCCACGAGAGCCTGCGCACCACGGCTCTGGACGCGGCGCTCGATGCCTCCGGGTCCGGTCTCGACCCCCGCTGGGCGCCGGTCGGGAGCGCCGAGCAGCCCCGCGTGCTGGCCCGGCACGTCGCCGCGGCGGTCGAGCGGGCGCTCGCCGACCGGTCCCCGGAGCAGCGCGTCGCGCTGGTCAACCGCCTGGTCGAGCTCGCCGAACGGGCGCCGGAGGACACCGTCCACGAGGACCTCGAGCAGCTGATCGCGCTCACCAGGGAGGTGGCGGTCGGGCACTGGGAGGTCCGGGCCCCGATCACCCCGCTGTCCGAGGCCGCGTTGTTCACCAACGCCGCCGGGGAGCCGACGCTGCACACCGCACTGCAGTCGGAGCTGTCCAGCGTCGACCGGGTGGATCTGCTGTGCGCGTTCATCCGCTGGCACGGCATCCGGCTGCTGGAGCGCGAGCTGGATCTGCTGCACGAGCGGGGCGTCCCGTTCCGGGTCATCACGACGACGTACATGGGCGCGACCGAGCAGCGCGCGGTCGACGAGCTCGTCCGGCGGCACGGCGCCCAGCTCAAGATCAGCTACGCGAGCGCGACCACCCGGCTGCACGCCAAGGCGTGGCTGTTCCGCCGGAACACCGGTTTCGACACCGCGTTCGTCGGCAGCTCGAACCTGTCCCGGTCGGCGCTGGTCGACGGCCTGGAGTGGAACGTGCGGTTGTCCTCGGTCGCCACGCCGGACCTGATCCGTAAGTTCACCTCCACGTTCGACAGCTACTGGTCCGCGGCGGACTTCGTCTCCTACGACCCGGCGATCCCCGCCGACTCCCACCGGCTCGCCGACGCGCTGGGCCGGGACCGCACCGACAGCACCCCGCTGACCGGCCTGGAGGTGCGATCCTATCCGCACCAGGAGCAGATCCTCGAGGCGCTCGACGCCGAGCGGACGGTGCACGATCGGCACCGCAATCTCGTCGTCGCGGCGACCGGGACCGGCAAGACCGTCGTCGCCGCGCTGGACTACCGGCGGCTGCGCGAGCGGCATCCCCGGCTGCTGTTCGTCGCGCACCGCACCGAGATCCTGGAGCAGTCCCGGCGCACCTACCGGGCGGTGCTGGCCGACGGCGCGTTCGGCGAGGTGTTCGTCGGCGGGGCCCGGCCGCAGCGCTGGAACCACGTGTTCGCGAGCATCCAGTCGCTGGCCGCGTACGGCGTGCACAACATCCCGCCGGACCGGTTCGACGTCGTCGTCGTCGACGAGTTCCACCACGCCCGGGCACGGACCTACCGGGCACTGCTCGACCACCTGCGTCCCGCGGAGCTGCTCGGCCTCACCGCGACCCCGGAGCGGTCCGACGGCGTCGACGTCCGGGACCGCTTCTTCGACGGCCGCAGCGCCGCCGAACTGCGCCTGTGGGACGCGCTGGCCGCCGACCTGCTGGTGCCGTTCCACTACTTCGGCATCGCCGACGACGTCGACCTGCGCGGCGTCGAGTGGAAGCGCGGCAGCTACGACGTGACGTCGCTGGACGGCATCTACACCGGCAACGACGCCCGGGCCGCCAAGATCATCCGGGAGACCCGGGCGAAGGTCGCCGACGTGACCGCGATGCGCGCGCTCGGGTTCTGCGTCTCGGTCGCGCACGCCGAGTACATGGCCCAGGTGTTCACCGCGGCCGGGATCCCCAGCGCGGCCGTCACCGGGCGGACCGCCGCGGACGACCGGGACAGCGCGCTCCGCCGGCTGCGGGACGGGGAGCTCAGCTGCCTGTTCGCCGTCGACGTGTTCAACGAGGGCCTCGACGTCCCGAGCGTCGACACGGCCCTGCTGCTGCGCCCCACCCAGAGCGCGACCGTGTTCCTGCAGCAGCTCGGCCGCGGTCTGCGCCGGGCCCCGGGCAAGGCCGTGCTGACCGTGCTCGACTTCATCGGCCAGCACCGCCGCGAGTTCCGTTTCGACCTCCGCTACCGGGCGCTGACCGGGAGCAGCCGGTCCGGCGTCGTGCGGGACGTCGAGGAGGGCTTCCCGTTCCTGCCGTCCGGTTCGGCGATGGTGCTCGACGCGGTCGCCCGCGAGATCGTGCTCGACAACGTCCGCAGCCGGGTCCGGCTCCCCCGGCGCGCGCTGGTCGCCGACGTCCGCGCGCACGGCGAGACCGCGCTGGGCCGCTACCTGCGCGAGTCCGGCGGCGAGCTGTCCGACGTGTACCGCGGCAAGGGTTCGTGGGCCGCGCTGCGCCGCGACGCCGGGTTCACCGTCCCGGCCCCCGGTCCGGACGAGACCACCCTGCTGCGCCGGCTCGCGACCCTCACCCACATCGACGATCCGGAGCGGGCCGAGGTCTACACCCGGATCGCCGACCCGGACGGACCCGCCTACGCCGAGCTGACCGACCGGGACCGACGGCTGGCCAGGATGTTGTTCTTCCAGCTGTGGCCCGACCGCGGCGGGTTCGACGACTACCAGGACGGACTCGACCACCTGCGCCGGCATCCGGCGGTGTGCGCGGAGATCGGCGAGCTGACGGCGTACACCCTCGACCGGGCACGGCACCTGCCGCGCCCGCTCGGCGAGGGTCTGCAGCACGTCCCGCTGCGCAGCCACGCCCACTACCGGCGCGAGGAGATCCTGGCCGGGCTCGACTGGGCCTCGATGCGCCGCAAGGCGGCCGGTCACGCGAGCGGCGTCGTGTGGGCGGACGAACCCCGGGTGGACGCGCTGCTGGTCAACCTGCACAAGAGCGAGCGCGACTTCTCCCCCACCACCATGTACCGGGACTTCGCCGTGACCCCGGAGCTGTTCCACTGGGAGTCGCAGAACGCGACGTCACGACAGAGCGGGACCGGGCGCCGCTACCTGGGACACCGGGCGCAGGGCAGCCACGTCGTCCTGTTCGTCCGCGACGCACCGTCCGACGACATCGGCGAGGGTGCACCGTTCCTCTGTCTCGGCGCCTGCGAGTACGTGTCCCACCAGGGCAGCAAGCCGATCGCGATCACCTGGCGGCTGCACCGGGCGATGCCCGGTGAGACGTTCCGGGCGGCGAGCGTCGTCGCGTCGTGAGCCGGATCCGCACACTCCGCCGTCAGCGGTTCCCGCTGCACGACACCGCCGAGAAATCACCCTCCGCCGACTCCTCGGAGATGACCGCACCATCGACGAGGATCCGGCAGGAAATCTCACCGGACCCGCCGGCAGCGCTCACCGAGTAGTCGGTGGGTCCTGGCTCGGCGGGCAAGGTCCGCTCCCACGGCAGCTCCGCGCCGGAGACCTGGGAGACCGCCGTCCCCCGGCCGACGGTGATCGTGACCGCCGATCCCGATCCGTTCACCTCGAAAATCACCTCGGTCGCCGCGGGTTCGGTGACGGCGTCGACGGCCGGTTCGACGCCGGGATCCCCGCCGCCGGGTTCCCCTCCGCCGGCTTCCTGCTCGCCGCTCGGTGTCCCGGACGCGACCGTCTCCTCGGTCGGCGCGGTCCGGGGCTTGTCGTCCGAGCCGCCGAGGACGGCGAACCCGATCGGTACCGTGGCCGCGACCGCTGCGGCGGCGGCCAACCACGGCCATCGCCGGCGGCCCGCCGGGGCGTCGTCATCGCCGCCGTCCCGGGCCGGCCGGCGCCGGGTACCGCGGGTCCGCGGTTCTCCTCCGGTGCCGTCGGATGCCGCGGTCCGGGCGCGCACGGAGGCATGGACCCTCGTGTCGACGGCGTCGGCGGCCTCAGCGAGGTCGGCGGCGTCGGTGCCGGCGGTAGTACGGGTGGTGGCGGCGGTGCCGGCGGCGGCGCCGGTGGCGGTGCCGGCGGCGATACCGGTGGTGGCGTCGGTGCTGTCGGTGGCGGGCCCGGGGTCGTACGCGTCGCGCCGGTGGGCAGGCGCGCCGTAGCCGGACGGGGGCCGGACCGGATCGCCCGGGTCGCGATCGGGGTCGTGGCCGGGAGCCCCGGATGCGGGTCCGGCCGGGCCGGCGTGGGCCGGTCCGCCACCGAGGCCACCGAACCCGGCGGGACCGGCGGAGCCACCGAAGCCGGCGGGCTCGTAGTCCGGGTCGGCCCAGCCGTAGCCGTCGGCGTCGTGAACGGCGCCCGGCGAGTTGATACCGGGGGCGCCGTCACCACCGCCCGCCCAGCCGTCACCGGTGTCGGCCGGAAGGTCGTCGTCCCAGCCGTCGCCGGGCTCGGCCCAGCCGTCATCAGGACCGGCCGGCGGATAAGCGGGCGCAGCGGGGCCGGCCGGACCGAAGCCACGTTCGGCCGGGTCGTGGCCGCCGGGACCGGCCGGGTTGTACCCGGGCTCGGCCCAGCGGTCATCGGAGCCGGCCCGACCGGATCCACGCCCGGTGAGGTCGTAGCCGCGCTCGGCCGGCCCGTAGCCGTGCTCGGCCGGCCCGTGACCGCGCTCAGCCAGGTCATGGCCACGCTCGACCGGACCGTCGCCGGAAGCAGCGGAGCCGCCACCGGGCCCGACCGGCCCGCCACCGGGCCCGACCGGACCGTAGCCGCGACCGGCGGCGGTGTCGTGGCCACGTTCGCCCGGCCCACCCCGGCGCCCGGCGCGCCGGCCGGGCAGGCCCCGGCCGGCGTCCACCGCATCGCCGGACTCGAAGCGGGCCGACCCGGTCCGCGCACGCCCGGGGGCCCGATGAGCGGGGTACCCGTGGGCCTCCCGCGGCACCGGCGCGTCGCCGTCCTCCCCGCGGCCGGCCCGGCCGCGCCGATCGGCCGGATGGACCACCCGGTCGAGCGGGTCCTGGCCGGAGCCGCCGTGCCGCCCGCGGACGGGGACCTCGGCGGTGGGCGGGGTCGGGTCCTCGGCGCGGCGGCCCCCGCCGCGGTGGGCGCCCGCCGGGCGGTCGTCCCCCGGCGGCACCACGTCGGCCGCGCGCCGGCCGCGCGTCCCCGGACGGTGCGGCAACCGCGGGTGGGGCGGGGTCGCGTCGGACGGCTCCGGGGCGCGGCGCCGCCCGCGCCGTGGGCCGTCATCGTCCCTGGCCTCGTCCATCGGCCCGGAACCGTGACGCTCAGTGATCAACTTCGGTGGTGCGGGCGCCTCGCCGACCGGCTCCGGTCGGCGGTCGCGCAGCGGCGCAGGCCCGGCGGCGGCCCCCCGGTCCGGCGCGAAGACGACCCCGGCGGCGAGCTCGTCGGGCGAGAGATGCCCGGCCGGCGGCCCGGCTCCATCGTCCGGCGGGTCGATGACCTCGGTCGACCGGCGTCGGCCGCGTCGTGGCGCCGGAGCCCGCTCGTCGTCGAGCAGCCAGCGGCCCTCGTCCGGGTCCCATCTCGGTCCTGGCACGACGCCCCCCTCGGTTGCCGTGCCGATTCAACGATTCGGCCGCGCGCCCGTTACGGAACGCGGTCGCAGGGCCGGTCGTCAGCATCGTTCGGCCCCGCCCGCCGACCCGTTCGGACGCGCCGGGGAACACCGGCCGTCCCGTCCGGGCCCACGCGCGCAGCCGAATCCGGATGCGGTGCCGTGCGACCCGCTCCTGCCCCTCCTCCCCCGGCCCGGCGCCGTTGCACTATCGGGCCGATCCGCCGGCGACCCCCGCGACCGGGTCCCGGCGGTGCTGCGCCGTCCGCCCGGTTCGGTCCCGGCGATCCCGCGGCCCCACCGGGCCCAGGGTTCACCGAGCCGGTTCGCGCCGGCCGCCGCGCCGTCGTCGAGCGCAGCCACCCCGAGGGCCCGCCGCGCCGGTTCCGGCCCGGCCCGCAGCCGGCGCCCGATCCGGCACAGGACATCGAGCTGGGCCGGGTTGTAGAGGTCGAGCACGGCCTCCCGGACCGCACGGGCGGCCGCGGTCGGTCCCGTGACGGCGCTCCACAGCCCGGGGACCAGCGCCAGCACCCTCCTGATCCGGGAGAGCAGGCGGTCGGCGATCTCCTGCCGGATCGCCTCCTCGGCGTCGGCGGGCAGCCCGTCGAAGCCCGACGTCGCCGGGCTGCCGGGGAGCTTCTGCAGCGTGTCGGCCAGGGCGACGACGACGGCCGGATCGAGCACCCGGCTCATCACCACCACCAGGGACCGGTCGGCCGCGGACAGATCGGCGTCGGCGATCCGCGCCGCCAGCGCGGGCGGCAGGTCGGTGGGCGCGCACAGCTGCAGGATCTGGCGGACCTCGCCGCGTGCCCGGTGCAACCGTTCCAAGGTCCGGGTGAGCTGGGCGTCCAGCGCGCGGAGCGCCTCGCGGGGATGCTGGTCGGCGTCGCCCAGCTCGGCGATCTGGGTCAGGCTGAACCCGAGATCGGCCAGCCGTTTGATCCGCAGCGTCCGCACGAGGTGGGTGACGCCGTACTCCTTGTAGCCGTTGCCGCGGCGTTCCGGCTCCGGCAGCAGCCCGACGTCGTGGTAGTGGCGCACCGCCCGCGCCGTGGTGCCGGCGAGTTCGGCGAGCTCACGTGTACTCCAGGCCACGATCGTTCCTTCCGTGTAGCGGTCCGGCACCGATCAGAGGTGGCTGCTCAGCCGTTCGCGGTCGGCGGGCGAGAGCCCGCCCCACACCCCGTGCGCCTCGCGGTTCACCAGGGCGTGCACGGCGCACGGCGGGCGCACCGGGCACCCGGCACAGATGGCCTTGGCCGCCCGCTCGCGTCCCGGTTCGTCCTCCGGCGGGAAGAACACCTCGCACCCCATGGCGCGGCACGACGCCTTCCGGCGCCACGACCGGAACGGCTCGGACGACGTGGCCGGACCGGCACCATCACGACGGACGACGAGGGCCGGATCGGCCTGTGCTGCTGGCATGCGGTCAGCGTGGCCGCCCGGACGGCGTCGTCGCGTCGGTAAAGGTCCCTGATCCCGCCCGGCCCGTCCGGACCGGGCGGACCGCCGGCGACAGCCCGGTCCGGCATCGGACCAGGTCGCCCGCGCACCCGCCGGGGACGCCGTTGTCCCAGGTCGGCACCGGATGTCCGCGCTGTCCGGCGCCCCGTCCACACTGGTCGCCCGTGGTCTCCGACAGTGACCGCGGTGTCCGAATGGTCCATCTCGCTGCCACCACAACGGGGCTGGCGGAACGGCTTCGCATCGGTGAAACTCGCCTATTCGGGGGCGAACGGAATGATCCGGGAGCAGAGCTGAGTGATCTCCTGGGCCGGCGCGCGGAGCGCGCGGCCGTCGAGCACCTGCTCGCGCAGGCACACGCCGGGCACAGCGGCGCCCTCGTGCTGCGCGGTGAAGCCGGTATCGGGAAGACGGCGCTGCTGGAGCACGCCCGCGGCGTCGCGGACCCGTCCGGGTTCCGGGTGGAGAGCTCGGCCGGGGTGGAGTCGGAGTCGCAGTTCGCGTTCGCCGGGCTGCACCAGCTCTGCGTGCCGCTGCTCGACCGCGTGAGCGCGCTGCCCGAGCCGCAGCAGGCCGCCCTGGGGGTGGCGTTCGGGACGCACAGCGGCGCCGCGCCCGACCGGTTCCTGGTCGGGCTGGCCACCCTCAACCTGCTCGCCGAGGTCGCCGAGGACGGGCCGCTGCTGTGCCTGGTGGACGACGCGCACTGGCTCGACCAGGCGTCCGCCGAGGTGCTGGCGTTCGTCGCGCGGCGGGTGGAGGCGGAGCGGGTGGCGCTGGTGTTCGGCCTGCGCGATCCCACCGACCGGGAGGTCCCGGCGTTCGGCGGGCTGCCCGAGCTGCGCCTGGCCGGCCTGGGCGAGGCCGACGCGCGGGCCCTGCTCGCCACCGCGGTCCGCGCGCCGCTGGACGGCGGGGTCCGCGACCGGATCGTCGCCGAGGCGCGCGGCAACCCGCTGGCCCTGCTGGAGCTGCCCCGCGGGGTGCAGCCGGTGCAGCTGGCCGGCGGCTTCCAGCTGCCGGACGCGCTCGGCGTCCCGCACCGCGTCGAGGACAGCTTCCGGCGGCGTTCGGCCAGCCTGCCCGCCGACACCCAGACGCTGCTGCTGGTCGCCGCGGCCGAACCGACCGGCGACGCGGACCTGCTGTGGCGCGCCGCGCAGCAGCTGGGCATCGCCCGTGACGCGGCAGCCGCGGCGGAGGCCGCCGGGCTGCTCGAGATCGACGCCCGGGTGCGGTTCCGTCATCCGCTGGTGCGGTCGGCGGTCTACCGGGCGGCGACGCGGCCGGAGCAGCGCCGCGCGCACGGCGCGCTGGCCGCCGCCACCGATCCGCAGCTCGATCCGGACCGGCGCGCCTGGCATCGGGCGCAGGCCGTGCTGGGCACCGACGAGGAGGTCGCCGCCGAGCTGGAACGTTCGGCGGACCGGGCACGGGCCCGCGGCGGGCTGGCCGCCTCGGCCGCGTTCCTCAAGAATGCGGCGGACCTGACCCCGGATCCCGGCCGCCGAGCCGGCCGGGCGCTGGGGGCGGCGCAGGCCACCTACGAGTCCGGGGCCTCCCGGATCGCCTCCGAGCTGCTGACCGTCGCCGCGGCCGGCCCGCTGGACGCACTCGGCGGCGCCCGCCTGGAGCTGCTACGCGCCCAGATCGCTTTCCACCTGACCCGCGGCGCCGAGGTGCCGGGGATGCTGCTGGACGCGGCCAAGAAGCTCTGCCCGCTCGACGCCGCACTGTCCCGCGAGACCTACCTGCACGCGTTCGACGCGGCCATCATCACCGGCGGCCTCGGCGACGGCCGCGGCATGGCCGAGGTGGCCGAGGCCGCCCGGGCCGCGCCGCCGCCGGCCGGCCCGCCCGAACCCGCCGATCTGCTGCTCGACGCGCTGGTCACGACGCACACCGACGGATACGCGGCCGGGGTGCCGGTGCTCCGGCAGGCGCTGGAGGCATTCTGCGCCGACGACGACCCGGCGGAGCCGGCGGCCTGCCGGGAGGCCCGCCGCTGGCTGTGGCTGGCGAGCCGGGCCGCGCTGACCATCCTCGACGACGAGCTGCTCTGGGTGCTGGCCCGGCGCAACGTCCGGCTCGCCCGCGAGTCCGGCGCGCTGGCCTCGCTCCCGGCCGCGCTGCTGTACCTGTCGTCGATGTCGGTGCTCGCCGGCGAGCCGGGCCGGGCCGCCGAGCTGGTCGCCGAGGAGACGGCGATCCGGCAGGTGACCGGGGGCGTGTCGCTGCACTTCGGCCGGCTCGTCATGGCCGCCTGGCGCGGGGACCCGGCCGAGACCGTCGAGCTGCACGCCGTCGCCGTGCGGGAGGCGACCTCCCGCGGGAACAGCGCGGAGGTCTCGCTGGCCGAGCACGCCCTCGGGGTGCTCAACAACGGGCTGGGCGACTACGCGGCGGCGCTGGACGCCGAGGAACGGGCCTGCGCGTCCCTCGAACCACCGCACATCAGCCTCGCCCTGCCCGAGCTCGTCGAGGCGGCTACCCGCGCCGGACGGCCGGAACGCGCCGCCGTCGCACTGGAGGAGCTCGCCGCCCGCGCCCGTGCCACCGGCACCGACTGGGCACTCGGGCTGGCGGCGCGATCACGGGCGCTGACCGGCACCGGGCCGGACGTCGAGGAGCACTACCGGGAGGCGATCGACCACCTCGGGCGGTGCCGGCTGGTCGTCTACCTCGCCCGCACCCATCTCGTCTACGGCGAGTGGCTGCGCCGCGAGGGCCGCCGCCGCGAGGCCCGCGACCAGCTCCGCACCGCCCACGGGCTGCTGTCGGACATGGG
The DNA here is from genome assembly GCF_058448985.1 of Pseudonocardia sp. DxW. Taxonomy (NCBI): domain Bacteria; kingdom Bacillati; phylum Actinomycetota; class Actinomycetes; order Pseudonocardiales; family Pseudonocardiaceae; genus Pseudonocardia; species Pseudonocardia sp. DxW. The sequence continues at coordinate 25,445 of NZ_JBZFLK010000018.1, read as the reverse complement.
CGCCGGGGCGTTCGCCGCCCGCGCCGCCCGCGAGCTGCGCGCCACCGGTGAGCGCCCGCGCAACCGCACCGCCGCCCGCCCGACTGACGCGCTCACCGCGCACGAGCTGCACGTCGCCAGGCTGGTGGCCACCGGGGCGACCTCCCGGGAGGTCGCCACCCAGCTGTTCCTCAGCCCGCGCACGATCGAGGCCCACCTGCGCAGCATCTACCGCAAGCTGGGGATCACCTCCCGCCGGCAGCTCAGGGAGCTGCAGCTGCCCTGAGCCGCGGACGGCGTCGTCAGGTGGTGGCCGGCGTCGTACGTGTCCGCCTCGCGGAGGCCCGACCCGAGGCGGTCCCGGCCCCGCTCACCAGCTCGATCAGTCACTCGCATGCCGGGACGCCAGGAGCTGCCCCCTCGATGCGGTCGCGGCAGCACACCTCTGATCACTCGCGCAGGTGCTCTTGCCGGCGGGGTATTCGGTCACCCCTACGAGTGACCCGGTAACGCACAGCTCACTTCGGCTGATTAGCCTTCGGGACATCTGAGCGGTGCAAGTAGGGGGAACCGGGTGGCTGACGGGCTGTCGGAGAAGCAGATCGAGCGGGCCTACGAGGTCTTCCTGAAACACTGCGAGACGAGCTCACCGGCGGATGCCGTCAAGGAACTCGGGACCATGATGGTCCCGCCCCCGCTGATCAAGGCCGTGCGGGAGAAGCACGAGGCCGAGACCATCCGTATTCGGAACCTCGACCAGCCGCCGTCCGTCTGGCGGGACGGCCGGGTCACGTGGTACACGGGCCCCAAGGAATCGGACCGAAACTGGCCCGCCGTCGTGAAATCGTTGCAGGCCAAGAACTTCGGCGAAGACAATATCGCATCGATCGACGAGGCGTCGACCAAGATCCTCTCCTTGCTCGACCACCCGAAACAGGACGAGTACCGCACCCGTGGGCTCGTCGTCGGATTCGTGCAGTCCGGCAAGACGACGAGCTTCACCGCGGTCATGGCCAAGGCGGCGGACCGCGGCTACCGCCTCTTCATCGTGCTGTCCGGCATTCACAACACGCTCCGACGGCAGACCCAGATCCGACTGGCGGGCGACCTCGTGCATCCCAACCCCGACCTCTGGCACGAGGTCACCACCGAATTGCAGGACTTCACCCCGCCCGGCGGCAACCCGCAGGTCTTCTTCGCGACCAAGGACCACCACATGCTGCTGGTGGTCAAGAAGAACGCCGCCGTGCTCCGCAAGCTCCGCGACTGGCTGGCCAAAGGCGGCGACTATCTGGCCAGCACACCGACCTTGATCATCGACGATGAGGCCGATCAGTCCACTGTCGCCACGGCGAAGATCAATCCGCTGCTGTTCCAGGTGATGAGCAAGTTCCCGAAGGTCGGCTACATCGGCTACACGGCCACGCCGTTCGCGAACCTGCTGATCAACCCCGCGGACACGACCGACTTCTATCCCCGCGACTTCATCGTCAACCTGCCCCAACCCACCGACTACCAGGGCACCGAGATCCTCTTCGGGCGTGAGCTCCTTCCCGGGGAGGACCCGGCCGACCTGCCCGGCGGTTACGACATGGTCCGCACCGTCCCCGACGACGAGGTCGACGATCTCAAGCCCCGGACGAAGAAGGATGCCGCGGACTTCCACCCCGGCGTGACGCACTCCTTGCGACGCTCCGTGGAGTGGTTCTGGTTGGCCACGGCCGCCCGGAAGGTGCGTCGCGGCGGCAACAAGCATTCGACGATGCTGATCCACACCACCACCGAGACGGCAGTGCACGAGCGGTTCAAGGACCCGCTGCTTGAGCTGAAGAACCGGATGCTGACGGGCCTCACCACCAGGGATCCCGAGCTCCTGGAACGACTTCGCACGACGTGGACGAGGGAGACCGCGCGGGTACCCGCGGCTGACTTCGGCGAGACCACCGTCGCCTTCGACGATCTCCTCGTGCAGCTGCCCGACGTCGTCAGGGCCACGAAGGTCGTGATCGACAACTACCGCAGCACAGACCGGCTCGACTACGAGTCGGGCCCCGTCACCGCCATCGCTGTCGGTGGCAACACCCTGAGCCGCGGCCTCACGCTCGAGGGCCTCGTGTCCAGCCTCTTCGTGCGCGCCGTGTCCGCCTACGACACGTTGCTGCAGATGGGCCGTTGGTTCGGCTACCGCTCTCACTACGCGGACCTCCCCCGCATCTGGATGACCGATGAGCTCATGGACTGGTTCAGCCACCTGGCGACGGTCGAGGCCGAGATGCGGCTGGACATCAACCGGTACATGAACCCCGGGGTGACGCCGCTGAACTTCGCCGTGCGCCTCCGAACGCACCCGAAGATGATCATCACCGCCAAGGCCAAGATGACCACCGCCGTCCGCGCCGTCTCCGCATACGGCGGCCAGCTCGTCGAGTCGCGGTTCTTCGACGTCTCCGACGACGGCCTGCCCTGGCTGGAGGCGAACGCCGCCGCAGCCCGGACACTGGTCTACCGCGCCGCACGCGACGGGTCCGCAGATGCGTCGCGAGAGCAGACGGCCTTGTTCACCGACGTCCCGCACGAGCACGTCCTCGAGTTCCTCGCGTCCTACTCGTTCCACGAACGCTCCTCGGACGGGCACTCCGGTCGTATCGCCGAGTACATCCGCAAGCGGGTCCGGGCAGGCTCGCTCGGCCGCTGGAGTGTCGGCGTCATCGGCAACTCGCAGGCCGAGGCAGGAACGAAGCGCTGCGACCTCGGCTCCGATGTCGAGGTCCAGATGGTCCGACGCGCGCGGCTGTCCTACGACGAGGACCGCGACTTCGACGGCGTCGCGGACATCAAGACCCTCTCGGGTAGCCGTGACGAGGCGATCGACCTCGACATTGCGAGCAGCCAGCCCAAGCGGTCCGAGCTCGACGCGAAGCGGAGGCAGCAGCGACCGAACGACGGCCTGCTGCTGCTGTACCCGATCGATCCGTGGTCAGAGCCGACGGCCAAGAAGGGCCGCGCCCCGCTGGCCGCGCCGACCGACGACGTCGTGATGGGCGTGGCCCTGGTGTTCCCACGCCCCAAGGACAAGGACTCCGACGTCGAATACATGAGCGCAGACCTGTCGAAGATCAACGTCGTGGAAGAAGAGGACCTCTCGATCCTCGATCAGGACGACAACGAGTGACACCCGACAGCAACCGGCTCGACGAGCTCTGGGCCGCGGCCGCGGCCCGGCCCGCGGTCAGCCTCTTCCGGACAGCGACCACCGGCATCGACACCGAGCAGGGCCCGGTCCTGATCGGCGTCCGCAACACCGGGGCGCGACACCTGCTCGTCCCCATCGACGGGAAACACACCTTGCAGGAGGATGTTGACGGGCGCGCCGTCACGCTACAGCGGCAGGTTCTGGAGGAGGACACCAGCTACCGCGTCTACGCCTCACTCGCCCTGGCCGACGACAGACTGCGTGATCTTTTCACCGCGTTGTGCGTCGAGGTGGTCGAGCGGATCGCCGCCACCCCGAACAAGGCCTTGGCCGCGTTGCGACGGACCTTGGCCGACTGGCGGGCGCTGCTGTCGGGCTCGCGGCATACGCTGGGGCCCGAGGAGCTGGCAGGCCTGTTCGGCGAGCTCACCGTCCTGCGCGCGATGGTCGCCCGCGACCCGGGAGCAGTGGCCTTCTGGACCGGGCCGTCGAAGAGCAAGCAGGATTTCCACCGCGGCTCGACCGCGCTCGAGGTCAAGAGCACATCCTCGACGGAGTCCAGGACCGCGAGGATTCACGGTCTCGGCCAGCTCGACGGCGGCGGCGGACGGCTCCTGCTGACCTGGTTCCGGCTCCGAACCGACCGCGGGAGGTCCGTGCCCGAGCTCGTCGACGAGATCCTGGAGATCACCGACGACGAGGCCACCTTCCTGGCTGCCCTGCTCCAGGCCGGCTACGCCCAGATGGAGCGCGAGGTCTACTCGCGGCGGGTCTACGAGGTGGTCGAACAGCGGACCTTCGAGGTCGGACCGGGCTTCCCGCGCATCATCGCTGCGGGCCTGACCGGAGACGCGGAATTGGCCGGCCTCGACCATGTCGACTACGACGTGGACCTCGACAGCGCTCCGGCCGTCGCAGCGCGCACCGATGCCGATCCCGTCGAGACGCTCCTGGAGCAGTCGTGATCACGCCGCGCTGGTGGTCCCAGCCCTTCCCGCCGACGGGCGCCATCGCGTCCGAGGGCATCCGCAACCAGCTCGGCCGCCCGCCCGTCGACCCGCTGACGGTGTTCGTCCGGGAGACGGCGCAGAACTCGTGGGACGCTCGGCTCGGCGACCGGCCGATGTCGTTCAGGCTCGAACTCACCACGGTCGCCCCGTCGCACCGGCCGAACTGGGAGCGGCTGCTCACCCCGCCGGCGAACCGCGAGCCCAACCTCGGCATCGGCAGGCTGGTACGAACCCCGAACCTGCGACTGCTGTCCGTGGTGGACCGTGGCACGAAGGGCCTCGGGGGGCCGACCAGAGCCGACGAGCTCGCCGTGGACCGTCGCGACTGGGTCTCGTTCGTGCTCAACGTCGGGGAGAAGCGCGACACCCACCAGGGCGGCGGCACCTACGGCTATGGAAAGGCCGTCCTGTACCAGCTGTCCAAGGTGGGCACGATCCTCGTCTACACGCGGACCGACGTGCCGGGGGTCGGGCCGGAGTCCCGGCTGGTCGGCATCGCCATGCGCGAATCGTTCGACGGCCGCGAGAACCCGACCGATGACACTCGCCCGTTCACCGGGCGGCACTGGTGGGGTGACGTCCAGGAGGGCCACGTCGAGCCGCTCCTCGGGGCGGAGGCCGACACCGTCGCTCGCAGCCTGGGGCTGTCCCCCTTCTCCGGCGACGAGACCGGTACCACCCTCGTCGTCCTCGATCCGAATCTCGACGACTTCGAGGACGTCGACAAAGGGGCTCGTCACCTCGCCAACACCCTCACCTGGCAGCTGTGGCCGATCATGCTGCCGGAGCGCGGCGACAACCGTCTCATTGCCGAGGTCAGGGCGAGCGGCACGACCTTCCCGGTCCCCGACCCCGCGGAGACGTACCCGCTGGATCTGTTCGTCGAGGCGTACCGCGCGCAGCGGAACGGCGAGGGTGAGGTGCTGGAGTGCAAGAGCCCCAAGCGAAGGCTCGGCACGTTCGCGGTGAAGGAGGACTTCGTCCTGCCCATGGTCAAGGACTCCGCCAGCCTCGCCGCCGCATATGCGGGGGTTCCGGGCGACCCGCACCACATCTGTCTGATGCGCTCGCCGGAGCTGGTCGTCCGCTACCTCGAACAGACCGAGACGGGGTCGGTGAGCCGTGCCTACGCCGGCGTGTTCCGGGCAGCCGATGATCTGGACGAGGTCTTCGCCGCCAGCGAACCCCCGACACACGACGACTGGGTGAGCCAGCAGCTGTCCGGCCACGACAAGACGTTCGTCAACGTCACGTTCAAACGGATCAAGGATCAGCTCGCCCGGTTCAAGGGCTCCGCAGCAGCCTCCGTCCGCACCGAGACCGGAGTCGCGCTCGGCGCCGCGAGCAACTTCCTCGGTGGAATCGTCGCGGCGGCCTTCGCCCGTCCCGAGGCCCACCCTCGCGGAGGCGGCGGTGGACGCGGCGGCGCCGGCGGAGGCGGCGGACGTCCGTCGCCTGCGCCCAGAGACAAGGTGCGCGTGACCGAGCTGACCGAACCGGCCGTGGACGAGCGCGAGGGCAAGGTCGTTCTCGCCCAACGGTTCTCGGTGACCGGGCCCGGCCCCGTCCTGCTCCGGGTCCGGCTGTCCGTCGGCCTCGGCGAACACGGCCGGGAGGACGACGCCCCCGTGGGTGCGGCACGTCCCGAGGTCCTGCTCTGGTCCACGGAGACGGGGCTGCACAGGACCGAGGCCTGTCTGGTCGACAGCCCGTCCGAGGTGGAGCTGGTCGTGCTGCCGGTGCCGGACACCATCACCGACATCGTCGTCACCGGCGCCCGTCACGAGGAAATGGTCGTCCCGTGAGCCGCGCGTACCCCTACCGGCGGCCACCCGACGACGTCGTCACGATCGGCCCCTGGCTGCGGGCCGGCGGGGACTCGCTCGACGAGCTCCCGCTGGAACTGCCCGACTGGGACTACGGGACGATCCTGCACCTGAAGCGGCCCATGCGAGTGGACGGTCTGCGCGCCCGCGAGAGCTGCGGGCTCTCCCCCGACTCCGCCATCATCCTCACCGTCGTCTGGGCGGCCGCCAACTCGTCGCTGCGCGGGCAGGCCTGGCAGGGCCCCGTACCCGCTGACGACGGGGCCGAACTGGAGATCGACTTCGAGCTCCCCGGCGGTGAGCTCGGCGGCAGGCTCGACCTCGAGACCAGCCTGATCCTGCGGACCGCCGGTCCCGGATCGTCCGCGACGGCCCCGAGCCGGCCCGGCAGCGTCCTCTGGCGTGAGGTGCACTCGGTGATGCTCCAGGGTGACGCCGTCCTGTTCCCCCTCGCCGTCGTCGACTTCGAGCAGGTGCGCTACCCCTCCGGCGCCGCATGGCACCTCGAGCTCAGCGAGGACCTCGACTCACAGGCCCTGGGGTCGATCCTGTTGCTCGCCAACAAGCGCCGTCCCATCGTCACCTCCGCGTTGGAGAACGCCGCGGACCCGACGGAAGCCGACCGGCTGGTGCTCTCCACCGTACGGAGCGAGGTCATCCGGTCTCTCGTGGAACGCGCCGTCGTGGACGACGAGTTCGATCCCACGAACGACTACGCCGCCGGTACCGTCGGCGCACTGCTCGTCTCCGTGCTGCAGGCGACCTTCCGCGACCGGGACCTCGACGCCCTGCGCCGCGAACGCAGACAGGACCCGATCTTGTTCACCACCCGGCTGCAGAACGCCACGGGCCTGCTGGCGGACACGTGAGCATCCTGTACCCGCGGCTGCTCGACTCCGCCGCCACCCAACTCTTCGAACGCTACCAGCGGCTCACGATCGAGGAGTTGACCGCCGAGCACACCTTCACCCACCCGTCGGCGGTCTTCGCCGCGACCGGTGGACATCGCGTCCCCCGCGAGCACCTCGAGGACCTACGCGGACGGGTTCTCACGATCGCCGACCAGGCCGGATTCCCCGGCGGTGGACGTCGCCGCAGCTACAGCGACTTCGACCTCGACGTCGCCCGTCTGCTGCACGAGCGGATGGGCCTCGTCGCTGCCGAGGCGTCCGTGCGGGCGATCTGGGCGTTCCTCGCCCTCGTCGTGCTGCCCGATGTGTCGTTCTGGCGCTTCCGCGAGCCCACCGGTGACCGCTTCCTCGCCACCGACATCACCCGCCACGTCTGGGGAAGGCTGTGGTGGCGCGCACATCTCACCACCGTGCCGAGCGAGACCGACCCGTATCGCCTCATCGGCAGCTTCGGCGAAGCCGACTTCGACCAGATCTTCGCCCGACGGACGGGGCTGGGTGGGAGCCGCGCCCTCATCCGAGCACTGGCGGACGTCTGGCCGAGCGTGGACAAGGGCGGCTTCGCCGACCGCCGAGTACTGCGGGACGTGCTCAAGCGCCTCCTCCGGACAGCCCCGGTCATCGAGTTCGACGCACTGGGCTACGCCGACCTGTGCACGGAGATCCGCCGGGAGGCGGCGGGCTCCGTCGCCGCGATCCGTGAGGCGGACCTTCGGGCTCAGTGACCGCGTACGGCCTCCTCGACGGCGTCCACCGCGGTCAGTGGGTCCTGATGCTCCCAGAACCGCAACACCGTCCAGCCCAGTCCGAGCAAGTGCGCATCGGTCGCCCGGTCACGCTGCCGGTTCTTCTCGAGCTTCGCGGCCCACCACTCCCGGTTGGCTCGTGGGATGCTCGAGTGCTCGGGGCAGCAGTGCCAGAAGCAGCCGTCGACGAAGACGGCCACTCTCGCCCCGGCGAAGATCATGTCCGCGCGACGACGCGGCATTCCCGGGATCGCCGCGTCGACCCGGTAGCGGAGCCCCCTGCGATGCGCCTCCTTACGGATCAACATCTCGGGCTCGGTGTCGCGGCGCCGTGCCTTGCTCATACGGGCGGCGACCGAGGCGCTGGAAGCCACGGGACGTTCGCGCGACACCGCATCCTCCCTGATCACACTGCAGCTTCAAGGGCTACCACACCCCCGGCCGAGGACACGCCGGCGGGCTTACGGAAACTGTCGGTGCGGGCCGGCTAGATTACAGCCGTGGCAGTCCTGCGTCTCGTCGACCTGTTTGCGGGCTGCGGTGGCCTGACCAGGGGCTTCCTCGATTCGAACCGGCGGCCGGGTGCGCCCGCGACGTTCGAGGTCGTCGCGGCGGTCGAGATGGACCGGGCCGCAGCCGCGACCTACGCGGCCAACTACGGTCGCGACCATCTCTTCCACGGCAAGATCGAGGACTGGCGCACGGAGGACATCCCCCCGGCCGACATCGTCGTGGGTGGGCCGCCTTGCCAAGGCTTCTCGAACCTCGGCAAGCGCGATCCCGACGACTTCCGCAACCGTCTGTGGCGCCAGTACGCGCGAACCGTGGAGAAGATTCAGCCCGACTACTTCGTGATCGAGAACGTCGCCGCGTTCTTCCGTTCGCCTCAATGGAGGCTGTTGCAGGCTGCCACCGGCGAGGACGGTCCCCTCCACAATTACCGGCTGCAGGCACACACCCTCAACGCCGCCGAATTCGGCGTGCCGCAGTTCCGTAAGCGCGCAGTGGTCCTGGGCCACCGAGACGACCTACCACCCCTGCCGCCTCCAGCCGGAACGTTCGCGGGCAGGCCTCACCTGTTCCGTACCGTCCGTACGGCGCTGGTCGGGCTGCCCCCGCACGTCGACCCGGACCACACCGAACTTCCCAGCGGTAGTTTCGACTTCGATGGTGGTCTCCCGGGCGCCTTCAAGACCGCCGAGCTTCACATCACCCGCAGGTTCGAGCAGCTGTCCCTCGACCGTTTCGCGGCCGTCCCGGTAGGCGGGAACCGAACCGACCTGCCGTGGGAACTGCAGACCCCTGGTTGGCGAAAGCACCGGACCGGTTCGATGGACGTGATGGGCAGGCTCCACTGGGACAAGCCCTCCGTGACGATCCGCACGGAGTTCGTGAAGCCTGAGAAGGGCCGCTACCTCCACCCCGTCGAGGACCGTCCGCTCACCCAGGCGGAAGGCGCACTCCTGCAGACCTTTCCGCTGGACTATCAGTGGTGCGGCACGAAGGTGGCCATCACCCGTCAGATCGGCAACGCGGTCCCGGTCGCCCTGGCCACCGAACTTGCATCTCTCCTCGCCGACGCCTATCGCTGAGCTCCACCCCGCTCATTGCTGTGGCGCGATCTTGTGCCTCACTGGTGATCGATGCCCCCTTGTGCCAATGAGGCTCTTCCACGTCGTCGCTCTGGCCGGGACCGAGCTCGACCGGTCCCGCCTGCGGGTCCAGCAGGCCACCCGTGGGGCGTCGGGCCCGCACTGGTGACCCGCCCTACGGGATCCGCCGGGTCCTGCGCACCCGCGCCCCGCTGCTCACCACCCGGCAGCAGGCACGCATCACCGCCGTCTTCGCCGCCCGCCGCGTCGGAGCTGCTGTTCGGCCTGCTCACCGAGGTCCACCGACACCGGCATCCTCGCCCCCGAGAACGCCGACGAGTCCGGAATGGATGGAGCCGACCGGCGGAGGCAGATGGTGACTCCGTCCACGTCCTCTCTCGGGACCGGGCCGGCGATCTGCGCTTCGCAGATGCCCTGAGCAGCGGCGATGTCAGCTCGCGGCACCGCATCAAGACATGAACGTTGGACGAGGCCGGGTTCACGTTCGTCGTCGGCTCCCGGGTCAGCAAGGCTGCGGTCGACCTGGAGCCACACTTCGGCTGGCACGGCGACGCGTCCACGGCCAGGTCACCATCCGGCGATCCGGCGGATGGTGCGGCCGGTCGCCCTGGCCGGTGGGGTGCGTGGTCGTCGTGATCTCCTCTCGCGGGTTGGGGCGGATCGCTGGGGAATCGCAGGAAGATGTAGCGGTGTCACAGGCTCGCCAGCACCTCCTCCGCGGCCTGCTGCCCCGAGCCGGCCGCATCTGCGAGGGAAGGCATGTCCAGCTGGTAGTCGCCGGCGAGGTAGACGGGCCCGAGGTTCTGGCGCAACGTCGGCAGCGAGGCGCGTCCGCCCGGCGCCCAGAACGGCACGACCCGCGGGTGGCGGCGCAGGATGCCCTGATCGAGTTTCCCCTCGAGCTCGGGGTAGAGCGAGAGAAGATCCGTCGTGAAGCGCGAGACGATCTCCTCGTCGGTGAGCCCGAAGAGGCTGTCGGCCTCGGCGCCACCCGCGAAGCAGGCCAGTGCACCACCGGGCTTGCGCATGCTGCCGCGACGCAGGGCAGCGGCATGGTTGAACACCGCCTGGAACGACAGCTCCGGTGTCGACACGGCCAGGAAGTCGTCCCAGCGCTGCGGTCCTTCCTCGTGGGTGAAGAAGCCCACCACGACGTACCGGCCGTAGCGGATGTCGTCGAACGCCCTCCGATACGCCGGCGGCAGCCCCGGCATGATCGTCACGGCGACGTCGGCGGGCACGGCGACGATGGCCCGCCGGGCGCTCAGACGCACCGGCCCCTGTTCGTCCTCGTAGTCCACGACCACGCCGTCCGGGGTCCACTCCACCGACGTCACCGGCGAGTTCAGCCGGATCCTGTCGCCGAGGTCGTCGGCCAGGACGTCGGTGAGCGTCTGGTTGCCCCCTTCGGGGAGCGTGAGGTTCGGAACCTTCTCGGGGTCGGTCAGCAGGATGCCCATGGAGGTCACGAACTGCGTCGCCGCCGTCTCCTCCGGCTCACAGCCCATCCACTGGCCGGACCAGGACCGGACCATCTCCCGAGCCAACCCCGATCTGACCCCACGCAGGACGAAGTCGGCCCGTCGGGCGTCCAGATTCGACCGGACCCGCTTCGCCCAGCGCCGGTCCGGGTCCATCTCCAGAAACGGCGCGTTCGCGAGAATGCGGGTTCCGACCGCTGCCAGCCCGACCCGGTCCGTGAGGCTCATCCGGGAGCGGAGCATCAGGCCGAACGGGTTCGAGGTGTCGACCTGCTTCCCGCCGAGCGAGAGCGCCACCGACTTGCCCTCCAACGTTCCCATGGGGATCCGGTGGCGGTGCAGGGCATCGATCAGTGGCCCGGTGCCCTCCGTGAACTGGGTGCCGAGGTTGATCCAGTAGTCACCTTGCCGTACGGAGTCCACGCGGCCACCGGCACGTCCGCTGCTCTCGAGCACGACGACATCCCGGCCGGCCAGCACGGTCGCTGCCATCAGGCCCGCCATGCCGGCGCCGACGACAACGACCTCGCAGTGCCCGTCTCGAACGGATTCGGACGCCTTCCCGTTCGTCGTCATGCCGGCTGCTCCCCTCGACGGCTCCGCACAGCGCCGCACCGGCGCCCGCGGACCGTGGACGACGAGGATCGCCGGGCGCGGCGGCGGCTTCCGTTCACCCGGTCGTTGAACCGGTCGACGGCCCAGATGAGGCGCAGTCCCAGCCGGCCCATCATCATCGGGCGCGGGAACCGGGGCTCCTCGGCCCACAGGACCTCCAGGTCCTCGGTACGTTGACCGTCGACGATCAGATCGGCGATCAGCGACCCGACGTAGGGAGCCTGGGCCAGTCCGTGCCCGTTGCACGCGATCGAGTAGTAGACGTCGTCCCCGATCTTCCCGGCTACCGGGAGCCAGGACGACGTGATCGCGATCCAGCCTCCCCAGGCGCGTTCGACGGCGACGTCGGCGAGGTCGGGGAACCGGGTCGCGAACGCCTCCGCCAGTTCCGCGACGAGTGCCGGATCCGGTCGCTTCTGCGGAAGCGGGTACGAGGTTCCCCGTTCCAGCCGGCGGACTCCGAAGACGATCGTATTGCGTGCGGTCAGCCGGTAGTTCTCCATGATGTTGTGCTGGGTCACGAGCCCGGCCCGGCTCGTCCAGCCGAGCGCCGCCAGGCGGTCCGGATCGACCGGCTCGGTCTCGACCTCCACGACCCAGATCGGCACCGCGAGTCGTTCGGGGGTGATCCCCCATTCACCGGCGAACGCGTTCGTCGCCAGGACGACCTTGTCCGCCCGCACGGTGCCCTGTGACGTGCACAGGACGACCTGGCCCGAGTCACGCGTGACGTCGGTGATCCGGCTCCGTTCGAAGACCCGGGCCGAGGAGGCCAGCACCGCCCGGCGCAGCCCGAGTGTGAACGCCCCCGGGTTCATGATGCCCCCGACCTGTTCGCGCATCCCACCGAGGAACCCGTGCGGGATGCCGAGCTCCGCGCTCGAGCCGAGCTCGACGTGACCGCCGACGCGACGGAGGATCGTGGCGACTCGACGGACCCGGCCCATCTGCCCGCGCGATACGGCCGCGAAGACGTTGCCGGTGGGTGCGTAGTCGCAGTCGATGTCATGGCTGTCGATGAGGTTCTCCACATGGTGCGCGGCACGTTCGGCGAGCCGCACCATGCCGGGCATCTTCTTGCGGAACAGCAGGTTGAGCAGTTGGATGTCGCCGCCCGGTGCGCCCGCCAGCTGACCCGCGTTGCGGGAGCTGGCGCCGTGGCCACAGAACTCTGCTTCGAGGAGCACCACGTCCCGTCCACGCTCGGCCAGCCGCAGCGCGGTGGACATGCCGTTGAGCCCACCTCCGACGACCGCGACCTCGCAGGTCACGTCCTCGGCAAGGGCGGGAGCCAGATCGGTGGGCGGGTCCACCCACCCGCTGAAATCGGTATACCGGACGTTCTCGGTGGTCATCTCGCGGCTCCTGCCCCACGGCGGGCCGGCTCCAGACCCGTTCGCACGTTGTGCAGGTGCAGGGCGCGGTAGGCGAAGTAGTAGACGAACAGCTGGGTGCCCCATGTGGCGAGTGCCGCGGTGTAGAACCACGTGCGATGGGCGTCGTCACCGGGGATCGGGAAGAAGTCGTAGGTGACCGCGATGACGGTGGCGGCGGCGGTGGCGATCCCGGTCCAGAGGGCGAGCACCTTGGCGCCGATCTTCCAGAGCCGCCACGTGAAGTAGGCGAGGAAGACCGTGGTGAGCAGGTTGACCATGACGTAGAACACCGCCGGCCCCAGGTGGAACTGCCCGCTCTCGAACCGCATGAGGTAGAGCCCGGCCGCGATGCCGAGGGCGAAGACCCCGATGTCGACGCCCACGCTCGGCTTGTAGCGGTGCGTCACCCGCATCAGACCCATCACGAGGATCAGGGTGATCCCGACTGCGCGGGAGAAGGCGTCGAAGAAGTAGGCGACGGTGTAGAGCGGGCTGCCCTCGTCCCCGCCGAGCAACGCCCACAGGAGGAAGTTCGTGCCGGAGGTGGCGACGATCATCCATTCCAGCCCGAGCAGGTAGTTGCCGTAGTGCCGGATGAACTTCCATCCGAACCAGAAGCCGGCGAAGATCATCCAAAGATCGGCCAGCATGAAGAGCAGGTCCTTCATGTTCCGAGCTCCCTCGGGTTCATGCCTTCGCCGGAGAGCCGAAGGCGTCGATGGTTGCGGTGGTGGTCGTGGGTGCCGCGGTCACAGCGGGAGATCAGGGGCGTCCACGCCGACCACCCGGTCGCCGCAGAAGACCCGGACCGGCTCGTCCGGTCCGTGACCACCGATGCCGGCCGGGCCCCAGAAGCTCTGTGCGGAGCCGTCGCCGAGGTCGGCGAGCTTGGCCCCGTTGACCCGGACCTCGCCGGCCAACAGCCGTGAGCCGACCTCGATCGCGCGGTCGGTGTCCGCGCCGAACACGTAGGCGTCGAGTCCCGAGGGGTTCGCGTTCGCGATGCGGACGGCGTCGTCGGTGGAGCCGACCGTGTGCAATGAGGCGACCGGGCCGAACAGCTCGGCGGTGGCGTCGGTGGGATCGGCGCCGGAGGCGATCGTCGGGGACAGGAAGTACCCGTCGAGGGCCGGGAGCTGTGCCGGTCGGTGGATCGTCGCTCCGAGGTCGCGCAACCCGTCGATCCTGGCCCGGAGGGTCGTGAAGTGGGGTGCGTTGGAGATCGGGCCGATCTCGGTGTCCTCGTCGAGCGAGTGGCCGACCCGGAGCCCGGCGATGCGTTCGGTCAGGGCGTCGAGGAGCGGAATCGCCAGCTCGTGGTGGGCGAGGATCTTGCCGGGCCCCTCGCACCACTGGCCGTTCAGCTTGGTCAGCCCGTCGACGATTCCGTCCGCGGCGACGCCGACGTCGGCGTCGTCGAGGACGAGTGCGGGATTGTTGCCGCCGAGTTCGAGCTGGAGGACCTTGAAGTCCTCGATCCCCGCCCTGGCGATGGCGCTGCCCGCTCCGGGCCCGCCGGTGAACGACACGACCCGGATGCGCCGGTCGCCGGTCAGCGCGGCGCCGACCTCGCCGCCGCCGTGCACGAGCTGCAGTGCCCCGCGGGGCAGGCCAGCCTCGACGAAACACTCGACGACGATCTGGGCGCTGCTCGGCGCGTGCTCGGAAGGCTTCAGCACGACCGGGCATCCCGCCGCGATCGCACTTACGACCTTGGCCGCGGGGATGAAGCTCGGACCGTTCCACGGCGTGAGGATCGCCGCGGGTCCCCACGGCACCTTGTACAGGCGTACGTCCCGACCGCCCGCGGCCAGTGCCGTCACGCGAGGTATCGCGACCAGGTCGGCGGCGGCCGCCCGGATCCGGGCGGGCAGGAACGCCGCGACCTTCCGAGTGACGCCGATCGGTGTGCCACTGGTCAGCGAGTCGGTCCGGGCGATCTCCTCGGCGCGACGCTCCAGGGCGACCGCGACCCGCTCGAGCACCTCGGCGCGCTCGCGCCGTGCGTCGTCGTCCCACCGGCCGACGTCGTAGACCCGCGCGGCGTGCTGCAGCGCCCGTTCGAGCTCGGCCGGCGCCGTCGTGACCGCGGGGTGGAGGGGCTCGCGGGTGTTGGGGTCGAGGTTCCACGTGTCCGGGACCGTCTCGCACGCGCTCCAGCCGTCGGCGATGTAGTTGACCGGCTCGGGAGTGCTCGGCTCGCTGTACGACATGCCGGTCACCCCTGCGCCGGTTCGTCACTGCCGAGCTCGACGACGATGCGGGTGACATCGCCCGAGCCCATCGCCTCGAACCCCTCGTTGATCTGCTCGAACGGGATGACCTGCGTGACCATCTCGTCGAGCTGCAGCCGTCCCTGCTGGTAGAGGCGTGCGAACTGGGCGATGTCCGCGCGCGCCTGACCGGATCCCATGTACGAGCCGACGAGCCGCTTCTCGCTGAAGAAGAACTCCGACGCCGGAACGCTGATCTCGGTGCCGGCCGGTGCGATGCCGACCACGCAGGCCGTTCCGGTCGGGCGCAGGACCGCCACGGCCGTCGCCGCGGTGTGCGCCGTGCCGACCGCCTCGAAGGCGTAGTCGACCCCGTCCCCCAGCAGCTCGGTGATCCGAGCAGCGACGTCGCCGGATCCACCGTGGACGACATGGGTGGCCCCGTAACCGCGCGCCGCGCGCAGCCGCGCGTCATCGAGATCGACGGCGACGATGGCCGAGGCCCCCGCCAGCCGTGCGCCCTGGATGACGGCCGACCCGACCCCGCCGCAGCCGATCACCGCGACGGTGCTTCCCGGCCGCACCCGGGCACCGCGGAACACCGCGCCGACACCGGTGGTGATGCAGCACGAGAGCAGGCATCCGACCTGCAGCGGCACGTCGTCGGGCAGCGTCACCAGGGCGTTCTCCCGCATGAGGACGTGCTGCGAGAACGCACCGATGTCGCCGAGCCGCGCGACCTGTCGGCCGTCGTCGAGCCGGAACGCCGGTCGCGGACGGTGGCGCACCTGCTCGACGCGTTGACACTGGGTCGATCGTCCGGCGTCGCAGTTGGTGCACCGCCCGCACGACGGCGTCAACGCCCCGGCGACACGATCTCCCGGCTGCACACCGGTCACCGCCGGGCCGACCGACTCGACCACGCCTGCCACCTCGTGCCCGAGTACCACCGGCAGCTCGGTCGGGACGGTACCGGTCATGTAGTGCAGGTCGCTGTGGCACAGCCCGACGTGGGAGACCGCGACCCGGACCTCGTGCGGTTCCGGTTCGTCGACCTCGATCGTGGTCAGCCGGAGTGGCTCGTTCACCGCGGTGAGCACCGCGGCGCGGGTGTCCATCACGTCGTTCCCTTCCTCGTGCGTGGTGTCGTGCCGGCACCGGTCGTCGCCCGCACGGCCCAGAAGCCGGCGATGCCGTCGGCCAGCACGCCGCTGTCCCACGCCTGTCGCGCGGCGGCGTCCTCGCGGGCGAAGGCCTGTTCGATCTCGTCGGGCCGGGGCCGCAGGAGCATCAGATGGAGTGCCGTGGTGTTGGTCTCCGGCGTCCACCCGCGGACGGTGTCGACGGCCCGGCCGATGAGCTCGGCCGGCTCGACGAGGTCGTCGAGCAGCCCGATCCGCAACGCCTCGTCGGCGCCGATCCGCGGGGAGCCGAGGATCATGCGGATCGCGTGGTTGCCCACCAACCTGGTGAGCAACATGCTGGACGCGTTCGAGATCGTGAGCCCGCGGCGGTTCTCGGGCTGGTAGAACTCGGTGGCCCGGGTTCCGATGCGGGCGTCGCAGCAGAACGTGATCTCCGATGCTCCGCCCACGGCCAGTCCGTTGACCGCCGCGACGACGGGGACACGGGTCGTCAGGATCGCGCGCGTGATGTCGTGGAAGGTCTCGAACGCCTCTCGGACCTCGTCGTACGTCCGGGGCGCAGCCGCCAGGTCCTCACCTGCGGAGAAGGCACGCCCCTCGCCGGTGAGCACGATCCCACGGACGGTCTCGCCGTCGCCGTACCCACGAACGGTCTCGGCCAGCCGTCGCCGGGCCTTGACGGTCAGCGCGTTCAGCTTGTCCGGCCGGGCGAGAGTCACGACGGCGACGTCACGGACGATGTCGACCTTCACCATGTCCGGGCCGCTGCGCGGGGGGCCGCAGAGCCGGTGACCACCCAGGTCGTAGGTGACGCCCGGCGTCTCGGCAGCGCGCGCGGTCAAGGCAGGCTTGCTGATCCGCTCGGACGGGGTCCTGGGGAAGTCCGTCACGAACTCGACGTATCGCGGGACCTTGAACCGGGCCAGTCTCCGCCGGGCGTTCCCGACGATCCGTTCCGCGGTCGCACGCCCGTCCGCGACGCCGGCGGCGAGCTGGACGAACGCCTTGACCTCCTCGCCCATCATCTCGTCGGGTTCGGCCACCACGGATGCAGCGACGATCGCATCGTCCTGCTCCAGCGTGGCCTCGACCTCGGCACTGGCGACGTTCTCGCCGCCGCGTCGCACCATGTCCTTGATCCGTCCGACGAGGCGGATGCCGTCCGGGTCCCGGACGACGACGTCGCCGGTGTGCAGGCGGCCGCCGCGCATCACCTCCGCCGTGTCCTCCGGGCGGTTCCAGTAGCCGTTCATCATCGGTACGCCGACGACCACCATCTCTCCGGGCACGCCGTCGGGTACGTTGCGGTCGTCCGGGTCGACGACCCTCACCTGCTTGGTCGGCACCGGACGCCCGAGCGAGCCGCTTCCCACGGCGTCGACGTCCTCGACGGGGCTGATCAGGTCGATTCCCGACTCGGTCATGCCGAAGACCTCTCGCCACGGCGCACCCCAACGCTCCTCGAGCCGGGCGTGCAGTCCCGCCGGGATGCCGGAGCAGAGGACCAGGCGGAGGTCGTTGTCCCGGTCGTCGGTGCGCGCCGGCTGCTTGAACAGCAGCGTCGGCATCGAGCCCAGCACGTAGACGAAGGTCGCCCCGTGGCGCCGCACGTCGGCGAGGAATCCGGGGGCCGAGAAGCGTGGCAACACGACCAGTGGAGCGGCGACGGTCAACGCGAGTGCGGTGTTCCACTGCGGATCCATGTAGGAGAACGGCTGGGCCGTGAGCAGCACGTCGTCGGGCCCGAGGCCGGTCGACGCGGCGCAGACCCAGCCCAGCCGGACCCAGTAGTCGTGACTGAGCATGCACGCCTTCGGGAACCCCGTCGTTCCGGAGGTGTACTGCAGGTTCGCGAGGGTTCCCGCGTCGACGGTGACCGCAGGGGCGGCCGCCGGGAATCGATCCGATCCGTCCTCGGCGACGTCCACGATGACCATCCCACCGAGAGCAGGATCCGAGGTCGCGACGTGCTCGACGAGCGGCGCCCGCTCGTCGTCGGTGAACACCACCCGCGCGCCCGAATCCCGCAGCACGTGGGCGAGGTCGCCCCGGCGGTACGAGCAGTTGATCGGTACCGCGACCGCGGCCGCCTTCAGGACGGCCAGCCACACGACCGGCCAGTGGACGACGTTCGGCAGCATGATCCCGACGCGGTCACCCGCGCCGATCCCGTCCACCTCGATCATCCGGTGTGCAAGGCGGGAGGTCCACGCATCGATCTCGGCGAAGGACCAGGACTCGTCCCCGAAGCGCAGGAACTCCGCGTCCGGCGACCGAGCAGCGCACAGTGCCATCAGACCGTTGATCGTCGGGATCGGCGGATCGTCCCCGATCCGGTCAGATGCCACGGTCATCTCGACCTCCTTCGGGTGTTCGGGACGTCATCCGGAGTCGCTCGGCCGACCGATCGACGATCCATGTCATCGTCGGATCGGGGCTCTCCGTCCATTCCGGATGCCACTGGACGCCGAGGACCGGCGCACCGGGAAGCTCCACCGCCTCGATCACGCCGTCACTCGTCCGGCCGGTCACGACGAGTCCGCTGCCGCAGCGGTCGACGGCCTGGTGGTGCCAGGAGTTGGTGACCGCCCGCTCCCCGAACAGACCCGCGGCCGCCGAGCCGGGAGCGAACGTCACCTCGTGGTCGACCACACCGTCGCTGGGCGCCGACTTCGTCGAGACGTGCTGCACCGCTCCGGGCACCAGGTCCTCGACGAGCGTCCCCCCGAGCGCGACGTTCAGGACCTGCATACCCCGGCAGACGCCGAGGATCGGCACACCCTGCTCCAGCGCGGCCCCCACGAGGGCGAGCTCGTACTCGTCCCGCTCGGTGTCATGGGCCATCGGATTCGTACGCGGATCGGCCCCGCCGACGACTGCGGGGTCACCACCCCAGAACTTCGGGTGCACATCCTGTCCACCGGTGATGACCACCCCGCACAGCCACCGGGAGATCGCCCGTGCGTCCGTGTCGTACGGCAGATGGACCGGCAGTCCGCCGGCCCCGGCGATCCGAGTGGCGAAGTCCGACATGAAGCTGTCGGTGCACCGGTCGCCGTAACGGTCGTCCGCGCCGGCGATGAGGTCCAGCCGGAACCGCCGGCCGGTGATACCGATGGGCGGCCGTGGTGTGGAGTGGGCTGCGAGCGGCGCGTTCACGGCAGCTCGAAGTACCGGGTCGACTCCCACTCGGACAGTTCCGCGGAGGGGTCGCCGCCCGCCGTGTGGAACTGCATCCACTCCCAGCGGCGCGAGGCGATCCAGAAGTCGACGAACTCGTCGCCGAGAAGCTCGCGCAGGACGGGGTCGGAGTCCAGCGCCGCCGCCGCCTTCGTGATCGAGTCCGGGATGCGCTCGATCCCCAGGCCCGGCGGGAGGCACCACGCCATGTCGGTGACCTGCTCGGGTGGATCGATCGTGCGCTCGATCCCGCCGATCACACCGGCCAGCACCCCGGCCATTGCCAGGTACATGTTGGCGTCCGCGCCGGGAAGCCGGTACTCGAGACGGGACTGCGTCGGGTGTCCGCAGACCGCCCGTACGGCGGTGGTCTTGTTGCTGATGCCCCAGGTGCTGGTGACCGGTGGACCACTGAGATCCACCAGGCGCCGGTAGGAGGTGATCTGCGGCAGCACGATCGAGGTGTTGCCGTCGATCGTGGCCAACAGCCCACCGATCGCGTGCTGCATCGTCTCCGAGGGCCCGTCCGCGGCGTAGAAGGCGTTCGCGCCGTCCCGCTGGAGGGACAGATTGATGTGCGAGGCCTGGCCGTAGCCCGCCGTGGGCTTGGCCATGAACGTCACGGAGTGGTTCTGCTCGAACGCGACCTCGCGCATGACCTGGCGGGTCCGTGCCCACGCGTCGCCGAGCGCGATCGGGTCACCGGGCGCCAGGTTGAGCTCGATCTGGCCGGCGGCGTCCTCGTCGCTCCAGGCCTCCCAGTCGATGCCGACCTCGTCCAGGCGATCGGCGACGGCGGTCATGTAGTCGATCCAGTCCTGGGACTTCGCGAGGTGATAGGCCGTGCCCGCGCTTCCGCCCAGCGGGGTCAGATCGCGGTAGCCACGCGAGCGCGCCACGTGGACGGATTCCTCGAAGACCGTCGCCTCGATCTCGATCGCGACCGTCGCAGTGAAACCGCGCGACGCGAGGCGCTCGACCATCTTCCGGAGGAGGTTGCGAGGGCAGATCGGCACCGGCGTGCCGTCCTTGAGCCAGTAGTCACCGATGACCGACTGCACACCGGGACGCCAGTCGACGAGGGTCGACATGTCCGGACGGAGGAACACGTCGTCGAGATGGCCCCGCCAGTCCGGGAAGGCCGCGCCGAAGACCGGAACGTTCCCGAGATCAAGACCGAACAGCAGATCCGCGAACGCGAACCCGGAAGCCCGGGACGACGCGAACTTCGTCGGCGTGACGCTCTTCCCGAGCAGACAGCCCTCGTGGTTGGTCGCCTCGAGCCGGACCGTCCGGGTGGGTGTCGCGCGCTCGGAAACCGGAGCGCCGGGTGCAGTGAGCTCAGGCATAGTAACGAACCTTCCACGACGCACCCGTCATGACGGACAGCTGCGACAGAGTGCCCTGGATCCCGAGCGCGCCGGAGAAGAGCACTGCGACGAGGTCGTCCGCGCCGGAGAACACGCCGGCGAGGGTGTCCGGAGATCCCGCCATCAGATAGCTCGTGACGCCCTCGCCGACGATGGTCTGCTCCACACCATCGGGACCTTCGGTGACGGCGACCAGGACGTCGGGCATTCCCGGCAACGAGCTCGTGGCATCCCAGAACCGGTGCGCGGCCGCACGCCAGTCCGGCAGCGGCGGTGTCAGTGCCTGCAGGACGGCGGCCGCCAGCTCTTCGTCACCGGATGGGGCGGCGACCGGCGCGAACCGCGCGTTCAGATCGACGGTGACGGTGGCGTCCGGCTCGGCCGACATTCCCCGGCAGATGTCGATGCCGCCGCGACCGAGAGTGATCGTCGCGGCTTGTGGCGTGTCATGGGAACGAACCACCACCGCCCCGGTCGCGCCGAGCAGGGCGGCAGGGACATGGCCGATCCGGGCCGAGTCCCGCAGCGCACGAGCAAGTAGCCGCACGACCGGGATCGCATCGTCCTCGATCCTGACGTCGATACCTGCGGCATCCGCAGGCGACGTCGCGATGGACGTCATCACTTCGGTCATCCTTCGGTCCTTCCGACTTCAGGAACCCTCCCGGCACGCCCTGCGTCACCGGAGTTGGTCAATTGACTGGATCGCTTGACAATGATGCGTCCGGCGTCACACCCTGTCAACAGTCGTTTCGGCAACTCGGAGGGAGAAGGCGTTCATGACCACGTCGCCGCCCCCGTACTGGGACCGCCTCGACCCCGATGCACGTCGGGCAGCCCGGGCGTTCGCGGAGGTCACGACGCGGCCATTGCGCGAGCTCGGGCCCGAGGCGGCGCGAGAGCTGCTGTCGACCACACCGACCGGCGACCACCGAATGCCGGTCGACCGTGTCGAGGAGATGGCAGTTCCCACCCGGTCCGGGCCCCGGCGAGCCCGGCTCCACCACCCGACCTGCCCGCGCACGCGGAGTCCACGACCCGCCCTGCGGTATCTCCACGGTGGTGGGTTCGTGCTCGGCGGACTCGAGGGAGTCGACCCGCTACGCGACGACGCCGAGGCCTGTGCCGAGCGCATACGCGACCACGACGTCCCGGTCACCACGATCCGCTACGCGGGAGTCATCCACGGCTTCGTCACCGAGGTCGGCCCCTGCACCCGGACCGATGTGGCGGTCACGGACGTGGCTGAGTACTTGCGCGCGGCCGCCGCCATGGAGGCCCCGCCGCAGACCGTCCGACCGACCACCGGGATCGACGCGACACCCCCTCGACGCCGCCGGCACCGGCCGGCCGAGACATCCCCACCGCAGAACCACCAGAAGGTAGTCACCATGAATGACCGGACCGTGTCCACCGCCCCCGTCGTCGACGTCCTGTGCGTCGGAGCGGGCTTCTCGGGCCTCTACGCCGCCTACAAGGCAGCCGAGCAGAACTGGGCGTTCGCCGGCTACGAGGCGGCACCCGACGTCGGCGGCACCTGGTACTGGAACACCTATCCCGGCGCCCGGTGCGACGTCGAAAGCGTCTACTACTCCTACTCGTTCAGCGAGGAACTCCAGCAGGAGTGGACCTGGAGCGAGAGGTTCGCCCCGCAGGCGGAGATCCTCAGCTACATCAACCACGTCGCCGACCGCTTCGACCTCCGCCGGCACTTCCGCTTCAGCACCCGGGTGACGGCGGCGACCTGGCTTCCCGACGAGCAGGTCTGGGAGCTCACCCTCGACTCGGGCGACACCCGGCGGGGCCGCTACCTCCTGGCAGGCTCGGGTGGGCTGTCGACGCCGAAGGACGTCGACGTGCCGGGCCTGGACGACTTCACGGGCCTCACGGTGTCGACGAGCCGCTGGAACATCACCCTGGAGGAACTCGCCGGCAAGCGGGTCGCCGTCATCGGCACCGGATCATCGGGCGTGCAGTGCATCCCGCTCATCGCCGGGGTCGCCGAACACCTCACCGTTTTCCAGCGGACGCCCACCTACGTCTTCCCCGCCCGCAACGCCCCACTCCACGACGACACCGTCGCCGAGATCAAGAACAACTATCCGGCCCTCCGAGAGGAGTGCCGGTACTCCCCCGGCGGCATTCCGGACCGTCCGGTGACCGCCAAGGCATTCGATGTCTCGGCGGAGGAACGACAGGAGCGCTACGAGCGGGCCTACGAACGCAGTGGATTCCTCGGCGTCGGCTCCGAGTTCGCCGACCTGCTCACCGACCCGGAAGCCAACGAGACGGCGGCGCAGTTCATGCGCGGCAAGATCCGCGAGATCGTCGACGACCCGCAGACCGCGGCGGCGCTGGAACCCCGATTCCATCCCCTGGGTGCCAAGCGGAGTTGCTTCGGCACCGACTACTACGAGACGTTCAACCGCCCGAACGTCTCGGTCGTCCCGCTCCGCGAGGAGCCGATCCGGTCGATGACCGCCGACAGCATCGTCACCTCCACACGTACCCACCAGGTCGACGCCATCGTGCTCGCCGTCGGCTTCGACGCCTTCACCGGACCGCTGTACGCGCTCAACGTCTCGGCGCCCGGGGCCGGCTCGCTGCAGGACGCGTGGGCGGACGGGGTTCGGACGTATCTGGGCATCATGACCGCGGGTTTCCCCAATTTCTTCATGATCGCCGGTCCGCAGAGTCCCGCGCTGGCGAGCAACGTCGTGGTCACGATCGAGCAGGCCGTCGACTGGATCACCGAGCTGATCGCGCATGCACGGTCCACCGGCGCCGACGTCGTCGAACCGACCACCGAAGCCCAGGACGACTGGGTGCAGATCACCGAGGACACCGTCGCCCGGACCCTCTACGCGAACACCGACTCCTGGTACCGCGGATCGAACGTGTCCGGCAAACCCACGACCTTCCTCGGATACGTCGGTGGCGTCGGCACCTACCGGAGGATCTGCGAGGAGGTGGCCGGACGCGGCTACCCGGGTGTCGAGATCGGCGGTGGCACGGTCAGCCGTCGCCTCGGCAGGATCGACGATGCGGTCACACTCGCGGCCGCGACGACCGGCAGGACGGAGGTGCAGACGGACGTCGCCGCCGTCGGACGATGAAGGTCGTCCACCAGCGCTACGTCGCCCACTCCGATGCCCACTACGCGGGCAACCTGGTCGACGGTGCGTTCGGCCTGAAGCTGTTCGGCGATGCCGGAACCCACCTGGCCATCGCCGTGGACGGCCACGAGAGCCTGTTCGCCGGATACTCGTCGGTCGAGTTCCTGGCCTCGGTGCACGGTGGCGACGTCGTCGAGATCGAGGCGCGCCTTGCCGCGAAGGGGAAACGGAGCAGAACCATCGAGTTCGAACTGCGCGTCATCTGTCGCACCGTCGACGGCAACGGACGGGCCGAGGTGCTCGCCGAACCGATCGTCGCCACCCGCGCCCGCGGGACAGGTGTGGTACCCGCAGACGTCGGGGCACCTGTGCAGCGACCCTAGCCCCCGTGTCCGCGCGATCCGCCGTCCGCAGCGAGCGGCACTCTCACGAGGCGCTCAGGCCGATCACCGGGTCACCCGGATCAGCCTGAGCGGCCGGACAGCGGAGCGCCCGTGCGCTCCCGAGCGAGCTGTTGCGCCACCCACGTTCCAAGGACCTCGACCGCCGTCGAGATCTCACCGGAGACCACCGAGGGGTCGTCATTGGTCAACCAGCTGAGAACATGACCGTCGGCGATCGCCGCGACCATCGTCGGAATCCGATCGATGAGCGCCTCGCCGGCCGGAGAGTCGTCGGCGAACTGGCGCAGCACGGCACGGCTCGTGGCGTAGGAGTCCTCGTAGACCTTGACGGCGAGGTCGCCGTGCTGGCGGCGTGCCCACAGGATGAGCTCGAGAGCCGCCACCGAGTACTCGGACTCCTGCGAGTACCAGCTCATGAGGCGGCGCAACAATGCCGAAGAGGCCTGTGCGAGGTCGCCTTCACTCCCGTCCAACACGAGCACCTCATTGCACAGTATGCGGGACAGCTCGCGACAGACGGCGCCGAACAGGTCCTCCTTCGTGTGGAAGACGTAGTGCAGGGACGCCAGCGGCGCATTCGCCTGTTCGGCGATCCTGCGCGTCGTCGCTCCGTCGACACCGTGCTCGGCGATGACGACGACAGCGGCTGCGACGAAGTCGGCCCGCCGATCAGAGGCAGACTTGCGGGGCACCGGAGCCTCCCGGGAACAGGGTCAGTTGACTTGGTCAAACCGGTCGGGACGGACTCCACTGTACGTCCTCCGACCGCGGTCGAACCGTCCCTGGCGAACCGCCTCGATGTCACCCGAGCACGTGGATCGAGCCCGTGAACGCACGGCTGCCATCGCGGCCCCCACCGGTGGTCTGCCCGCGATCCTGTCAGCCACGCCGATCGCGACGCACCACGAAAGGCCCCACGGGCGGAGCGACGTGATCACACGGACCGAAGAAGAGTCCAGTTCAGAGCGGTGGGCGCGGCAGGGTTCGAACCTGCGACCGCTCGGGTGTAAAGCGCGTGCGAGACGTCTCACGACGCCTCTACCTGCGACGATTGTTCGCCCTTGCGCCCACCTGCTGTCTCCCGAACCCGTCGTTGCCGGGATTTCGTGTCACACTGAGGCGCACCGGGTCTGGTGGAGGCACTGGGGCGCCCCGGGTTCAGCGGAGTCAGGTGACTGGAATCTAGGCCACGACGATCTTGTTCTGCGTCTCGAACTCTAGCGGTGACAGCCAGCCCAGGGCGCTGTGCCGCCGGCGCCGGTTGTGC